>JACQGL010000129.1 GCA_016199525.1 Armatimonadota bacterium
CACCTGCGCCAGCCGTTCCTTCATCTCGGCCACCGCCGCATCCGCTTCTGCCGTGGAGGGAGCGTACTGCGGCAGATCCACCACCTCGCGGGCACCCGCCACGCCAGTGGAGGGGATTGGTTCGGCGGTCTCTATAGCAGTCAGCACCGCCCCGGCCAGCTCCCGACCCACGCTGCGTACCACCTCGAAGTCGCCCCGCCGGCGGGGGTTGATGTCTCCCGCGCACCCCTGTGCGAACAGCGGCACACACTCCCCGCCCAGCGCCTGCCGAAGGGTGGCGCACGCTGCGCCGGGCCACTCGGCGGAGATGCCGGTGTTCTGGTTCCCCATGACCACGCCGTGGGTGGCGTGGCTGAACCATACCGTCCGCGGCGCGCCGTCCTCCCCGTCCACCCGCAGCACCGCCACCGTGCGATCGTAAGCGCTGTGGGGGTTGGGACCCATCACGATGCGTCCCTCGCGCACCTCGCGGCGGTTGATGCCGATATCCGTGATCGCCTCCCCATAGGCAAGTCTCCCGGGCGCCAGCCGCCGGACGGCCAGCTCGACCACGGTGGCGACCCAGCGCGGCAGCAAGGCGCAGTACTCGGGGTCGCACTCGCCCAGGCTGCGCAGCGCCATCGTCGCCGGGCCGGCGTGCGTATGGGAGGCGTTGAGCAGCAGCAGCTCGGGCGGGATGCCGGTCCGCGCGGCGACCTGCCTCCGGATTTCTTTCACGTGCGCCGCACTTAACCCGACGAGATCCACGCTCACCAGCGCCGCTGTCCGCTCCCCGTCCGACACCGCCAGGGCGCGGACAAACAGGGGATCCAGGACGTTACTGGCGGGTCCGGGCCGGTTCCCGTATCCAGTCAACCAGACCCCCAGGGGCGGGGTGATATCCATCTGGGCGACGCCTGCCAGCCAGCCTTGTGCCATACTCCTTCCCTCCCTCCGGTGGTTCTCGCCGCTAGAGGCAGAATCCTCGTTGACGCCCCCTGAGGCGCGCGCTAAACTACTGCTATCAGCGCGCGGTTGTCCCTCCCCAGACTCCCGCCGTGCCGAAGTAGACATCTGTGGAAGACCTGGGTGCCATTGCGGCTGCCGCTCTTATTGGCGTGGCGTGGTGGTTCTTCCTCTGGACCACGCTGTGGCCCGCGGGCCGGGGCGGGAGGTACCCGCGTTAGCGGGTCCGGCAGGTCGTGATTGGCTGGGCCACACCGCCGGCAGCGTGGCTCAGGGTGCCGGCAGATCGTGGGGGATGCGAGCGCGCCTCCTCGTAACGGGGTGCCCGGTGCGCAGCCTCTAGGTCTGCCCTTCTCTCCCTCTCTGCGTGCTTCTATGCTCTCCGCGCCCTGGCGGACAGTTCGTGGAGCCGAGGACGCCTGCCCCGAAACCTATTCGGGGCCTGTGTTCGAGCACGTGTGGAGTGATGCCGAACGGAGCCGCCGGTTCTGGGTCCACCTGGCTATCCTGGTGGCCGTCGGGCTGGTTCTGCACCTCGCCCGCTGGGGCCTGGTGGCGGACGCGCGGGCTGCCGCGCGTCCGGTGCGCGAGCAGCTAGCACTCCTCCGCGGTCGCCTGGACGCGCTTCAGCCCCGGCTGGCACGGGCGCGGCAGCGGCACCTTCCCCGCTACCTCCGCGGCCTGGAGGTGCAAGATCAGGTCCGCAGCCTCGTAGAGGCGGAATCCTGCTTCAAGCAGGCAGACCGCGCCGCTCATCCGGACCAGATTCGCCAGCGGACGGCAGAAGCGGAGGCGCTCCTTTCCCCGGCGCTGGGCGCGGCGGATAGTCTCGCTCTGCAGCTGACCCACCTGGACCAGGCGCTGGACCAGTACCAGGCCGTGCGTTCGCAGCTGGAGGCCGCGTGCGACAACGCGCTACAAGCATACCAGCCGCTGCGCCAGGAGGGCTACCGCGCGGAGCACTTTACCCACAGCCTGGCCCTGCTGGATACGGCGAGGGCCGCCCAGCAGCGCGCCGCCCGGCTGAGCCAGCAGCAGCTCGAGAACCAGCTCCCGGACTATCTGGCTATCTACGATCTGTGTCAGGTGGCCCTGCGGGACGTTACGGGGGCGCGCGAGGGGATCCAGGCCATTCCCGCCCTCCGCGCGTCGAATGAGCAGCGCCTTCAGAGCTTCCCGCGCGCCCTGGAGGCGGCGCGGGCGTGGGGGCCACCCGCTCGGGCGGCTGCGGCTTTACTCGAGGGCTATCCTCGCTACCGGATGCTGCCCGCCGTAGAGGCCGCCGTCCGGCAACTGACGGAGGGGGACCCCCGGTGGGCGCGGGCGGCCCAGGCGAACGGCATGGATCGCCAGGAGTTCGCGCTCGCCGCGCGGTTGCTGGCGGAGGCGGAAGCAGAGCTGGCGCAGCGGCGCGCCTTACTGCAGCAGGCCATCGATCGCGCCGAGGAGCTGCGGGCGGTGGTGACTAGTCTGGATGGGGCCCGAGATGCCGCAGAGCGCGCCATCCGCCGCGCCCAGGATCACCTCAACCGCTACCGCCACAACCGCCAGCACGCCGCCGAATCGCGCCTGCGCCGTGCCCGTTCTTCCCTGACGAATGGCGACGGCCTGCGCACCGCCGATCCCATCGCCGCATTCGCCCACTGCCGGGCGGCCGGTGACGAGGCCGAGCGGGCCTACCGCGCTGTGGATACTTCTCCGCGTGAGGAGTCTTCCTACAGAGGCGCTCCTGGAGGGCCGTGGGGCGGTTCGTGGGGAGGCTCTTCCGGCGGAGGCCCCTCCTCGCCCGGCGGGGGCGGATTCCAGTCGTCTCCCGGAGGCGGCGGCTTCCGCTCCTCACCGGGAGGGGGAGGGTTCGGAGGGGGGTTGTAGACGCGCGTCTCGGTTAGAAGGCCTACTCGCCGATCACCGTGACCACGATCGTCCGCTGGCGCGGCCGGATGTCGCACTCCAGGTGGAAGATCTGCTGCCAGGTTCCCAGGACCGGTGCCCCGTTCGCCACCGGAACCGTCAGCGAGGGGCTCAGCAGCGTCGCCTGGAGATGGGAATGGCCGTTGCCATCGTGCCAGGTCTGCTCGTGCGCGTAGCTCCGGCTGGGCGGGATGAGGCGGTCCAGGAGCTCGGGAAGATCCTGCCTCAAACCCGGCTCGAACTCAATGACACCCACGGCCGCCGTGCTGCCCAGGGTGAATACGTGCGCCAGGCCGGTATGGATGCCTGACTGGCTCACGATGCGCCGCACCTCCCCCGTGAGATCGTGGCTATCCCGGTGGCCCTGGGTGGCCAGCGTGATCCGTTCTTGATAGACCATCGGTCAGGGTATCTCCCGGGGTGGGCTTACCCCTTCCGGGGGGACGCCCTGCACGCGGCCGCCACCGCCGAGAGCCGGGCCGCGCGGCGGGCCTACGTGCGGCGCCGCTTCGCCGATGGCGCGCAGCATCGCCTGCAAGATCCCCAGGTTGACCAGGAAACACGCCCCCGAGGCGAGCGCGGCAGGCCAGGCGGCCGCCACATCCCCGGCGTAGACTGCCTCCACGGTGCCCACCAGCAGCCAGAGCTGAACCACCAGGAGGGTGGCCATCAGCCCCTGCACCACGCCGATGAGCGTGAGCCTCTGGCCCCGGGTCGGCAAAGGTCTAGCCATCAGGGCGCCTCCGTTCCCACCACGTACAGGCTTCCGTCACGCACTGCCAGGCGAATGTGGGGCAGCGGTCGATTGGGTGGCCCCACCAGCACGTCCCCGTTCGCCACGTCGAACAGACCCTCGTGACAGGGGCAGCGGATCTCATCCTGCTCCGGGTGGTAGAGCACCGGGCAGGCCAGGTGGGTGCACTTCTGGCTGTAGGCGACGAAGCCGTAGCGGGGCGAGTGAATGAGCAGGCACGCGTCGATATCGCGAGGGTAGTGGAACACCCGTGCCGCTCCTGGCGGCATATCGGCAATGGCGGCCACCCACATGGGCGGCACAGGCGCGCGGCGGCGGCGCAGCATGGTGACCAGCGCCAGCCATACGTTCCCGACGAAGAAGCCGAAGGAAGTGAGAGTGAGGAACTTCGCAAACTGTCGCCGTGTGATGTAGGCGTCCTCGCCCTGGTTGATAGGGAAGTCTTCCCGCCAGGGGGGTGGATGAACCGTCTCTGTGCCAGGTTGCTGCATTTCTAGTGGTCCTCCGCCGAGGCGGCCAGCGCCAGATCCGCTACGGAGTGCGGCATTCCCTCCGAGATGTGCGCCGCCACGTCGAAGACGAACTCGTCCACGCCCTCGGGGACGATGATGTTCACTTTCGTTTCCACCACCTCGTTACCGAACCGGAACCGGTTGAGCGGCTTGCCGCGCCGCTGCGCCTCCACCTGGCTGCGCGGGCCGAAGTAGAGCGCGCGGCTGGGACAGACGGTGGCGCACCAGGGGCGCAGGCCGATGGACGTGCGGTCGTAGCACTGGTCGCACTTCATCATCTGATCCGGCAACGCGTCGTACTTGGGCACGCCGAAGGGGCAGGCAATCACGCAGTTCTCGCACCCGATGCAGCGCGGTTTCAACGAAGAGAGGACCACTCCCTCCGGCGTCTGCTTGATGGCATCGGCGGGGCAGACTTCGGCGCACGTGGGGTCCACGCAGTGCATGCACACCATCGGCGTGGTTTGGATCGTGCGCATCCGGTCAATCACTTCCAGATGAATGACGGACGTACCACGGTGCGTGCCGCACTCGCGGCAGGCGCTCACGCACGCCTGGCAGCCGATGCAGCGCATCGGGTCGATAAAGAACTCCAGCGGCTCAGACATGGTGCCTGGGGGAAAGGCTCGCTATCTCGGCGGCCGGCACCGCGCCGGCCGCCGCCTTCTCCAGCTTGACGGCGCAGATCTTATATTCCGGGATCTTCGAGACCGGATCAAGAGCGCGTATTGTTAGGATATTCACCGACTGCCGCCCACCCCAGTGGTAGGGAATAAAGACAGTATCCGGCCGGATGGTGGTCACCACGCTGGCGGGCAGGACGATGCTGCCGCGACGGCTGGTGATGCGCACCGGCTCGCCGTCCGCCACTCCCAGCTGCGCCGCCAGCTGTGGGTGGATTTCCACGTAAGGGTTGGGCGTCTGATCCAGCAGGGGGCCAATGCGGCGCGTCTGGTTGCCGGAGAGGTAGTGCGCCACCACGCGGCCGGAGGTAAGCACGATGGGGTATTCTTCGTCGGTGTCCTCGGCGGGGGGATGCCAGGTGACGGGAATGAAGTGCGCCCTGCCATCGCCTGTATAGAAGCGGCCATCCTCGAACAGGCGGGGGGTGCCGGGGTGGTCGAGTTCGGGACAGGGCCAGAAGACGCCCATCTGCCGATCGATCTTCTCGTAGGTAATCCCGTAGTAATCCGCCAGGCCGCCGCGGGAGGCGACGCGCAGCTCATCCAGGATCTCGCGGGTGCTGCGGAAGCGGAACTTGTCTCCTGCGCCCAGGCGCTCGGCCAGGTCGCACAGGATGCGCGTGTCCTGCCGCGCCTGGCCCGGCGGCTCCACTGCCTGACGAATGTGGATGACGCGGCCCTCCACGCTGGTAACGATGCCCTCTTCTTCCTCCTGCGTGGAACCGGCGAGCACCACGTCTGCGTGGCGCGCGGTTTCGGAGAGAAAGAAGTCGATGGCGCAGTAAAAGTCGAGCTTCCTGAGACAGTTGCGGATGAAACCCGCATCTGGCAGGGAGACGAGCGGGTTGAAGGAGATGCTGAGCAGGCCACGGATCTCGCTCCGATCGATCGCCTCGAAGATCTCCACGGCGGTGAGCCCCTGGTGCGGGATTTCATCCGGATGCACGCCCCACACGCGGGCGATGTACTCCCGCGCGGCAGGGTCTTCGATGTCGCGCATGCCGGGGAGCTGGTCACACTTTTGGCCGTGCTCGCGGCCGCCCTGGCCGTTCCCCTGGCCGGTGATCGTGCCGTAGCCGCACCCGGGCCGTCCGATTCGCCCCGTGGCCAGCACCAGGTTGATCACCGCGGCGCAGTTCTCCACGCCCTGGATGTGGTGCTCGATGCCCCGCGCGTGCAGCGCGAAGCTGGTCTTCGCTTCCCCCCACAGCCGCGCGGCGCGCACCAGGTCTTCCGCGTGCACCCCGGCGATCTCTGCCGCCACGGCGGGCGGGTAGTGGGAGACCGCTTCCTTCACCTGCTCGAAGCCGGTGGTGCGCTCGCGGATGAAGGTGTGGTCCAGCAGGTCCTCCTGAATGAGGACGTGCAGCATGCCGTTGAGGAGCGCGGCATCACGGCCGGGACGAACAGGGAGATAGACGTCTGCAGTGCGGGCGATGGGCGTCAGCCGCGGGTCCACCACAATCACGTGCGCGCCGCTGTCCCGCGCCCGCCACACGTAATCTGTGGTAATAGGGCTGCATTCGGCAGTGTTCGAGCCGGCAATGAGGATGCATTCCGCCAGGAGAATATCGGACCAGGGGTTGGCGGAGCGGTCGATGCCAAACGCCTTCTTGCTGGCGGCGGCGGCGGAGACCATGCACAGGCGGCCGTTATAGTCAATGTTGCGCGTCTTCAACGCGAGGCGGGCAAATTTGCCCGCCAGGTAGGCTTTCTCAGTGATGAGCGATGCGCCGGAAAGCATCGCGAACGCGTCCCGGCCGTGCTCCGCCTGGATCTGCCGTACGGCACGAGCCACGCGATCGAGGGCATCGTCCCAGGTAGTCTCCTGGAAGCCGTTCGGCGCGCGGACGAGCGGTGCCCGCAGGCGGTCCGGATGGCCGCTTTGCAGATAGCGGTTCACGCCTTTGGGGCAGAGCATACCGTGGTTGAAGGGAAACTCCTCCCACGGTTCCAGGCCCACGATGACGTTATCCTTCACGAGCAGGATCATCCCGCATTGCTGTCCGCAGAAGCAGCAGTGGCTGGGCACGCGGCGGTCCGGGTCTGAGGCAGCGCCCCAGCCACCCACGGGCACGTAGGCCGCGTGCGGTCCAAAGCGCTCGATGATCTGGTTTTCGGGGGCCGGCAGGTCAGCCATCGCGTTATCCTAAAGGAACTCGCGCCCGGAGATCCGGGCCTGGGTCAACGCCATCGTCACGCGGCGGCAGCGCGGGCAGACGTTCTGGTAATGGTCTATGGCGCTGCCCGGGGGCATCTCGTAGTGGAAGTCCAGCTCCGCAAGCACCTGTTTCAGATCGTCGAGATGCATCTGGGAGGTGAACGCCGCCTGGCAGCAGGCGCAGCGCGCGGACTCCCCCTCTGCCCCCACCTTCTTATAGAGAGCCACTCCCAGTTGCGCGGGCCGCTGGACAATATGAAAAAACTTGCCGAATGGTAGGTAGAGCAGGCCGCCGATCACCGTAATGGCGTGGATCTGGGCCAGGAAGCTGTAGTAGTAACCGCGCAACCAGAGGCTGCTGAAGGTGAGCATTAACCCGGTCACAGAGACCGCGAACAGGATGAGCAGCGGCAGCAGGTCGTTGTAGAAGTTCTGCACCGCCAGGGCATCCGGATCGCGGGTGCGCCGCCAGAAGGAAAGCCCCACGCCCACCAGCACCAGCACAGCGGCGAAGTCCAGCATGTGGATCACCACCCATCCCAGCAAGGAATGGGGCGCGAACGTTCCCGCCGGAAAGCCGAAGAGGTGAATCTGGTAAACGTAGGGATGCCCGGGAACGGTGGCGAAGTGGATCCACCCGAATACCAACGGGAAGGTGACCAGGGCGGCCAGCACGCAGCCCCAGAAGAGGGTGAAGTGCATCCACCAGCGCAGCCGGCTGCGGTGCCAGATGAAGCTCTGCGCTAGGATGTGGGTCACCAGCCGCCGCAGCACCAGCCCCAGGCGGAGGGGCACGTTGCCCTGCCGAATCTGTTCCCAGGTGCGCTGCCAGTAGCGTCGTGTGGGCGGACGCTGCAGCCAGGTGGCGTAGTGGTAGGTCAGGCCGAACAGGGTGAAGATGCTGGCGAATGTGTAGGGTACCAGCGCTGCGTCGAAATACTGCAAGCGGCGGGAACCGACGACGATGGCCGCCACCAGCGCGCCGGTGACGAGAACCGACCAGAACAGGGCGGCACGGTTGAATCGAAGGAGCACGGGATGCGGATGAAAAGCGCTGTATCGGCCCGGTAACCGGAGGGATCCGCGCCAGGCAGCACTGGTTCGCAGGTTAGTGGTTGCCTATTGTTAAGTACCGCAGATCGGGTCGTCCTGAAACCCACCCCCTTTTCACCGCGCGAGAGGAGCGGGAAGGGGCTGGCATACCAGCCGCCCGCTGGCCGCGGGACGGACAGGATTCTCCGAAGGGCCGCCTGGCGGCGGGCGTGAACCGCGTCCTGCTCAAGGTGACGCAGGGCGGCGGCGGCTGGGTCGCCTCCGCGCGGATCACCAATCCGTTCGGCAAGCCGCTCCGCCTGGAGCAGCGCACGCTGGAGTGAGGGACAACCCGCGCCGTACCTGGCGCCCCGCCCGGGCGCGACCGGTCGATCTTCGGCTGAGAAGTCAGACGAGGGCTCCTTACTCGGGACTGCCGTACGCTCTCCTGATCGTCTAGCTAGCAGGTTAGACGACTTTTTCTTCATCAACGAGAAGGAAACCGCCTTCCAGTAAAGAAGACTCTGTACCAAGAGTCCTCGTATGGCGAGCGGCAGCGCGGATGTCCGCTCGTCACCGGGACAGAGAGCGGTATGGGCTGCTGTCGTTCGTCATCCACTGCCGCTCCTATCTTCTCCTGACGCCGCGTCCGGCAACCGAGGCGTATGCTCCCTCCCACCACGGCGCGGTGTGTTCCTGTTGTGCGTGCACGACCGCCGGTCACCCGGGCGCGCGCTCGCCTCGGCTTGACTCGCGGCCCCCACGCGACATAGAAAGCAGGTTCCCATGAGAGCCGTTCCGTTCCCGGCACGGAGCCTCAGCTTCCGTCTGGCGGCCGTCCTGCTGCTCGTGGCGGCGGCCCTGTTGGGGGCGCCGCCACGGCAGACGGCAGCGCGGCCTGCCGGCTACACGTTCGACGTGCTCGCCGCCCTGGGCGATCCGGTGCCCGGCGGCGGCGACTTCGTCTTCGACTTCGAGCCCTACGCCATCAACGCGCGCGGCGACGTGGCGTTCGGCGCGGATCTGTCCACCGGCGGGGAAGGCATCTTCCTGCTAAGGAAGGGGCAGCTGATGGAGGTCGCCCGGTTCGGGCAGCCGGCGCCGGGCGGTGGGGTCTTCGGGCCGTTCTTCATCCCCGGCGTGCCGCTCAATGATCCCGGCGACATGGCCTTCACCTTCGTTCTGGAGCCCTTCGTGATCCCGATCGGCTCGCACGCGGGGGTCTACCGCTTCTCGCACGTCACGGGAGCGGTCACCCCGGTGTTCGTCCCGGGCGTCACCCCGGCGCCCGGGGGCGGCGTGTTCCACGGGGCCACCACCCACGCCAGCATCAACAACCGTGGGGATATCGCCTTCGCGGGGCTGGTGAGCGGCGCGGACATCGCGCCCGGGCCGCCCGGCATCGACGGCGACCTGCGCTTCCTCGGCGCCGGCTGCTTCACGGCGGACCGGCGCGGGCAGATTGCCAACGTGGTACGGCCCGGTGATCCCGCGCCCGGCGGCGGCGTGTTCGACTTCGCCGAGAACCCCTGGATCAACGACGCGGGGGATGTCGCCTTCGGCGCCCACGTGGCGGGGGAAGAGGTGATCGACTTCGGCGTGCCGCAGGCGGCCCTTATCTTCGCCGCGGAGAGCATCTACCTGAAGAAGGCCGCCACCGGCGAGATCCTCTCCATCGCCCACCAGGGGCAGCCCGCCCCGGGCGGAGGGATCTACCGCTTTGCCTTCGGGCCCGTGGTGAACAACCGCGGGCAGGTCGCCTTCGTCGGGGACCTGACGCCATCGCCCGGATTCGGGGAGGACCTGGGGGTGTTCCTGTTCTCCGGAGGCGTGACCGTGCCGGTGGCGCGGCCCGGCGATCCAATGCCGGGGGGCGGCAACCTGCTGCGGGCCAGCTTCTTCGCGAGCACCTACCACCTGAACAACGCGGGCGAGGTCTCCTTCAGCGGCCGCCTGCAGGACGGCAGCGATGGGCTCTACGTCGGGTCGCACGGTTCCCCGAAGCTGGTGGCCAGGACCGGCACCGTGATCCCCGGCGTGGGCACGATCGTGGCCCTGCTGCCGCCGGACCTGGTGGGGACCTTCCCGTACACGTACATCGGCGGGGCGAGCAACGAGCGCGGGCAGATCGTGTTCACCGCCGCCGTGGACGACGGCAGTGGGACGCTGCAGGGCCTGCTGCTAACGGCCACACCTGCGCCGTGAGTGGGGCGGCGCGGGCCTCGAAGCAGATTCCTGTCTGACTGGCCCCTGCCCCCGCTCCCGGGGGCGGGGGCTTTTCCGTCCGCCCTGAAACTCCCACCATGCGGGGCTGCTCAGAAGGGGAGGGATGGGCCGGCCCGGGCATCGGTATCCCCGGCGGACGACAGGCGTCGTCTCACCATCGAACCTAACCTCCGACCCCTTCCCTACGAGGATGGGGCGCACCCGGCTGCCG
>JACQGL010000127.1 GCA_016199525.1 Armatimonadota bacterium
GCTTCCACCGCCACTTCCGCAAGCGTGTGGCGGATGATACCCGCCTCTGCAAGGGAGGTGCGCAATCGACGTGCGTCTTCGCCCGCCGGTAGCGGCACGGTGCACGTGCATAGCGTCAGGCGGCCGAGAAGGGTGAGAGAGTGGTGGCTGATCCCCTGGTGGCGGGGGCGGGGATCGGCATCGCTGGCGCGCAGCACGGCCACTGGCTGGCCGCCCAGCGCTGCCGCCGCGTGCAGCGCCTCTGCCTGCTGCGTACCGCTAAACCCAAAGGTGGTGCCGGTCCCCGCGTTACCCGGTCCTTGCGAGACCAGGATCACATCCGCTCCCGCAACCGCGCGCGCGGCGATGAGCGCGCTGGGAAGCGACACTGCCTCGTAGTCGCCGCCGAACGCCTGGCCCGTGGTAATCGTGGCTGCCAAGACGCCGGCCGATTTGAGCACCGCCACGAGGCGGCTCCAGGCGATAGGCAGCGCCGCGCCATCGGTCATCAGGTAAACCAGTTGGAGATCAGGGCAGGTGGCCCGCGCTGCAAGAGCCGCCGCCGCCATCTGGCTGTGCAGCTCTGCACACACCACCGGTACGCCCCCCAGCTCGGCGCAGGCTACCAGCGCATCACGGTGCGGGCTAGCGGGATCCTCTACGGTGCGCACGCGGTGTTGCAGGGGTGTATAGCGGAGCTTGATCTGATGGCCCGCCTCGCGCCCCGGGTAATCGTCTAGTTCGGGGCAGAGCGGACCCACGACGAACGCACGGCCCCCTGTGCCCAGATCGAGCGCCAGCGCGGTGAGGTTCAGCAGCACCGCCTGGCCTGCGTGAAGCGGCCCGCACAGCGAGGAGTAATGTACGGCGGCGACCCGCTGGCCGCCCTCCAGCTCCGCGAGCCACTCCTCGGCGCCGGGGCGGCTCGCCAGGCGTTCCAGCAGCACGCCCTGCCGAAGCAGAAGCGAACGCGTGCGCTCGGGGGATGCCGCGACGGGCTCTTCCTCCTCCGCAGGGGCCAGCCACCCCAGGAATCGCAGGGCCAACCACGCATCCTGCCTCGCAGTCAGGTTGACGAATTCCAACCCTGCGCGGCATGGGGAGCGCTTCTCGCACCAGACGACCCTCGCCGTAAAGGCACATCGGTGACCATGGGCATCCACCAGCCCCAGTTCGAGCACTGTTTGCGGTGCAATGGGACCAGGGAGGTGAAGCGAAAGCCCGCCGCGACTGACGTCGTGAACCACGCCCGGCAGGCCGCAAAGCCGGAACGGAACCGGGGGCTCAAGTCGTGGACGGCGACGGCGCTCTCTCGCGGGGCGAGAGCAGGAAGCCGATCCCTTCGCTCGGCGTAGCATCCTCGTGCCTCGCTTGGTGCGGGGTTCCCGATCGGATGAACGCGTCTCTCAGGGTCAAGAGCGCGGGCGCCCCCGACGCTCACTCGTTCGCCAGCGGGCAAGAGGCTTCCTCTCCGGCCCTCGCGCGTCCCATTACCATCCCATCCCCAGCCGAAAACATCCCCTTCCGTCCACCCGGAGATCTGGGCGGGCGTCTTCCGGATGCCGACTTTCTGAGTATGAGGCCTGCGATGTCCGCCAACCATTCCGCTGTGCTGGACCTGGTTAACGTCTGGCTTCGTTACGGGAATGGTGTGCTCGCTCTTCAGGGGGTCGATCTCCGCTTGGAAGCGGGCGAATTTGTCTTCCTGGTGGGCCAGACGGGGAGTGGGAAGTCCTCCCTGCTGTGCCTGATCAACCGTGAGGTCCGGCCAACGTCCGGTGAGGTATGGGTGGATGGCCAGGATGTGGCCCGCCTCCGGGCCGGCCACGTGCCTGCTCTGCGCCGCAAGGTGGGCGTGGTCTACCAGGACTTCCGGTTGCTGCCGGATCGCACCATATGGGAGAACGTTGCCTTCGCCCTGCGGGTAATCGGCGTAGGGGGTCGTGAGCTGAGCCGCCGCACGGAGATGGCGCTGGACGTGGTTGGCCTGGCGGACAGGGCGCGGGCGCTCCCGCACCAGCTCTCCGGCGGCGAGCAGCAGCGGGCCACCATCGCCCGCGCCATCGTCAACCACCCTCCCATTCTGCTGGCCGACGAACCCACCGGCAACCTGGATCCTGATACTTCCTGGGAGATCATCCAGCTCCTCAATAAGATCAACATCCTGGGAACCACGGTGCTCGTGGCCAGCCACGACCAGATGATCGTGGACCGGCTTCAGAAGCGGGTGGTCGAACTCGATCACGGGACCGTGGTCCGCGACGAGGCAGGCGGTCGTTATGCGCTGCAGGCTGTCCCCACGGTGAGGAACTCCGGACAGGGGCGAGATCCCCGGCTCCGCGTCCTGGACGGGCTGAGGTATGATCCTTAAGAGTCTGCCATTCCTGTTTCATGAAGCCTGGCTCAACATCCGCCGCCAGGCGCTGATGACCGTGGCCTCTGTCAGCACGGTGGCCGTCTCCCTATCCATTCTCGGCATTTTCCTCTTCCTCGCCTGGCAGCTGCACGCGTGGACGGCGGAGCTGCCTAACCAGTTCGAGATTCATGCTTTCCTGCGGATGACGACCAGTCGCGCGACGGCGGCATCACTCACGGAGCAGTTCCGACAGATGAGCGGCGTCCGCGAGGCGCGGCTGGTGACGCGTGAAGAGGCATGGGATGCCTGGCGCCGCCAGCAGCAGAATAGGACCGACCTGTACGGCGAAGAAAACCCCCTGCCCGACAAGATCGTCGTCAAGGCGGAGAACGGCGCTCGAACCCTCGCCCTGGCCGACGCCATCCGGAATCTGCCGGGGGTGGAGCGCGTGAACGCCGGCGAGGAAGTCATCCGACGGCTGATCTCCGTGGCGTCCATCGTACGGACGGCAGGCCTCATTCTCGCCGGCCTGCTGGCGCTCGGGACGGCGGCGATCATCAGCAATGCCATTCGCCTCACCCTGTTCGCGCGACGCCGTGAAATCCGCATTATGCAGCTCGTCGGCGCCACCAACGGCTTTATCCGCTTCCCCTTCATCCTGGAAGGCATCGTGGCGGGCGTTCTGGGCGCGACGATCGCCTGCAGCCTCCTTTACCTGGCTGTCATCTATCTCCAGGAGCGCGTGCGCCTCAACCTGACGCTCTTTACTCCGCTGCACATCCGCGTGGACCTGCCGCTTTTCTTCGCGGCGCTGGCGGCGTTGGGGCTGGTCACCGGCCTGCTGGGCAGCATGATCTCTCTGCGCCGCTTCCTGCGCGCCTGACCCCGAGCCCGCTCGGGGCCATAGGACGGAACGATGCGATCCAACGGCGACCGACACCGCCGCCGTCTCTGGGCGACGGCTGGCCTGGGCTTCATCCTGTTGGCCAGTAACCTGGGAGGCGTAGCGGCAGGGCCTTCCCTGCTCGAAAGGCTGCGCACGCAGCTGACCGCTATCGCGCGTAAGATCGACCGCCAGGAGGGTGAGGTCCGGGAGGTCCGGCAGCAGGAACGACGGCTTTCCGATCGCTTTGAGGAGAGCCAGAACCGGCTGGAGAACGCCAATGCCGGATTGGCGCGCGCGGAACAGCGTCTGGCTGCCGCCCAGGCCGCCGTTACCGACGCCACCCGGCGCCTGCAAGAAGCGGAGGCCCGTCTGCGCGCTGCACAGCGCGCCTTCGGTCGCCGCCTGAACCAGATCTATCAGGAGGGGCCCGTTACCTACCTGGACGTTCTGCTGGGCGCGCGCGGCCTGGATGACTACCTGGATCGGGAGTACCTGGTGCAGCGCGTCATGGAGGCGGATGCGCAGATGCTGCGACAGCTGCACGCAGCTTACCGGGCGGTCCAGGTGGAGCGCGAGCGCCTGGTTCGGCGGCAGCAGGAAGTCGCCGCTGCGCACGTGGAGTGGCAGCGGCGCGTAGCGGAAGTGCAGCAGGAAACAGAGCGGCACGCGGCGCTGCTGCGGCAGGTGCGCTCGGACCGCGCCCTCGAAGAAGAACAACTTCGGGAGCTGGAGGAGGACTCCGCCGAAATCCAGCAGATGCTGGAAGCGGAACTCCGCCGCCGAATGCAGGCGCGACGCGAGCGCCCGCGTAGCTACCGCGATCTACCGCGCTGGACAGGCCGCTGGCTTAAACCTGCCCAGGGTGCGATGACCTCCGGTTTCGGCTACCGGATCCATCCCATCCTGAAATACCGCCGCTTGCACACCGGCCTGGATTTCAGCGCCCCGTACGGCGCACCGGTGTACGCCGCCGCCTCGGGGGAGGTTTTCTTTGCCGCTAGGCGCGGGGGGTATGGAAACTGTATAATAGTGCTACACGGCGGCGGGGTAGCCACGCTGTACGGCCACCTGTCGCGTATCATCGTGCGTCCCGGCCAGAATGTCAGGCGGGGGCAGGTGATCGGCTACGTGGGCAGTACGGGCCTTTCCACCGGGCCGCACCTCCACTTCGAGGTCCGGAAAAACGGGCGGCCCGTCAACCCCCTGTAACCAGCACGGAGATCAGCATTATATGAGGACCCAGCGCTCGTTCTGGCTGGCCGCTACGGTCACCTCGCTAATGGCGGTTTCCTTCCTCAGCGGCCTTGGGCTGCGCCGGCTTTACTCTCTCGTTGTGCGCCCGGATCTTCTATCCAGCCTGCGGTTTGCATCCACCAGCACCGGAGATCCGGATCTTCGCCCCAGCACGCTCTATTACGAGGCGCTGCGCCGGCTCGAGGCCTATTACGTCGAACCGTTGCCTGCGGACAAGACCGCGATGGCCAACGGGGCGATCGAGGGGATGCTCGCTCTGCTAGACGATCCGAACACGCGCCTGCTCGCCCCACGCGAATGGGAGGCTCTTCAGGAGGCAGGCGAGGGGCACTTCCGTGGTCTGGGGGCGCAGATGATGATCCGCAAGCTCAAACCGGCGGACCACGGGGTGGAGCGAGCCCTTATGGTGGTGTCCGTCATGCCGGGCTCGCCTGCGGAGAAGGCAGGGCTGATGTCCGGGGACCGGATCACTTACGTAGGCGGCAAGTGGGTGCTGGATCGGCACCTCAGTCAGCGCGAGCTGCTCGCGCTCACCGATGGCCTGGAGCAGGAGAATACGCCGCCGAACACCCCCGCTTCCCCCGAAGACGAGAAGCGTCGCCAACAACGCGAGCAGGCCGAGCAGATGCGCCGCCGGTTGCTCAACCACATCGAAATCGGCGCGGCGATGGTTCTCCTGTCCACCGGAGAGGGACCGCAGGAACTCACCGTAGAGCGCTCCGGCGAGGCCAAGCCGCTGACCCTCAAAGTCACCCTGGGCACTACCGAGGTCACGCCTATCGAGGAGCGACGGATCAACGGTACCACGGGCTACGTGCGGCTGCTCATTCTCAACGACGCCACCGCCAAAGCGCTGGAGAAAATACTGGCCACCTACGCCACGCAAGGGGTCAAGAACCTGGTGCTGGATCTCCGCCAGAGCCCGGGTGGCAAGCTCCAGGCGGCCGTCCAGATTGCCTCGCTGTTGATCTCGGATGGGACGATGGCCATCCTTAAGGAGCGAGATAAGGACCGCAAAGAGGTGCTGCGGCCCCTACGCACGCGCGGCAGCAGGCCGGGCATCCGGCCTGCCGGACTGACCGTAATGGTGGACGGCGGCACCACAGGCGCGAGCGAGCTACTGGCCGCCGCCCTCCGCGATAACCTGGGCGTGCAGCTGGTGGGCAGCAAGACGTTCGGGGACGGCACCCTCCAGGAAATCGTGGAGCTGGATAACGGGTCGGCCCTGTCGATCACGCGGGCTTACGTACTCACCGCGAAGGCGCGGGCTTCCTACGACGGGCGGGGGCTCACCCCGAATGGCCCCGCGGCCGCGGGGCAGGAGGGCATCGCCGCGGCAGTGCGCGCCCTGGCGCCGTTGCCGCGTCCCTCCGCGCGACCGCGCCGCCCCGCCTAGCGAGGCGCGCCGCGCCAATATCCATACAGGAGAGCGATAGAACTAACGGACGACGTCACGAAGGAACGATTGGACGGTGAGATGACGAAACGAAGGAAGAGAGGAGGATATCTTCCTTTATCTGCCTCTCATCCAATGATTTCCTCATCTTGTCGGTGCTGATCTTCCGGGGCGTGGAGAGCAGTTGATGCAACGACGGCGAATCAGTACGGTCCTGCTTGCCATCTGTGTGGGAGCCAGTTTCTTCCTGGGCCTCTTCTTCCAGGATGTGTTTGCGCAGGGCGGGCTGCCCGAATGGGCGCAGGGTCCCCGCCTGGGAACCGGCGAGCAGCAGCTAACGCCGGTGCAGACCTACCACCGCGTTCTGCAAGACCTGAAGGCGAAGTTCGCCGGGGACCTGCCTGCCGACATCAAATTGACCTACGGGGCAATTCGTGGCCTTATGCACTCCCTGGACGACCCCTATACGCGCTTCCTCGATCCGGAAGAGTATAAAGAACTGCGCCAGGAGAACGAGGGAGAGTTTGTGGGTATCGGCGCCGCCCTGGATCCCGAGCCGACCAAGGAAGGCTATATCCGCATCAACCGCCCCTATCCGGATACCCCCGCTGCTGCCGCCGGCCTCCACGCCGGAGACTTCATCACCAAAGTGGACGGCAAGAGCGTCGTGGGCCTGACGGTGGAGCAGGTGGTGCAGCGAATCCGTGGCCAGGCCAACACGCCGGTTCGCCTGACCATCCTGCGGCCAGGCGGGCAGAAGTCTTTTGACGTGGCCATCGTCCGCCAGCCTGTCGAGTACCCAGTGGTGGAGTACGAGATGAAGGACGGGCAGGTCGGTTATGTGTCGCTGATGCAGTTCAATGAGATGGCCGACAGCAAGCTGGAGCGTGCCATTCGTGACCTGGAGCGCCAGGGCATGAAGGGGTTGATTCTGGACCTGCGCGGCAACCCGGGAGGTATGCTGGAGTCGGCGGTCGACGTCTCCAGCCGCTTCGTCCCGCCGGATCGGCCGGTGGTGATCATCGTCGAATCGGGAGGGCAGCGCGAGGAGCGGCGTGCGCGCGCATCCAAATACCTGGGAGGCAAGTATCCGCTCGTTCTGCTGCTGAACCGGCACAGCGCCAGCGCTTCCGAGATTGTCGCCGGTGCTATCAAGGATCACGGCACGGGGACGTTGATCGGGGAAACAACGTTCGGCAAGGGGCTTGTGCAGCAGGTGGTGCCCCTCAGCGATGGTTCCGCGCTGATGGTGACCACGGCCAAGTACTTGAGCCCGAAGGGAACGGAGATTAACCGCGGATCGGACTACCGGGGCGGGGTGGCGCCAGACATCGAAGTCGATTCCTCGGCCACGGATGAGAGAACGAAGGGCCCGCAGTTTGAGCGCGCGCTCTCGTTCCTGCGCGAGAAGCTGAAGCTGTCTGCGCCGGCGGGAGCGACGGCGAGCGCCGCTCCCGCGCCCGCCCACTGATCCCCGCGTAGCGCAGGTTGCCGATTTGGGCCGTATGGCCAGCCTGGATGAGAATGCAACCAGGCTGGCCGCGCGATCTTATCGCCTGAAATCGCTGTCGGTCGTACCTTCTGCTACCGATTATCTCCTTGGCGGGATTTCCCGGCGTGCCAGTCTGCACCCTCGCCCCGGCGGGCGCGTCGCC
>JACQGL010000126.1 GCA_016199525.1 Armatimonadota bacterium
GGCCCCGGAATGATGAGTCGAAGATGGTCGGGCTATGGTGGCTGGGGCATGGGACCGGGCATGATGGGAGCCTATGGTCACATGGGTGGGATGATGGCAGGCTACGACGGCTGGGGTTACGGCTATGGCGCGCCTCAGGGCACGCCGGTCCCCGTGGATGAGGAAATCCAACTCAGCGCCACCAACTTCCGCTTCGACCCGGCTACTGTCACCGTCAAGGCCGGCGAAGCCGTGCGGCTGAACATCGTCAATCAAGACGGCGTCCCGCATAATCTCTATGGGCTGGATGTGCCGATTGCGTACGCCCTGCTTCCGGCCGGGGTGAGCCGGGCGGTCACGTTCACCGCGCCGACGACGGCCGGAAGGTACCAGGCAGTGTGCACCTTCCACCCGGGTATGACACTTGACATCATTGTGAAGTGAGGAAAGTGACGAGTGGCGTGAAGCGTGAAGTGTGGAGGGACGCTTCACGCCAAACAAGGAGGCAATGACAATGAACAAGATCAACTGGTCGGCAGTGGCAGCATTCGGCGTCGTGGTCCTGTTGGCCTTCCTCATCGGCGTCAGTCTGCTGGGCGGGGGTTACGGCGGTTGGGGGATGATGGGGCCAGGCATGATGGGCGGCTGGGGCTTTGGCTCGTTCGGCTGGATCGGAATGCTCTTCATGTGGCTGATCCCCGTTGGCTTCATCGTGCTGACCGTGTTGGGCGTGGTGGGGTTGGTGAGGGCTGTCGGCCCCCACCCCAACCCTCCCCCGCCAGCAGGGGAGGGAGCGGCGCGCGCCTGCCCGAGTTGCGGGCGCGGCGTGCAGGCCGACTGGCGCAACTGCCCGCACTGCGGCGCGGCGCTGGCGTAATCAGAACTTGTCGGAGACCAGCATCAGCACGCCCAGAAACACGGACAGCCCGCCGGCCGCCAATGGCACAAACCGAAGGTAGGCCTTGATCCTCTCCATCACGCGCATCATCCAGCCCAGCGACCAAGCGGCGGCGAAATACGGCAGGCCCAGGCCAAAAACAAAAAACGTGACCGGCGCGACGCTCGCCGCCGCCGAGCCGGTGGCCCCGGCGTACAGGATGACGGCGTAGAGTTGCGGGGCGACGCACGCGGCGCAGCCCACCGCGAACCCCGAGCCGAGGAAGGCCGAGGAGAGATAATCGCCCGGCTGCAAGAGGCGCACTCGCGAACGTTGGGGCAGCGTGATCGTCGGGAGGGGGAACTTCAGCAGGCCGGCCGTGTTCAGGCCCAGGAGAATGACCATCGTTCCGGCAGCCGCGTTGAGCACATTCTGGTAATTCCACAGCCAGGCCGCCACGGCCCCAAAGGTTGCGCCGACGACGACGAACGGCACGGCGTAGCCCAGAACGAATGAAACCGTCTTGACGAGGATCGCCCGGCGCAGCCCGGGCCGGGCTTCACCGGCCGTCAGGGCCTTCACCGATTGGCCGGTGATGAGACTCATGTAAACCGTCAGCGTGTGGGGCACGCAGCGGCTCAAGAAGGTGAGCAGGCCGAGCAGGAAAGCAAACAGCAGCGGCAGCCGCCCCATCGCCTGCGCCAGGGGACTCGCGCCTTCGCCGAACGTGGGCCTGGGCACCGGCAGGTCCCAGCGTGTCACCCTCTCCCCCACCTGGCCGACGCCACGGATGACCAATTCAAAGAACCTGGCTTCGGGCGCGACGATCGGCTCTCCCCCGGCGGCCGCCTGAGGCACGGCCACGATCGCGAAAACATCGTGCCAGGTGCGCTGCTCGCGGAGCACGCGCACCGGATATTCGCGCCCCTGATCGCCCCGCATTGAGATGATCTGCTCCAGCGGCTGCGTGGGTTTGTCCTCGTCGTGAAGGTGGTACAGATTGACCTTGAAGACGTAGTTGGCCTCCAGATCGTACTCGGCCAGTTTCGCCTGCTCGCCGCGCGCCTTTATCAAGTCCGGCGTCAGGTAGGTGGCGGTCAGGTCAATGCCGTCCGCGTAGTCGGTGGAACGGATCAGCGCGGCGAAGGCCGGATCGGTCAAGGCATTGGCGAACGGCACCTCCCCGTGGTCGGTATCGCCGCCGAAGGTCAGCGCACCCCAGCCCGCAATCAAAACCAGGACGAGAAAGACCGCGCCCACCAGCGCCTGCTGCATGGGTTCGCCGAGATTCCAGCGGTAAGCGTTCATGTACTCCTCACTTGTGCAGCGTGCGCACGAAGGCGATGATGTCCAGCAAATCCGGGTCGCTGACCTGTTCCGGCCCGAGGGGCGGCATTTGCCCCCGGCCGTTGCGGACTTGCCGGATGATGGACTCGTCGTCGGGATAGCGGGCATCGAACTCCGGCCCGTACAGGGGCGGCCCCTGGCCTTCCTCGCCGCCGGGGTGACAAATGCTGCACGGCGCGGCGGGGAAGAGTTGCGCCCCGCGCTCTGGGTCGCCGTCGGAGGGGACGCGGGCCAGAGTCACGGTGGGCGCTGCGGATGGCGCGGCGCTGCAGGCGATCAACAGAGCAGATAGCAGATGGCAGA
>JACQGL010000144.1 GCA_016199525.1 Armatimonadota bacterium
CCGGAGGAATGGCGGCAGCTGCGGGCTGCATCCCGGGTGAAGATCGCCGGAGGGGAGGGATGCGGGCGGATTCAGCCGGTGGCGGATGCAGCGCGGGAGGAGATGCTGGACATCTACCAGTGCGACGCGGGCGCCTTTGGTCTGGAGCAGCTGCTGGCCATCGCCTCGCTGGCGTATGAGCACGGCGCGCGGCTGACGCCTCACAGCTGCAACAACGCCATCGGGTTTGTGATTTCCCTTCATCTGCAGCTGGCCATTCCCAACGCCGAGATCCAGGAGTTCGAGACGTTCGCCAACCCGTTCGTGCAGGAGATCTTCGCGCCGTCGTTCGCCCTCATTAACGGGACGGTGGAGGTGCCGGAAACGCCGGGGCACGGCTTCACCCTCAACGAGGACACGTTGCGGCGATTTGGTATCGGAGAGCGCGTGTTCGGGAACTGGTAGCCGGTACGAGGAACGCGTTAGCCTTCTTCCATCGCCGCTTCAATGTCGCGTTGCGCTTGGCGGAGGGCATCGCCGGGGTCCCGATAGCCCTGCAGCACACTGCGAAGCGCCGCTCCGAGGGTCTCCTCCGCCTCCAGGTAGCCCGGGAAGGTGGGGGGACAGACCGCGTGCGAGCGGGCGGCCTGTTCGAGCAGCCGCCAGCGTGTGCGACTTAAGGAGCCTTCGCGCAACGTGTCCCCGTATTCGATCGTGGCGCTCTCGCGCGCGGGGAAGGCGCCCATCTGGGCATCCACGCGTTGGCTCATCTTATCGGTCAGGAAGCGGGCCAGCGCCACCGCCCCGTCGCGGTACAGCGAAGCCTGGGGCACCGCGAACCCGAGCACCGTGGTCCAGGCACGGCGGCGCCCCCCGATGCCGGCGGGCGGGGGCGCCAGCGCCAGCCAGCCCGCCACAGAGCTGCGAGCGGAATCGCGCAGGTCCGCGAACGACTCGGGCCAGTCGCGCGCCATGGCAGCGCTACCCCGCCGGAAGGCATCGGCAACGTCTGCATCTCCCCACTCAAGCGACTCCTCGGGGGTGGTGCTCCAGCGGCGGTACAGATCGCGGAGCAGGAACGCTACCCACCCGCCCAGGGGGGTGGCGAAGCGCGGCGGGCCCATCGGGTCGAACAGCGCCCCTCCGTAGGCCCCCATCATCTCCCCAAATAGCCCCACGAGCGCCGGGGCACGGCCCGCGAATGGGAAGCCATAGATACGGGGCGGCCGCGTGAAATACTGGGCCACGGCGGCCAGCTCCTCCCACGTCTCCGGCACGCGGAGCGCTCGATCGGTATCCTCCTGGTACCAGCCGATCTCGCGGTTGTCCTCCAGCAAGTCGCTCCGGTAGTGGAGCAGCGGGATGCGCATCGCCCGCGGTAGAGCGCACGGTACCCCCGCCACCCGGCAGCCGTGGGCCGCGAGCGGATAGAAATCGGCCCAATCCTCTGCAGGGAGGGCGTCCCCCAGCGGCAGCAGCCAGGGGCTCAAGCGGCCGAGGGTCCGGGTGTCAACGGAAACCACATCGTAGGGCGTCCCGGAGAGGAGCGCGCCCTCCAGGTGGTAGGCCAGATCGCCGGGCGGGCTGCGGTGAGCGATCTCCACCTGCCAGCCGGCTTCGGACTCGAACTGAGGGATACGGTCGTAAAGAAGATCGTAGGGCGGGCCGGAAACGAGCGCCGTTCGCAGGGTACCTTTAGTGATCACGGCTGGTCATGATGCGGGAAAGAGAAAGCAGCTCTTTCATTTTACGCACCCCTGGATAGGACCGCCGGTAAGATGCCACCTGGAGGCCGACTCCACCGGTGGCAGTACTTGGTAGCGATGCAGACGGCGCGTATCGGCAACCGGCAAGTAGGTCTTCGCGCCGGGCGCAGGCGCGCGGCGCTGAAGCAACGGGCAAGATCACGCGCCCGCGCGGCGGACCGGCTGCGAACCACCTTCAGCGCGCCGTTGAACTGGCGATAGTGGCGAGTGCACATCGTTTCTCCTGAATGTCACCCCTCGATATTCCTCGCTGATGACGATCTGTTGTTCGCTCATCCTTCAGCTTCTCGCTCCTCAAGCTGGCGTTAAGCGGTCGTAAAAAGCTGTTTTGCCGATCCTTCGGCAGGGGAAGTAATTCCTCGGGAACACCCGTAGTGAAAGGAGGTTACCCGATGCCACGCGATGGTGAGCAGGAGCTGCCCGTGCGACGGGAAGAGGGGCGCTTCTTGCCCTCTCTGTTCGAGGAAGATTGGTGGAGTCTCTCGCCCTGGCAATGGCTTCGCCGGATGCGCGAGGATATGGACCGCCTGATGTCCGAGATGTGGGCGCCCTCTGAACGCGCCGAAACCCGGCCTGCTGTCTGGAGGCCGACGATGGAGGTGGAGGAGACCGACAAGGAGTGGCTCCTCCGCTTCGACCTGCCCGGCGTCGAGCCGCAGGGCATCGACGTCAGCTGCTCGCATAATAGCCTCACGGTGCGCGCGGAAACCCGCCGTGAGGAGGAACGGCGCGAGCGCGGCTACTACCGCTCCGAGCGGCGGTATGGTCGCTTCGAGCGCACGGTACCTCTGCCCCAAGGAGCCAGTATTGATCAGATCCAGGCAAGCTATCGCAACGGCGTCCTGGAGATCCACGTGCCCAAGACCGAGGAGGCGCGGGCGCGTGTCCGCCACATTCCGGTAGAGGCGCCGCAGCCCGCCCTGGCCGGGGCAAAGGGCGGCGAGGTGCCTCAGCCCCAGAGCACCCAGGCCGCTGCAGGCCAGCCGCCCCAGGGAGGGGGAGGCCAGCAGCGGTAGCTCCGCTCTCCGTCCACAAAACGACGCCCGGGGCGGCTGCGAAGAGCCGCCCCGTTTGCATTTCCAGGGCAATGTGACTTATAAATCCGCGTTGATCGTTAAAGCCCCGGATCCAGTGGAGAGGGACAGTAACCGTATTGCGTGAGCGAGCTGCAGCCGGAGTCGCCGGGGCGCTCCCTCACGGTATCGTTACGGGTGTCCGCACGCGGCCCAGCTCTAGAAGCGCAATGAAAAGATCGAGCGTCGACCGCCAAGATAGTCTGACCCAGAATCAGGGTAATCGGGTCCATAAGGCGGCCTTCCGGGACGCGAGAGATGAAAGCGGGAAGGGGCGCAGGACAAACAGGCGGGGAGACGAAAGCATGAGATGATGCGATGTCCGTACGAGGAGCCTGCCAACGGCTGCGCATCCGGCGTTGCAGAGCGCGCCGTTCTACCGTGTAGCTTGTCGTCCTTTGCACGGATGCGTCATTCCTCAATTTGTTCTTTGGCGCTCGTGTGGCCGCGATAAAATAGTATCTGGAAATGCTCGTCCGACCGGGCGCTTGTGAACTTCGGGCAAGCGCCGGGACACTATCTCAAGGCTGCTGGCGCCGGGCTAACCGGACGTGCCACCTCGGGCGCTGGCAGGTCCGCCGCCGATAATGAAAACGGCAACGCCCGGTTGGGGCACGGTGTAACGCCGTGGGCCATTACCCACGAGGCGCTGCGGCGACAAACCCGGAGGGCAGGATCATTGGACACCCCTACCCATCCCGCTCGGTTCTCCTCCTCGACACCGTTCCGTCGGTCCTGGTGGGGGAGGCTCCTGAGAGGGCTGGCTATTCTAACGTTCGCGCTCTTCTGCACCGCAGTGGGCACCGCCTACTTCCTGATGCACAAGTTCTCGGGGGGGGCGAACTTCAATTTCGTCAAGACTACGCAGGATCTGATCCGCTTCCCCCAGATAGTCTTCAACCCCCACCAGTCTTTTCCCGGGCGCGACCGCGTCAACATCCTGTGCATGGGCCTGGACCGCAACTGGACGCGCGACAACATGCCGTTCACCAGCAACGCCCGCACGGACACGATGATGCTGGCCAGCCTGGATCTGCACAGACGGATTGTTTCCGTCATTTCCATCCCGCGGGATACACGGGTGCGGATGCCTGGTACCGGCGTCTACGCCCGGATCAACGAAGCGCACTCGCGGGGAGGCGTGCGCTATGCGGTGGACGCCGTCGAAGAGTTCCTGGGCGTTAAGATCGACTACTACGTCATTATCAAGCAGGAAGCGATCGAAAAGGCGATTGATGCCATCGGCGGTCTCGACATCAAAGTCGAGGACCAGATGGATTACGACGACAACTGGGGTCACCTGCACGTGCATCTGAAGCCGGGCTACCAACGCCTGCGCGGGGAACAGGTGGTAGGCTACATGCGCTTCCGGCACGACGCCGAGGGGGATTTCGGGCGTATCCGGCGGCAGCAGCAGGTCATTCAGACCCTGGCGCGTCGGCTGAAAGACCCGCACACCGTTCTCCAGCTATCCGGCCTGCTGGATGTGCTCAACGAGTATGTGAAGAGTGATCTCTTGCGCCCCCAGCTCCTGGCCCTGGCAAGCCTGTTCCATCATGTGCAGCCACAGGATATGCTCACCGCCACCGTGCCCGCCTACGGCCGGATGATCGGCGGAGTGGCCTACGTGGAGCCGATCGAATCGCGCACGAAGCTGCTGGTGGACTGGCTCGTGCGCGGCGACGAGGAGGCCGGTAACCGCCTGGTGAGCGTGGAAGTAGTGGATGGTTGCGGCAGCTACGAGGTGGCGCGGCGGGTGGTGAATTGGCTCGAAGACCAGGGATTCGAGGTTACCTATGCGGGGCGAGCGCCCAGGGGAAAGGTCTACGCCATCAGCGTGGTGGTGGAGCGCGGAACCGTGCCGCGCGCCGGACGACGGCTTCTGAGCGCCCTGGGCGTGGGCGGCCAGATCGAGCGGGAGCCGGCCACCTCTGGCAGCGCACGCTGCACGTTGATTATTGGGCGAGACGTGCGTTCGCACGCCCGTTTTGCCGGCTCAGCCGAGGTAATCTCCGCCCGCGCGGCGCCATAGCAATGATAGATCCCGTACGCATTGGTATTGTAGGCGCGGGAGCCTGGGCACGGACCACGCACGCGCCCCTGCTGTGTGATCTCCCCGAGGCGCGCCTGGTGGCCGTGGCAAGCCGCTCCCCCGAGAATCGGCGCGCCCTGTGCGAGGCCAGCAGCGCCTCCCTGCGACAGTACGGCGATCCGGATGGCCTGTTCGCCGACGCGGATGTGGAGGCCGTTCTGATCGCCACCCCGAACTACACCCACGAAGATCTGGCCGTGCGCGCCCTCGCTGCCGGCAAGCATCTCTTGTGTGAGACAGCGCTCAGCCTGACTGTGGATGGATACGACCGCGTGGCCGCCGCCTGGCGCGCCGCAGGCACCACTCTGGCGGTGGACCTGGAACTGCGCGCATCCGATGTAGCGCAGCGGCTGCGGGAGCTGATCCTCACCGGCCATATTGGCCTGCCGCGCCTGATCAGCTGCCTCATGCTGCGTGACTGGGGGCGCTTCTGCGATTCGGGGGCCGAGCTGGCCCGCTGCGGTGGCATGTTCGTGGAAGTGGGAACGCACTATCTGGATTTGTTCAACCTGCTGGCGAATGACGACCCGGCGCGCGTCTTTGCTACGGGCGGCGATGTGCTGGGCATCGGCCATCCCGACTATCTGTGGACCACTGTGGAGTACGAGGGCGGCGTGCGCGCCAGCCTGGGGATGTCCGTGTTCGCCGCGGGGCAGGGCAAGAGTGCGCTGCACGTGATCGGCACGGAAGGCTGCCTGGAGGCAGAGATCATCAGCGGCCAGGTGCAGCTCTGGCGGCGGGGCCAGGCCACACCGGAGGACTATTCCCCGGCGCGGCGCGGGGTGCCTGCTCCGGGTCTCCCGGGATCGCGAGAGCTGCTGCAGGATTTCGCGCGCTGCGTCCGCTCGGGCGGCGTGCCGATCGTGGACTTTGAGGTCGCCCGCGCGGCCACGGCGCTGGCCCTGGCGGCGGCACGCTCGTATGCGTGCGGATCACCGGTAGTGCCGAGCAGTAGAGAGCAGACCGCGTGACGTCCCGCTTCACGAGAGGCCAAGTGATCGCCGGCGCGCCGCTCGTCGGTCTGGGGCTGGCGTCGCCGGGCTGTCCTCCGGGGCGTTCAAGGGGTGAGTCCGGGGGCGTGCGGCGTTCGTTCAGCCTTCGGCGTGGAACGTTTGGCACTGAGCGTTGAGTCTTGAGGTCCGGATCTGAACGCGGAACACCCTCTGCCCCGAACATCCTACTTCGCCCGAGGGCGCTCCTCCGTCCGCTTCTTCTTGCGCGGCAGCACCTCGATCTGAACGCGGCCCACGCCCGTCCGCTTGATTCCCAGCCGCTGGGCAAGCCCTTCGCTTAGATCGACGATGTGACCGCCGCGGAACGGGCCGCGGTCGTTCACGCGC
>JACQGL010000132.1 GCA_016199525.1 Armatimonadota bacterium
CCCTGCTGCGGGCGGTGAGGCACAGCGCATTAAGCATGATGGCCACGATATCCGCCCGAGGTGGTCCCCGGACGGGGGCACTCTGACCTTTTGCTCCAACAAGAACGGCAACTATGACCTCTTCCTGGTCCCCGCCGCGGGCGGAGAGCCTCGCCAGCTCACCTTCCACTCTGCCGACGACGTGCTGGGCGACTGGTCCCCCGACGGCAGGCGCATTCTGTTCTACTCCAGCCGTGAGAGCCGCTCCATCACCCTGTACACCATCGAGGTTGATACCGGTCGCCTACACCGGCTCTCCTGGGATGACCTGGCTTGCCAGACCCCGGCCTTCTCGCCGGACGGCAAGTGGGTAGCCTACACCCGTGGCGGCACCGGCGCCTATCGCCGGGGCTACCGCGGCAGCATGAATGCCGATGTGTGGGCTCTCTTCGTAGACCGGCCCCGGGAGCCGCGCCGCCTGACCGACTGGAACGGCAACGATATGTTCCCATTCTTCGGGGCGGACGGAGAATCCGTCTACTACGCCAGCGAGCAGGATGGGGCGTTCAATCTGTGGCGCACCTCCCTGAAGGGCGGCAGAGCATCCCAGATCACCCACTACCGCTCGGGCGCCGTCCGCTATCCCTCCGTCTCGTACGACCGCCGCACGGTGGTTTACGAGTACGACTTCGGCCTCTGGACCCTGCGGCTTGACGAGCGAGACGCACAGCCGCGGCCGGTCAAGATCACCGCCGCGCCCGATCCCCCCGCGCCGCGAGAGACCCGCACTGTCAACGGCGGCGTAAACGAGTTCGAGATTTCCCCAGACGGCTCGCGCGTCGCCTTCGGCGCGGAGGGGGAGATCTTCGTGATGCCGGTATCCGGAGGCACGCCGATCCGCATCACGGACCACCCGGCGCGAGACTACGATTTCTCCTGGCACCCCGATGGCCGCCACCTGGCGTTCGTCTCGGAGCGCGACGCCAATGTGGATCTCTACCTGGTGGATGTGGAGACGCGGGATCTGAAACGGCTGACCACGGCTACGACACCAGAGACGGCGCCGATTTTCTCCCCCGGAGGTCGCTGGCTGGCGTTCAACCGCGGCCCCAGCGGGCAGGGCATCTACGTAATGCCCGCCTGGGGCGGCAGCGAGCGTCTGGTGGCCGACGGGCCGTTCGTTAGCAGCTGCGCCTGGTCTCCTGACAGCCGCTGGATCGCCTACGTCAAGCGGGACGCCGCCAGCAGCACCGAGGTCTGGATCGCGCCTGTGGGCGGCTCTCCCGAGCAGGCCGTGGATGTAACCCGCTCCGGTGATGACCATGCCGCCCCGCAGTTCACGCCTGATGGACGCCAGCTCCTGTTCCTCTCGGATCGTTCCGGCACGCAGGAAGTCTACGCCGTCAACCTCACTCGCGGCACGAAGCCGGGCGCGTCCGCCGACGTAGTGGAGATCGACTTCACCAACATCCACCGCCGCGCGCGGCATATCTCCACGCAACCAGCGGGCAACAAGACTCAATACGTGATCTCGCCGGACAGCAAGATCTGCTACTACGTGGCCGGCAACGAGGTCTGGAAAGTGCCGCTGGACGGGAGCACGGCTCCCACGCGCGTCTACACCGGCCACTCCGGCCCCCTGCGGATCGCTCCCGACGGTGCCCATCTGTTCTACGCCGCCGGCACCGTCCGCCACGTCCCCGTCGCCGGGGGTGAAGCAACGAACCTCACCTTCTCCATCCCACTGGAGGTGGACCGCGCCGAACTGCGGCGAGAGGCATTCGATGAGGCCTGGCGATTGCTCCGCGATAACTTCTACGATGAGAAGATGCACGGCGCGGACTGGGATGCCGTCCGCACTCGCTACCGGCCTCTAGTGGACGAGTGCGTCCACCGCGACGACTGGCTCCTTCTTCTCAACGAGATGCTCGGGGAGCTCAACGCCTCCCACCTGGGCGCCTCCCCGGCCGGTGAGAGCAGCGGCGGCACCGCCACGGCCTACCTGGGCGTATGGTTTGATTACGACTACGACGGCCCCGGCCTCAAGATCACGGAGATCCTCCGCGGCGGGCCTGCGGCGAAGGACGAACCCCTGGTGCAGATCGGCGAGTACATTCTCTCCCTCGATGGCAAAGACGTGGCCGCCAATGAGGCCCTCTTCCAGCAGCTCAACGGCGCCGCGGGACGCACGATAGATGGGGTGGTGAACTCTCGCCCGTCCCGAGAGGGAGCACGCACCATCCAGCTCACCCTCATCAACCGGGACCAGTGGAACGACCTGTTCTACGAGCACTGGGTGGAAGAACGCCGCGCCACCGTAACCCGGCTGTCCCAGGGCCGCCTGGCGTACATGCACATTCGCGCGATGAACGCCGCCTCCCTGATGCGGTTCCGTAGGGAGCTGCGCAGCGAAGCCTTCGGCAAAGAAGGGTTGGTGCTGGACGTCCGCTGGAACGGCGGCGGCCGCATCCACGACGACCTGTTCGCCGCCCTGACGACGAAGGTCCACGTCTACGAGACGCCCCGTGGCGGCCTCAAGATGACCCAGCCGTTCGGCGCGTTCACAGGGCCGATCATCTTGCTTATCAACCAGAGTTCCTTCAGCGACGCCGAGATCTTCCCAAATGGCTTCCGCGAGAACAACCTGGGAAAGATCGTAGGCACACCCACCTTCGGTGGCGTGATCGGGACCAACAACCGCGTGCTGCTGGACGGCCAGACGCAGTTCCGCGTCCCCCAGACTGGCTGGATAACCCTGGATGGCCGCGACCTGGAAAGAGAGGGCGTGCGGCCGGATATCTTGGTGGAGAACCAACCCGCCGACATCGCCGCCGGTCGGGATCCGCAGTTGGAACGCGCCGTCCGCGAGCTCCTGCGCCAGATTCGCAGCCGTAAGCGCTCCCGATGAGCGGAGGCGCCGTCAGGTTGACTTCCGCGCCCTACCAGACCTAAAACGGGGTAGTTGGCCATTCGGTTCGGCGCCACTCAACGCCGTGCGTGGCCGTCCTCTGGGCCGCCGCACCTCGCCATAGCAGCGGCCCCGCACGGGCCATAATTAGCGGGCTGATGAGAGTTATTCCCCACGTCCAAAGTGCGCTCCGGACCGCGCGGCTGGATCGCAGTGAAATCGCCGGCTCTCTAGGGGACATGGGGACGTTCCTGCCACTCCTCGTGGGCATGGCGGCGCAGAATGGGCTGAACTTCGCGGCGGCTCTGTTCTTCGCCGGTCTCTTCAACCTGGTAACCGGCGTCATATTCTCCATCCCGATGGCCGTCCAGCCTATGAAGGCCATCGCGGCGGTAGCTCTCACCCAGGGGTTGACGGTTCGTGAGATCCTCGCCGCCGGGGCCACGGTCAGCCTGGTCATCCTGGTGCTCGGGTTGACCGGATTGATCGATCAGTTCAACCGCGCGATCCCGAAGAGCGTCGTGCGGGGGCTGCAGCTGGCGGTGGGGCTTTCACTGTTGATGAAGGGGATCCAGATGGTCGCTGCAACCAAGACATGGATCGCTCCGGACAGCTACCTTACGGGAGCGGTGGCGGCGCTGGTTGTGTTGGCGCTGTTCTTCTCACGCAAGGCTCCCGCCGCACTGATCCTGTTCGGAGCAGGGATCCTCCTCGCCATCTGGAAAGAGCCGCACGTGGCTACGTCCCTGGGTCTGGGATTTACTCTGCCGTCCTGGGACCCGCCGCACCCAGCGGACTTCATAACTGCCTTTCCCAAGGCCGCTCTGCCGCAAATCCCCCTGACAACGCTTAACTCGGTCATTGCCGTCTGCGCCCTGGCAACCGAACTCTTTCCGGACAGGAAAACCGAGCCACGAAAGGTGGCAGTCTCCGTCGGACTGATGAATCTAATCGGCGCCTGGTTCGGCGCTATGCCAATGTGCCACGGCGCCGGAGGCCTGGCCGGGCAGTACCGATTCGGGGCACGAACCAATGGCTCCATCCTCTTTCTGGGCGCCGCAAAAATCGCGGTGGCCATCCTGTTTGGTTCTTCCATTATGGCGCTCTGCCGAGCCTTCCCAGCCAGCGTGCTCGGGATCTTGCTCGCCTTCAGCGGGATGGAACTGGCCCTGGTGGTGCGCGACCAGACACGGCGCACGGATGCTTTCAGCGCGCTCCTGACGGCGGGGGTGTGCCTGGCGCTGAACAACATCTTCCTCGGTTTCTCGCTCGGATTGCTCCTGACCTGGTGCTTGCGGCTCGGCCTGTTCCGCGTGGAGGCGGCGGACGCTGACCTGTAAACGAGACACATCGGGCCGCGCCACACGATGTGGGGTCCCGGGACCGGGAGCCAGTGGCGCTGGCACTGGACGCCAACCGCCGGGTGGCGTTCCGGAAGGTGACTCTGCCCCTGGGAGGGCGGGCGCGCACACGTCGAGCACAGGACGTTCCGGGCTTCCAGCCCGGATGCTCCCACATATCTGCTCCCCCGGCGGCCTCTGGGTCCCGTCGGTGAGCCGCGCAACCCCCGTTTCGCCGCCCGGCCTCGCCGGGTATGCTCCGTGCAGGAACCGCTATTTGGTAGCAGGAGGGACAACGATGGCCGAGATGCTGACGTGCGCCAGGTGTAGCGGGCAATTCCCGGGGCCGGGGGTGACGGCGGATGAGCAGATCTACTGCTGCGACGTATGCGCCACAGGCGGAATGATGGCGCGGCCGGGTATGAACTGGCTGGGGGTGGCGACTGCCGCCGCGGCCGGGGCTCTCCTCGGCTGGTGGATCGCGGCCCGCAGCTAGCCCCCGCTCGGGAACGGCGCACTCGGGGCATTCCAGGGGCCGGTAACCCCGGCCCCTTAGCTCGTCTGGATCTCGCCTAACACCGTAGTCCCGAAAACTTTCGGGACTACGGTGCGTGCCCTGGCCGGCACGTTCACATCAGCCGGCCAGGAGGACCTCGGATACCGGCCGCCGGGGGGTTGGCTTCACTTCCGGTCCGTACCCCATGCGCAGGAGAAGCTGGGGGAAACCGGGCCTGCCGATGAGGGCGCGCAACCGGGGACGCAATTCCGGCACCTCAATCGGCTGGTTCAGGAAGGATGCGCTGACGCCCTCGACGCAGGCGCGCAGCAGCACCCGGGCGAGAGCCTGGCCTGCGGCCAGCCACTCCGCAGCCGCGTCACCATCCGCGCCCAGCGCGGCAAGCACGGGGGATCCCTCGGCGATCTGGCGATCCCGTGCGGCTACGCCCCTCCCCAGGTCGAACGTGCGCAGGATGAACGGGCCCACGCAGGAAGCCAGATCGCCCATCCCGAACGTGTAGCCTGGCATCCCATCCCGGCTCGAACTTCGGTTGGGGTGCACCCACGCCGCCAGTTCGTGACGGAACCTGGGGTCCGCCCACTGGCGGTGATCTCCTTCGGCGATCAGATCCGCAACGGCGTGCCGGGCCGGTTCTCCGCGCACCACGTGCAGCCAGGCGCCCTCTTCTTCTGCTGCAGCTTGCAGCTCCATCAGCTGCGATCCCGGCACTTCTCGATCCTCGAACGACATTCGATGGGTGCGCCGCCGCGTGATGGCGCGGAACAGCATTTGACCGTCCGGCGTAGCACTTCGCCGGCCGCCCAGGTGAACGCGGGCCAACAGGTCTGGGACGTTGGCATCCGGCAAGGTCTCGGTGGCAGCCGCAAAGCCGTAGTGCCGGAGCGCGATGCGTAAGTGGAACAGCGCCGCGCCGCAACTGATCGCGAGTTCCCGGTCCTCGGGATCTACCACGGGCAACGCCCGCGTGCGATCGGCCCACACTTCGGCGGCGTCACCGCTGATCTTGAACCGCCAGGGCTGCGTGTTGTGCCCGGAAGGCGCCAGCACCGCGTAGTTCAACGCAAAGCGCAGTTGCTCAGCGGGGCTGCCAGTTGCCGGAAACTGGGTCTCATCAACGGTCCAGGGGTCCTGGGTCGGCTCGGGCATTTCGTTTGCGTTCCGGTGGAAGACAGATCGGCGCCGGTGCGCTCTGGCGACTCACACACAGGTTACCCATTTCGAAAAGCAGTACTCCCCACTTCCCACACTCCGCCCCTTATGTCCCCATCCGCCTTCCGCATTCCCCTACATGCCCACTCCCTCGTAGTGCCGCAGGCCCACGCGCCACAACAGCAGCCCCGCCGCGGTGGCGACTACCAGCCAGCCTCCCAGCACCGTGAATCCCGCCGTAACCTCGCCCGGCGACAGCTGGTGCATCAACAGCTCCACCGGAAAGGCGAGGGTGTAGCGAAATGGCAGCCAGCGCGCCAGCGCATGGGCCCATTCCGGCAGGAAGCTGAGGGGAACCATCTGGCCAGAGAAAAAGCCGAACGGCATATAGTAGAACAGGAAGATGTTCCTCACCTCCGTGAAGAACAGGGCCAGCAGCCCGAGCGCGTAGCTAATGGCGAACGAGAGCGCGTGGCCTCCCAGAACGGCCATCCAGAAGAACGGTCCCAGATCATACCCCCGCCACTCCAGGTAACGACGGAACACCAGCAGCCATAGCAGGAACACCGGCACGAACAGGACCATGCGCATCATCCGCCAGGAGAGGTTCCCCGCGTACTGGAAAGCGGCATAGCTGAACGGCCGCGTTAGATAGATGGACAGTCGGCCTTCGCGCACCTCGGTGGCGATATCCCACATTATGTGGCAGAGCATGAAGTTAGAAAGGGTCAGCACCGCCAGGTAGTAGACCACCAGGTCTGGCGGCGCGAATCCCTGGATGGTGGGGCGGCCATTGTAAGCCGCCAGCCACACCAGCGGCATGATGACCGCGGGGACGGTGTCGGTCATCATCCAGATGAGCGCCTGGCTGCGGTAGGTGAGGTTGTCCTGGAGGAAGACCTGAAAAACGGTCCACCAGGTGCGTAGCGGACGCAGTGGCGCGTGGGAGAAGATCGTGCGTTGCATAACCACCAGAGTCGCCCCGTCGGGAACGCTTCCGGGGCTACCCTGCCTCCCGGAACGCGCCCACCTCGGGATCTCCTACTAAACCGTGCGGCAGGAGGATCACCCTGGCGCTCGCGGCCGGTGCCACGCACCCCAACCGCATCGTCTCTTCCCCCGCCCCTGCCAGCGCCTGCCGCGCCCGCTCCTCCTCCCGCTCCGGCACCACCACGCAGAAGCCGATCCCCATGTTGAA
>JACQGL010000128.1 GCA_016199525.1 Armatimonadota bacterium
GCACAGCGCCTCGCGCGCGCCGCGCAGCAGCTCGTGGGCGCGATCGAACTCGCCTCGGTGCACGGCGCGGATGGCGTTGGCGCAGGTGCGGATCACCTCGCGCGAGAGAGAAAGCGTCCGCTCACGAGCCGCATTCTTGAGATCGAGAGCCGTACGAGCCTGTTCGGCAATGTCGGTAAGACTGGCCAACGTCCGTCTCCGCTGCCCGCAGGGGCAGCCTAGCGATGGTGCGAAGGGTGGAGGGTCGGGACCCCAGAACGCGAGTCACCGTTCGGCAGAGCGCAGAACGAGACCTGCTGGGACCGTGGTCGCCGGGCGTTTACGAAACGGGCTGGGGACCGGCGAGGCTCCCTAATGCTTCGGGGAGCGTATCGTGAAGGGGCAGGAGGCGTTCCAAATGCATCAGACCCAGAACCTTGCGGGGGAATGCCGTTCCCGTCACCAGCAGCACCGGACAGCCGCGGCGAAAGGCGGAGCGCCGGACGGCGAGCAATGCGGTGATCGCCGCAGAATCAAGGTAAGTCACAGGAGAAAGGTCTACCACCAGTGGAGTGCGCATCGCAGACAAAGCCGCCTGCAGGGCCGCCTGCAACCGACCTGCGGTGGCCAGGTCGATCTGGCCATACACCCGCGCCACATAGGCTTCCGGCCACTCCTCGAGCGTAACGGCGAACTCGCGCATTGAGCTTCCCTCCGTGAACGGCCCGTGAGGGAGGGGCCGCCCACTCGGGTTTTGTGACGCCGGATGACCGCCCGAGGTTCCCTGGTTCTCCCAGGCGATGGCAATGGCGTTAGGGCAGCATGTTCGCTGCTGCCCGCTGGGTCATCGCGAGTTCGCGCTGCGCCTCCCTAATGTGCGTGCAGGGACCGGAGAAGCCGTCCGGGCAGGCCAGAGAGTCTGCGACGGGGTTCTCCTGGAGGGAGATGCCGCAGGAACAGCGGAAGGCCGGTGCGCCCCTGCCTATCTGGCGGGCTTCCACGCGGTACTGCCGGCCTGCGGCCTCCACGACATACTCCCAGATTCGCTCGCGACCACAAATATCAAGGCGTCGTTTTACTACCGCCACCGCACACCTCCCCGGTGTGATTCTAAGGTTGGGGCAATTGAGACCGGCGCCGCACCGGAGTACCTGGCTTCTGCCTGATACCTGCGTCAACTTTTCAGTCGGCGCTCCTTCTCCCGAGCCTAACGGCCGCCCCTCACCGGGGGGATACGTCGCTTGCCTACCCGAAGGGTGAAACGCACCCCCCTCCGGCCCGAAGAAGGGCTTCGGAGGAGCACCGGCCTAATATGTTCGTGTACCCGCACTCGGGGGGCGGAAAACCGCCTCCCTCCGACGCCCTACCCGGTGGCCGGCGGGATAGGCCGTTTAGGTAGTTGCCTGGCTGGGCAATAAATTGTAAATAGACACGCCGTCGTGGTGTTCCGTGCAATACGTGGCAGCGTGAGGCGCCAGGACGACGTCTGTGGTTCGGGTGATCAGCCGTGGAAGCACAGCCCGTGGAAATCAGCTCCGGTCAACTAGCGGGGCTGCCAGTGATCCGTCTGGCGGGCGAACTCGACCTGATGACGGCGGCGAAGGCACGGGACGCTATTCTCGCCGCCCTGGATGAGTGCCCGCGCGTGCTTGTGCTGGACGTCCGGGATCTCACCTATATCGACAGCGCCGGGGTCGGCGTGTTGCTCGCCGGGTGGCAGCGTGCACGTAACCAGGGGGGAAAGATCGTCTTGCTGGCGCCGCAGCCGACGGTGAAGCGCATTCTCTCCATCGCCGGGCTGGACGAGGCATTTCCCGCCTGCGCGGATGAAGAGGCGCTGCTGCGGGACTGGGTCGTGGGCTGTGTGGTAAAGGACAGGCGCAGCTAGAAACCCTGGTCCCTATCTTCGGCGGCTTCGGGCGACCACAGGGCCGAGCCGGAGTTCGTCAGCAGCTCTACCTTACTCTCCGCCTCCTGGAGCTGCTGTTCGCAGGCGCGGGCCAGGGCCATCCCTTCCTCGAATTGGGCCAACGAGTCGGCCAGGTTCAGGTTGCCGGATTCGAGCGCGGCGACAATCTCTTCCAGCCGCCGCATCGCGTCCTCGAATGATAAAGCCTGGCCCAGCGGATCGCTCACGCCGGTTTCTTCGGCGCGGCCACGTCGGTTACCTGCGCGGCCACGCCCCCGTCGAGGAAATCCACCCGCACGGCAGCGCCGGATGCCAGCTGGGCGGCTCGCGTGACCGGCTCGCCGCTTGGCCGTCGCTCCACACGGGCGTAGCCGCGCTGCAGGATGGCCTGTGGGGCCAGCGATCTGAGATGCCGCTCCACAAGCGCGAAGCGATGGCGGCACTCACGTACCTGCGCTGCGGGGGCGCGGTACAGTCGGCCGGTCAGCTCATCGAGCGCCTGCCGCGGGCGCGCGACCCTCTCCATCGGCCAGAGGAACGGCCGCCGGCGCAGGAGCCCCTCCATCTGGTAACGCCTCCGGAGGAGGGAGTCGCCCAGGGCGCGGCGTGCGCGGTCGAGCAGCTCGCCGGTGCGCATCGCCGCCTCCTCGCGCAGCCGGCACACGATCTCCGCCGCTGCTGTAGGGGTGGGCGCACGCGCATCCGCGGCAAAGTCGGCCAGTGTGAAGTCAATCTCGTGTCCCACGGCGGAGATCACCGGCAGCCTGGAAGCGGCGATGGCGCGCACCACCGGCTCCGTATTGAACGCCCACAGGTCCTCCAGCGACCCACCGCCCCGCCCGATGATGATGAGATCCACATCGGTGTGGACGTTTGCCGTGTGAAGCGCCGCTTCCAGGCTAAGTGGCGCGCCCTCCCCCTGAACCAGTGCCGGCACGATCAGGATCGCGGGAGGGAATGCCACACGGCGCAGCACGGTGACGAGGTCGCGCACCGCCGCCCCGGTGGGGGAGGTAACCAGCGCCACGCGCCGCGGGCAGGCGGGGAGAGGGCGCTTGCGGGTTTCATCAAACAGACCCTCTGCCGCCAGACGCGCGCGCAGCTGCTCGAACGCCTCGTAGAGAGCCCCCACGCCCGCGGGCTCGATGGCATCCACCACCAGCTGGTAGTAGCCGCGCGGCTCGTAGACGGTAGCGCGCCCGTGGACGATCACCGCCACGCCCGTCTCGGGCAGGAAGGCCACCGACCGCGCATCGGAGCGCCAGAGGACGCAGGGAACCTGGCTGTCGGCGTCCTTCAGCCCGAAGTAAAGGTGGCCGGAACCCGGTCGGCTGACCCTACCCACCTCACCACGCACCCACACATCGGCGAGCAGGTCATCGGCTTCCAGTACCGCGCGCACGTGGCGGGTGAACTGCCCGACGGAGAGAGCGACGCGGGGGCCGTCCCGAAAGCGTTCGGGATCGGGCGGAGAACAGGAAGCGCCTTCCACCACCTTACTCCTGACACTGGGACCGCCCCGAAGGCATTGGGTGCGGTTCCTGAGGGTCGTTCGCGTCGCGGCCACAGGCTGCGGTGCCTGGAAGAATCAGTCGGAAGTCGTGGCCGTGCTCTTCGTCTCTACCTTCTTGGGCGCGGCCTCGGTCTTCGCCTCGGAGCTGGGCGCGCTGTTGTCCTTCCTCCCGTTACTGCTGCTCTTCCGGGCGTAATCTGTGGTGTAGAACCCGGTCCCCTTATAGACGATCCCCACCGGGAACAGTAGCCGCCGCAAGCGGCCGCCGCATGCTTCGCAGATAGTGAGGGGATCGTCGGTTATCCGCTGAAAGACTTCTGTGCGAGCCCCGCATTCCCGACAGGCGTAGGCGTAAGTCGGCACGAATGATCACCCCTTGTGTTAAGAGTCTCGTGTAACCCGCGCAACGCTCGCCTCCCGGCGAGCGTTGCCAGGCCAATGGGCGAGCCGGCCGATAGACGGCAATGCATCACCGTTCCGGCCGCAAGATTATTTATACCAGATCGAGCGAACGTTTCACAATGCAGGTGCAAAGCATGGGCGACCTTGATTCGTTGATCACCGAACAGCCAAACCCCGCCGCGGCGGATCTGGACAACCTGCCGCTGGTGGAGGCGCTGGCGAGGATGAATGCGGAGGACGCGCGCGTGCCGGCGGCGGTGGGCGCGGAGATTCCCCGCATCGCCGCCGTGGTGGAACGGGTGGTGGCCGCCCTGCGGGCCGGGGGGCGGTTGATCTACGTCGGCGCGGGATCGAGCGGTCGCCTCGGTTGTCTGGACGCCGCCGAGATGCCGCCGACCTTCGGCGTGCCGCCGGACATGGTGATCGGGGTGATCGCCGGAGGGGACGCCGCCTTGCGCCGCTCGGGAGAGGCAGAGGAGGACGACCCCGCCGCGGGCGCCGGGGCGATGGCGGAACTTGGGGTGGGCCCCAAGGACGTGGTCGGCGGGCTGGCCGCCAGCGGACGAACGCCCTACGTTCTGGGCGCTCTGCGCGAGGCCGCGCGGCGGGGAGCGTTCACCTTCGGCGTGAGCACCAATCGCCCTTGCGAAATGGAATCCGCCTGTAATGTGCTCATCGCGCCGGACGCGGGCCCCGAAGTCCTGGCGGGCAGCACCCGCCTGAAGGCGGGCACGGCGCAAAAGCTGGTCCTAAACATGATTTCCACCCTGGCGATGGCACGCCTGGGAAAAACCTACGGAAACCTGATGGTGGATGTGCGCCCCAGCAACGAGAAGCTGCGCCGGCGGGCACTGCGTCTGGTGCGCACGGTGGGTGAGGTGGATGAGGCAGAGGCGGCGCGGCTGCTGAAGCAGGCGGGGGGTGAAGTCAAAGTAGCCATTCTGATGGGGCGCGCAGGCCTGGATGCGGCTACGGCGCGCGCGCGGCTGGCTGCAGCAGGCGGCTTCCTCCGTGCGGCCCTGGAGACGCAGACGTGACGCTTCCCCAACTACTCGCGGCGGCGCGCGCGGATCTGCCGGTGGATGCGGGGCTGCGCGCCATCGGGCTGATGTCCGGCACCTCCGTGGATGGCATCGACGCGGCGCTGGTTTCCCTGTGGCGGGAGGGCGGCTGGCCGCGCGTCCGCCTGGAGGCCTTCGTCACCCACCCGTACCCGGACGAAACACGCCAGGGACTGTTCGCCGCGTTTGCCGGTCGGCGGGATGCTGGCGGGCTGTGCCGGCTGAACGTGGCGGTGGGCGAGGCATTTGCGGCGGCGGCGAAGGCAGTGGCGGTGGCGGCGGGGGTGTCGCTAGATACGGTGGCGTTCATCGCCTCCCACGGCCAGACGGTGTGGCACGAGCCGCCCGCCAGCCTTCAGGTCGGCGAGCCCTGCGTCATCGCGCAGCGAACCGGCTGCCCGGTAGTGGCCGATTTCCGCCCCCGCGACCTGGCTGCAGGCGGCCAGGGAGCGCCCCTGGTGCCCTACGTAGACTGGCTGCTGTTCGCCGATCCCACACGCACGCGCGCGATTCAAAACATCGGCGGGATCGCCAACGTGACCTGCCTGCCCGCAGGCGGCGGCATCGACACAGTGATCGCATTTGATACCGGCCCCGGAAACGTGCCCATCGACGCCGCCGCGATGTTCTCCACCCAGGGCCGCCTGCGCTGCGACGAGGGCGGCCGGCTCGCTGCACAGGGGCAGGTAGACGCCAAATGGCTTGCCTGGCTCCTGGAGGACGAGTACTTCCACCGCGCGCCGCCCAAGAGTGCCGGTCGGGAGCAGTTCGGAGAGCTCTTTGTGAGTCGGCTGTGGTATCTTAAGCTTCGCGGCAAGAACCTGGTGGCGACGCTGACGGCGCTAACGGTGGAGAGCATCGCGCTGGCCTACGAGCGCTGGCTGCCGCCGGTAGACGAGGTGGTGGTTGGAGGCGGCGGGGCACGCAATCCGTTCCTGATGGCCGCGCTGGCGCGGCGGCTGGCCCCTGCCTGCGTTACCACCTACGAGGAGTTCGGCCTGCATGGAGACGCGAAGGAGGCGGTGGCGTTCGCCATCCTGGGATACGAAACACTGGCTGGCCGGCCCGCTAACGTCCCCGCCGCCACCGGGGCGCGGCAGGCAGTGGTGCTGGGGAAGATCATCCCGGGAAGCGCTGTGTAGCTCTTCATACTCTTGCTCTTACTCCCGAACCTGGCCATCGGAGTAGGAACTCCCGACGGGCGTGCGCATGGACTGGGGCTGGCAATTCATCGGGCTGGCGGCGACGCTGCTGGTCGGCGGTGGGTTGTGGTGGGCCTATCGCTGGGCGCGCAATCGCGCTGAGGCGGCGGTCTTCGGCCTGTTGCTGATACTTATCGTGGCCGTCGTGTTCGCGCGCTATCTGCCAGATACCGCCCGACAGGGTCTGGCGC
>JACQGL010000023.1 GCA_016199525.1 Armatimonadota bacterium
GGCACCAGTGGCAGGCGGAATAGCCGATGGAGAGGAAGATCGGCTTGTTCTCCCGACGCGCCTTCGCCAGCGCCTCCGGGCCCCAGGGGTACCAGTCCACCGGGTTCCGGGCGTGCTGGAGCAGGTAGGGGCTGGTTTCGTTGGCCAGGCGATTCGGGCGAGCGGCAACGCTCATTGCAGGCTCCTTTCTCTTGGGCGCGCCCTATTCGTACCCCGAGATACTACAAGTTTACGCCGACCGTCATCTTTGCGTCGTGAAGCGCACCACACCGCCCGGCCCCGGGTACCTGGCGCTGCAACTATCGTGGGTGCGAACTTTCGCGCGATTTAGCCCACGTGCCCCCACTATGTGGAAGTTCTAGCGATTAAACCAGTTGTTCAGGGCTTGTACCACAAACTCCCAACCAGGAAACAAGCCCGCAGCCTCACCTGTGAAAAGGATGATTCCTGCTCGGAGTGGAAGTGCTTCACTAATCGCTGGCGTTAACTGGGCGGCTTTGGAGGGCAAGATGTATTTAAGAATACTGTGTCTCTTTGCGGCCCTGATTGGCGTACTCTTCGGATATGCGGCGCCACCTGCTCGTCCGAACCAGGCCGCGGTAGCGCCCGCACGCCGGATCGCCGTCAGAACCGACGTGCCGCTGGATCCCGAGTTTGAGGTAACGCTGCGTCAGGCCGGCTTCGAGGTGGTGGTCCTGCCGCCCGAGGAAAGCAACTGGGAGAAGGTCTCGCGGTTCAACCTCTGGCTGATCCTGGACTGGTCCCCGGAGAAAATCGATCCCCAGACGCTGCGCCGGTTTCTGGACGCCGGGGGCGGTGTTTTCGTCTCGATCTTCGGCAGCGATGTGGTCAACGACAAATTCGCCGCCTGGAACGCCCTGCTGGCGCCCTACGGAGCTGCTGTCCGCAGAGAGCAGGTGGTCGACCGGGAACACCAGTGGCACCAGCCGTCCTGGGGGCACACCTACGCCTGGACCAATGCGTTCGCGGACGTGCCGATCACCCGGGGCCTCTCCGCCGTCTGGTACCCCGATCACACCCAGAACCGGCAGGGGCTCAAGCTGGGTAATTCCCATCTCATTGTGGACCAGAACTGGCAGCCGGTAGTGCGCACCATGCCGAGCGGCGGCGCCTACGTCCTGCTGCCGGACGGCGCGCCCGACTTCAGCCGGCTTACCCAGAGTGCGCCCCCCATTCTGGCCGTGCGCCCTGTGGGCGCCGGCCGGCTGGCCGCCCAGTCCTTTCCCGGCTTTTACAACGTCTCGGGCGGCTCCACCCTGATGGTGGAGAACATCGTCCTGGAGAAGGGGGACGGCGTACGCCGCAGCGACGGAGCGCAGCTGCTGCTCAATACCTTCCGCTGGCTGGCTGAACCCTCGCTGGCATCCGGCAAGCTGGGCGGCTGGCAGCCCGAGAAAGAGCTGCCTAAGAAGCCGTGGCCAGGACCTCCGGTCACGCTGGATCAGTGGGAGTGGATGCGCCCTCGGGTGGAGCGGATGGACGAGCCTATCCCCTCCCGGATGCACCATTTCCGGGGGCTGCTAGGCGCGCACACGGCCCTCTCCAACGGCACGGGCACGGTGGCCGAGCACTGCGCCGCCGCCCGCCAGGCAGGCTATGACTTCATTATCTTTACCGAGCAGCTGGGCTCGATGACCCCCGAGAAGTACGATCGGCTTGTCTCCGAATGCCGTGCGGCATCCACGGACCGCTTTCTGGCGCTGCCGGGCCTCGATGTGCAGGTCTGGCCCTGGGGGAACACCCGCACGCCGCCCTGGAACTATCTGGTCTTCGGCTTCGAGAAGTTTCCGGACCGCCGCTACCTCTCGGAAGACGGGACGTGCTTCGCGCGCCAGTTCGACAACTGGTATTACGCCCAGGGATCGCCCGGAGTGGCGGTGCATTCGCTTGCCAGGCGTGGTTTGCCCGGCTGGTTCTACGCCTTCTACAATTGCTTCTCCCTGTTCACCTACCGTTCCGGGCGGCTCGTGGATAACTCCGAGAAGGAATTTCAGCGGGTAGTAGATAACGGCGCGTGCCTGCTGCCAGTAGTCACCCATCTCTGCTACTCGGCGGCGGACATCCAGCGCGCGCGGCAGGCGCCGTTTCAGCTCTACGTCAACGTGCCTCGCAGGCAGAACGAGGCGGCGGCGGATTACCGTGCCGCTCTCCATTCCGTGGGCAGCCTGCTGCAATTTGGCAGGAACATGGTCGGTGGCTTCCGCACACCGCAGCCCAGCTTCGTTTCCTCCGGGCCGATGCTCGAAGAGTATGCCGCGGCGGGCGGGCGCCCGTTCGACCTGAAACACCTGGATCGGATCCGGCTGGTGGCCGGGGTTTCCTCCCCCGAGGGTCTGCGTCATATCTCTATCTACGATGGCGAGCGCTCCTACCGCCGTTTTGCCGCCCGGGGCAAGCAGGCGAGGATCGCCGTGGAGGACTTCTCTCGCCGCTACTGGCACTTCGTCCTCAAGGCGCAGGATGCCGCGGGCGGACGCCTGATCTCCTCCGCCCTGGTGGACGGCTCCTGGCACATCTGGGCGCAGATGTGCACCGACCAGCAGAACATCATCGCCGGTCCCCATCTCTACTTCAAGGGCCATGCCACGCTGGTGCGGTTCCCCTACACACCGCCGAACAATGTGCGCTTCTGGGCCGGGGAAGGAGATGATGGCCCCAACCTGGCGGACTGGAACAGCTACCTGGCCGCCGACGTGGCTGAGAAGGGGAGCCTCAAGGAAGTCAATATGTACGCCCCGCCCGAGTTCCACCTCGACCTGGCATCCCCCTTCGCCGTGATCGTGGACGCAAACCAGGGCTGGAAGGGAGAGCGTGGCCAGATCATCCAGGGCCCCGCCGACCCCGTACGCCTGCGCGTGCGCACCTTCGATTTCTGGCCCGCCGTGCCCTGGGCAACCGGGAACCTGGGGACCGACTTCCCCGATTACTACCAGCCGCACCCGCCCCAGGTGAATTGGGGACTGGTAGAGGGCGAGGCGTTCCTCACTCGCGACGTTTCCCCTGCCCCGCAGGTAGCCGTCAACCTGCGTCTCCTGGGCGTAAGCGGCGGTACGGGAGACACGTGCGCCTATCTTCCCGCGGGCGACGCCCCGATGGTAACCGTACAGAAGCCGCCGGGGGGCTGGCACCTGGAAGGCCAGCTTGCCGGGCGGGGGATGCTTGTCATTTCCCCCGTAACCACGGGAAGCTTCTGCCTCTACCCGCTGACCCCCGGCATGACCTTCTCCCTGACGGGCGGAGACGAAGGCTGGCAGCTGGCGCTCGGCTACCACCTGGACGGACCGGCGCGCAAAGGCCAGCGCTTCCCCGTCCGCTTCATCCTGGCGCGCGGCCTCCCGGGCAAGACCTTCACCCAGGATCTGCACGCCTTCCAGGCGTTTGCCAACCGCTTTGGCCTCACCACACCGCACCCCTTCTACTATCTGGGGGCAAAGCAGGGCCGTGTCGTCAGTAGCCGGGGGCTCCTGGAGATGGAGGCTCACAACTATGGCTTCCTGGGCAACCTGTGGGGCGCCGACCAGGTGCGCGAGGTCGTGGGGGTACGCATCCGGGGGCTCGTCCCACGCTGGGACGCTGGGGTCTTTGTGCCAAAGCGGCGATGGTTAAGGCGCATCGCCTTCGTAGAGAATGCCGGCTACACCAGCCTGGATCAGACAGAGCCGCAGGCCACCCTCTATGTGGGCAACCTCCTCGTCTGCAACAACAAGGCCGTGGATCTGCGCCTTCTGGGCGCGACGGATCGGTGGTGCCGCTTCACGGTGCATAACTCCGGGATCCGGCCGGTGACGGTAACGGTGCGTCCGGCACCAGGCTTCAAGAAGGTGTACCGTATCCCCAGCTTCGCAAGAATGGTCACGGTGCCTGCTAGAAGCACCCTCACTATGGATGTGGGGAAGCGCCCGGTGTCGCGCTGGGCGCACGTTTACGACGGCGTGGATACGCCCTCCCAGACGGGGGTGATGATGGCCGCCGATGCCGAGGCCCGGGCCGTGCAGGTGAGGGTCGCCCGAGCGGGCGCCCACCGGCCCGGCTACCTGATGCTGGACCAGTGGTCCGTCGATGAACCCGTAGGGCGGTTGCGCGTCTCCTTCCGCCTGAAGGTGGACAAGACAGGTGGGGAAGATGAGATCGCGCGCCTGGAGGTAATGGACCGGGCCAGAGAGCGCGTGCTTGCCTCTCGTTCGCTGCGCGGCAGTGATTTTCGGCAGCCAAGCAGGTACCAGGAATTCAGCCTCCCCTTCCATCGGCCTGCCAATGGCGCACTGGATTATCGTATCTACTGGACGGGCGGGCGCACTCTGTATATGGATACCGTGGTCGTGAGACAGGCAAGCAGGTAGCCGGGCTGCGACCTATTCTCCCACCAATGGCGACGCTGTGGCGCCGAGCGGTCGTCCGCGTATCGGTATTACAGTTATCAGCACTATATTAGCAACACGATATTTACTCTGCATTTCACGTCAAACATCCCTCGTCTGCTTCCCCATTCACCTACTTTTTCGGTCTCCTGCTTTCCCCACCCCCACACGCCTGTACATCCGCGCACCGATTCTCTCCTGCTCCGCACCCCCGTTTGCATTCCGCTCCGTTGGGGTGAGTACGTAAAGGGCGGGAGTCAGGTATGATCCGAAAGGTAGCATTCGGCAAGGCGATGGCCGCGGGTGCACTCGGCGCGCTGGCCTGGGAAGCGGTGGCGCGCGCCGCGCTGGCGCTTGGCTGGATCCGCTTCGATCTGATCTTCTTACTGGGCACGCTTATCGCCGGGCCGGGGGATCCCCGGCTCTGGTATCCGGCCGGGCTCGCCATGCACCTGCTGATTGGCGCTCTGTGGGGTCTCATCTACGCCTACTTCTTCTGGGCGCTGCTCCCCTGGCCGCCCGTGCTTCAGGGACTGGCGTTTTCTCTTATCCCCGGAGTGCTGGCCATCACGGCCATGCTGCCTCAACTGGACGAGTTGCACCCTCTTATCGCTCAAGGGTCTCTGCGGGCGCCGGGGTTCCTCGCCCTCGGGTACGGCTGGGAGGGACCGGTAGGCTCGCTCCTCGGCCATCTGATATACGGGGCGGCGCTGGGAGCGCTCTACACGCGACCCGTCGGCCACCCCGTCCGCAAAGAACTCGCCTATGGATGAGCGACCGAAGCCCGGATTGAGCTAGCGGGTTGGTAGACTTCAACGCTGTAACCTCTAAACTTCCAAACTTCTCAACGTGCCGATGGTGAAGAACGATGGCTGACCGACTGGAGTTTATGTTCGCCACTGGCATCGAGTGCAGCTACCCGACCATCGACCACGGCCAGTGGCGGATGGATGAACTTGAAGCCATCGGGCATTACCGTAACTGGCAGCGCGACCTGGCGCTGGTGGGCGAGATAGGGCTACGCTACCTCCGCTACGGCCCGCCCTACTACCGCATCCATCTGGGCCCCGGGCGCTATGACTGGTCGTTTACCGATGAGGTCCTGCCCGCCATGCGCAACGCGGGCCTTGTGCCGATTATGGACCTGTGTCACTTCGGCGTTCCCGCCTGGCTGGGCAATTTCCAGAACCCCGCACTACCGTGTTACTTCGCCGAATACGCGGGCGCGTTTGCGCGCCGCTATCCCTGGGTGCGCCTCTACACTCCCGTGAACGAGATGTACGTTACGGCGAAGATGAGCGCGCTCGATGGGGCCCGGAACGAACAGCTGCGCAGCGACGCGGCGTTCGCCCGCGCCGCCATCCACGTCGCGCGGGCGAACGTGCTGGCGATCCCGCAAATCCGCGCCGCCCGGCCGGACGCCGTGTTCATCACCAGCGAGAGCAGCGAGTACTTTCCTCCCTGCTGCCCGGATCCGCAGATCGTCGCCATCGCCTCTTTCGAGAACCAGCGCCGGTTTGTGCCGCTCGATCTGCTCTACGCGCACCCGGTGCGCCCCGACGTGTTCCGGATGCTCCAGAGCGGGGGGATGACACGCGAGGAATACGAGTGGTTTATGAACCAGGATGCAGGCAAGGAGTGCATCCTGGGTGTCGATTACTATCGGTGGAACGAGCGGCTCGTTGATGCCCAGGGCCGGCCGGAATCTCTGGGTGAGCTGTTTGGCTGGTTCGTAATCACAAAGCAGTACTACGACCGCTACCAACGCCCCCTGATGCATACCGAAACGAACATCCAGGATTCCGCCCATGCTCCTGCCTGGCTGTGGCGTCAGTGGCACAACGTGGAGCTGATGCAGTGCGGCGGCGTGCCGGTGGTCGGATTCACCTGGTACAGCCTGCACGATCAGGTGGACTGGGACACGGGCCTTACCCGGCTGCGGGGCGTTGTGAATCCCGTCGGCCTGTTCGACCTCAACCGCGAGGCCCGGCCGGTCGCGGAAGCCTATCGCGATCTGGTACGCATGTTCCGCGACCACGTGTCTATCGCCCCACACCACTGGCTAAGTCCTTGTGGAGACGAGCATGCGGCGCATCGTGAGAGCGCAGGCGATGGGGGGTAGGACGCGGAGGCTGCTGATTGCGAAGTGCGGGAGCCTTGCGCGGGCACCCCGAATTACAGATGGAGAGCATGGCGCGCGGGTGTTTGGTGTTAAGGGTAGCGCAGGCATCCCTACGGGCCGTATGGCTTGCCTGCACGTCACCGGGGCGTTCGATGGGGAATGCCCCGAAAGCCTTTGGGGCGTGTCCCCTGTGTGGGTGTGGCGGGTGGGCATTAGATACTGGCCCGAGCGCCTCAATACGGCAAACTGGATGGTGCACGGCAATGGTTGACTTTGTTCGCGCGCACGGAAACCAGCCGGGGCCTGCCCATCGTCCGGCGCTGACGGGCGCACTGGCGGGTATCCCGGCAGGGCTGGCGTTCCTGGCGGTGATGTGGCCGATGGGCACGCCGCGCTGGGTGATGGAAGTAGCCAACCTCCGCTCGTACACGTGGGCGGCAGCATTGCACATGGCAGTGAGCGCCATCGTCGGCGCCGTCTACGGGCTGGTGCTCCAGCGCGCCGCAGAGGACCGCGGCGGGAGCTGGCTGTTCGGCCTCGCCTACGGCTTTCTCGTGTGGCTGGTCGGGCCGATCGCCATCCTGCAACTGCTCGCCAGGATGCCACCCCCGCACGTTCCTGCGGCCCTGGCCCTTATCGGCGGCCATCTGCTCTACGGGCTGGTCCTTGGCCTGGCCTACCCGCTGGTCCACGCGTTGCTCCGCCCTACCAGCCGCTGGATGCAGAGGGAGGCACCGGGGTAGCGCTCGCGTGCTCTCCAGGAGCCAGGGCTCCAGGCGGCAGCATGGGATCGATGGCCGCCGGGATCGGACCTCAGGGACCGGAAGCGATGCGCTCCGTTTGCGCCCGCCTGCGTCTGCCCGCACCCTCCCGTCTCGCGGCCGCCTGAATCTGGGAGAAGAGCACGCAGGTCTGTGCGTCCGGCTCCATGTTCAGTTCGCGGTGCAGGCGGGTCCGGTACTCGCGGTAGACCAGCACGGCCGCGGGCATGTCACCACCGTCCGCCAGAGCGCGCATCAGGGCACGCTGGGCGGAGTCTCGCAGGGGCTCTACGGCGATGAGCCGGCACAGGTAGCTCACCGCGACCGAGTGCTCACCCAGGGCCAGGGCGTGCTCGGCCAGCTTCTCAAGTGCCCGCAGGTAGGCTTGCTGCCGCGCTTCCCGCTCTGGGTAGATCCAGTATTCCGTGCAACCCTCCAGCAGCGGGCCGCGGTAGAGCCTGGTGGCGCTCTCCAGCGAAGCCCAGTCGGCCCGTGCGACAAGTTCGTCGAAAGCAAGCACGTCGACGAAGGCGCTCGATACGTCGAGTCTGAGAGTCCGGGGGGTAGGGCTGTGGAGACGGCACGCCTCGGGGCCCAGCGCATGGCGGAGATCCACCAGATTCCGCCGCAGGTTGTAGAGCGCCAGCTCATCCGGGCTATCGGGCCACAGCGTTCCGGCGAGCCACTCCCGGCTGACTTCCTGCCCGTGTCGGAGCACGACCAACGCCAGCAGCCACTGCCCGGCCCGGGACCGCAGCCGGGGCAGGGGCTGGCCTCCGACCTGCACTGCGAAGGGGCCGAACAGCGCTACACGTAAACCGCACACAGGCTCACCGGCCAGGCGTCGTGCCATCGCGGTGTCTCCCTCCACTCCATCTGATCATTACTTTATTCAACCTAATTATTACTTCCGTTCACTTATCTATATTCAGTCTAATTATTACTTCTGTTCACTTATCCGCGTTTCCTTTCTCTTTGACCACGCTCCCGGCCACGTTTTTTCTGCCGGTTCGGACACCGTTCCGGCAACGGCGACCCGGTATACTTGTGCCAGCGGATAAGGTAGGTGCCGTCCCGGTCATTCCTTTCCCCGTCGTTCCCAATCACGGAGGACAACCATGCGCACCCATCAGTCCCTGAGATGTTGGTGGGGCATCCTCTTCACGGGCGCCCTGCTGATCCTGCTCACCCGCTATGCCAGCGCCATCGGTCCGGACGCCTTCGGCTACGAGGCGACGACGGTACCTTACAGCTTCGAGGATATCTCTACGACGGGAACCCAGGGGCTGTCGAACAATGATGACGCCTACATCAGCGCTCCCATCGGGTTCGACTTCAGCTTCTACGGCGTTTCACGCTCGACGATCTACATCAGCACCAACGGCCTGTTGTCGTTCGAGAGTGGCAACGCGTCGCCCTCTAACGCAAGCTTTCAGACATCCGCTCTCTCTCCTAACGTGCCCACGATCGCCCCTCTCTGGGACGACTGGGTGACCTGGTGGTCCTGGTACGACGCGGTCTACTACAAGACCGTCGGCTCTCCTGGTAACCGGCGGTTCATCGTCCAGTGGCACGTGGTCAGTGGCTATTACTCGTCTCCCAGTACCGTCACCTTCCAGGCGGTGCTCTACGAGGGGAGCAACCACATCCGCTTCAGCTACCTGGATACATACTCGGGCGACTTCCGCAGCTCGGGCGGCTCGGCGACAGTGGGCATCCGCGATACGAGCGGGCAGTCCAACGGGCGGAATCTGCAGTGGTCGCACCAGCAGCCGGTCATCGCCAGCCAAACAGCGATCCTCTTCTCCTGCGCGGTCGAACCCATCGCGGTCAATGACGCCTACGCGACGCTGCCGAACAGAACCCTGACCGTAGCCGCCCCGGGCGTGCTGGGCAATGACATTCCGGGCTGCGGCCCCCCCAGCCCGCTCACCGCCTTCCTGGTGGTGGGCCCGTCGCAGGGTGTTCTGGTCTTTAACCCCGACGGGTCGTTCTCCTACACGCCGAACGCCGGGGCCACCGGCACGGACAGCTTCACCTACAGAGCCAACAACGGGTTGGTGGACAGCAACGTGGCCACCGTCACCATTAGCATCGCTGTCACCCTCGGCATGGTGGCGGATAACACCTGGAGGGCCGCGACTGTGTTTGATGCGGATAGCGGCTTCCTGCTGGGCACGGTCTTCCTGCCGACCACGGGCTATCCCGTTGGCGACTGCGCCATCACAGCAGACGGGACGCTCGGCTTCGTCACCGACTTCCAGTGGCGGGTGTGGGTCCTCGATCTGACGAGCGTTCCCCCGCGGCTGGCCAGTGGGACAAACCCGATCCCTATCTCGAACGTCGGTGAAGACCTCGCGATCACCCCGGACCAGAGGTACCTGGTCGTGTGTGATGGGAGCCAGCCCGCGCCGGTCGCGGTGGTGGACATCGCCACCCGGACCCAGATCAGCACCTTCTACACGGGTACGGCCAGCAACTCGATCGATGTCTGCCAGGATGGCTCCGTGCTGGTTACGTCGGCCCCAACCTCTAGGGCGCAACGGCTGATGATCGACAGCACCGGCAACCTCACGGACACGGGCGAAGTGCTCAGCGGCCTGTACGGCCCAATGAACATCTACGGCGCACCCGGCAGCGCGACCGGGCTGGTGGTGAGCTACTACACGCGGGATGTTCGCTCGTTCGCGATCCCGTGGCTTTCGCCGATCGCCGCCCGCGCTCTCACCGGGGCCTACGGCATCTGCGGGGCAGTTAACGCGTGGGGCAATCGGGTGTACGGGCGCAGCAACTCTCCGGGAGCGGTGGATGCGTTCGCTTACGACGCGGCCACCGGTGCGCTCGGGGCCACGCCGCTCTTCACGATCCCGATTGCCAATACCGATGCGTTCTTTGGCATCGATCAGCTGGCGCTGCATCCGAACGGCAGGAAGCTATATGTGCCCCAACCGAGCGCTCTTAAGATACACGACGCCAGCACGGGCGCGTTGCTGGGATCGATCACGGCGCCGGGGATCGCCCTGCCTAAGGGTGTGGCGATCCAGCCCAACCGGCCGCCCACAGCCACCTGTCCGCCTGCCCGCGTGGTGGAATGCACCTCCCCGGTAGGGGCTGAGGTGACGACAACGGGGTCCGTCGGGGATGTGGATGGCGACGCGTTAACCCTTACGTGGCAGGTAGACGGCAGCGTGGTGCGGGTGGACAACGTGCCCGCCAGCGGCCCCCCGACCGCGGCCAGCGTGTCCCTTACGCGCACCTACTGCCTGGGCACGCACAGCATCGAGGCCATTGTGTCTGATGGTGCCACCGCTCCCGTGCGCTGTGTGACCACGCTAACCGTCCAGGACACCACCGCGCCCACGGTCAGCTGTTCGGTGGGTACGTCGATGCTCTGGCCGCCGAACCACAAGCTCGTCAATGTCGGCCTGAGCGTGACGGCAACAGACGCGTGCGATACGGACCCGACGATCGTGGTGGAGCAGGTCTGCAGCAACGTAGACGACGAGGAGCAGACCGGCGACGGCTGCCACGCGCCTGACGCGAAGGACGTCGCGCCTGGCACCCTCCGGCTACGCGCCGAACGCCAGGGGAACAGCGCCGGGCGCTTCTATCTGATCGCTGTCTCTGCCACAGACGACTCGGGCAACGTGGGCTACGCCTTCGAGACGGTCTGTGTATCGAAGAGCGAGAGCCAGGCGGACATCGATGCCATCCACGCGGCAGCGGCGGCAGCCAAGGTGTACTACGAGGCGACCGGCGGCCCGCCGGATGGATGTATCCACGTGGGGGACGGCCCCGTCATCGGACCAAAGCAGTAACGATTGGGTAGTATCGCAGCGGGGTTAGTAACCCGCCATCACGAGGCCCGGGAGGGAGTCCCATCTCCGGGACTCCTTCCCGGGAGATTCCCGCCCTTCCACCACCCCCACACGCCCGTACCCCGTACAGCCACCCTCCGGCTGCCTGGCCCTCGGCGATCTCCGCGCCTCGGCTCACCCCCCGCACTAGCTCGGCTGACGATGAGCGCTGCGGGCGATATGCTAAGCGATGAAGCGCTCGCGCTTTGCTTCCGCGCGCCGGGAGGCAGCGCCTCCGGCAGCCCGGCCTTCAGGAAACGAGACTGTGAAGAAGACGCTATTTCTGAATCCGCCTTCCTTCGAAGGGTTCGACGGTGGCGCTGGCTCGCGCTACCAGGCACGGCGAGAAATCCGCTCCTTCTGGTACCCCACCTGGCTCGCCCAGCCGGCCGCCTGTATCCCTAACAGCCGGCTGGTGGATGCCCCGCCCGACGACCTGACGCTCGACGACGTGGCCCGCATCGCGCGAGAGGGATTCGAGCTGTGCATCATCCACACCAGTACTCCCTCGTTCGCCAGCGATCTGCGGGTGGCGGAGAGGCTCAAGCGTGAGTGCCCCCAAGTGATGATCGGCATGGTGGGCGCGCACGTGGCAGTGAAGCCGCGCGAATCGCTGGAGGATGGACGGGGGATCCTCGAGTTCGTGGCACGTAAGGAATTCGACTTCACGATTCGGGACATCGCCGAGGGCGCGCCGCTTTCCGACGTCACGGGAATCAGCTATCTCAATGAGGCGGGCCAGGTGGTCCATAACCCGGAGCGGCCGATTATCGAGGACATGGATACGCTGCCGTTCGTGGTGGATGTCTACAAGCGGGATCTGAGCATCGAGAACTACGCCATCGGCTACCTCAAACACCCGTACCTCTCCCTTTACACCGGCCGCGGCTGTCCCGCCCAGTGCACCTTCTGCCTGTGGCCGCAGACGATCGGCGGCCATCGTTACCGCACGCGCCGCCCCGAGACCGTCTATGAGGAGATGAAGCGGGCGACGCACTACTTCCCGCAGGTGAAGGAGTTCTTCTTCGACGACGATACCTTCACCGCGGATCGGCCGCGCACGGAGGCGATTGCCAGGCTACTGGGAAAGCTCGGGATCGAGTGGAGCTGCAACTCGCGCGCCAACGTCCCCTACGAGACCCTTAAGGTGATGAAGGAAAACGGCCTGCGACTGCTGCTGGTGGGGTTCGAGAGCGGCAACGACCGCATCCTGCGCAACATCAAGAAAGGCGTGACCCTGGAGCGGGCGCGCCGGTTTATGCAGGACTGCCACCGGCTGGACATCAAGGTGCACGGCACCTTCATCCTCGGCCTGCCTGGCGAGACGCGGGAGACGATCCGCGAGACGATAGAGTACGCAAAGGAGATCGACCCCTGGTCCATCCAGGTCTCCATGGCCGCCGCCTACCCGGGCACGGAGTTCTACGCGCAGGCGGTGGCGAACCACTGGCTGCTCCCGGACGATCTGATCACCGTGGATGGCATCCAGGACTTCCCCATCCAGTACCCGGACCTGCCGCGCAGAGAGGTGTACGACGCGTTGGAAGAGTTCTACATGAACTTCTATCTGCGCCCGAAGCCGATTTTCCGCATGATCGGCGAGATGCTGAAGGACGCTCACCAACGGCGGCGGCGCCTGCACGAGGCGAAGGAGTTCTTCCAGTTCCTTCGTCAGCGCCGGCGCACCGCCCATGCGGAGCAGGCGGCAGCCAGCTCCTGATCGCCAGGATGCCAGGACCGCTAACTGGTTCAGTTTCAGGGATCGGCGGGCCAGTATGGCGAGGGGCCGGCCCGCCGCTCATTGCAGTCCGCAGTGCCGGCGGTTGCGAACGCTTTATGCCTCTGGCCCTCCGGACGGTACCTCGATCTCAATCTGGTGCCTCCGGGCAATCTCCAATAGCTGCTGGATATCCGGTGGACCGGTGGGAGCCGACGCCAGGGACGGGTCCATCGTTGGCTGGCCCACTTCCTCGAAGAACTTTTCAATCCCTGCCGGCGTGGCGACCATCAGCATCCTGCCGGGCGCCAGGCCGATGTTCTTGTACGTATGGCGGATTCCCTTAGGAGCATAGACAAACGATCCGGCGGTTGCTCCTACGGTACGATCCCCTGCCTGGAAGGCGAATTCCCCCTCCAGAACAAAGAACGCCTCGTCCTCCCGGTGGTGAACGTGCGGGGGTGGTCCGCCTTGCGGAGGTACGGTCAGTTCAAAGATGGAACACGCGCCGCCGGTATCCTCGCCCGCCGCTTTGAACGTCAGCAGGTCGGTCACCACCCACATCGACCTGCCTTCGCCCCGCGGCAGAAGTGCAAAGCCCTGACCTCGGGTCATCATCGCGCTCCCTTTCCGCCCGGGCTGCCCACTCGCTTCCCGCCCGCGGCAGATACTCCTGTAATGCCCACTCGGGCGACCGGTGACACGTGGGAAAGGCACCGAAGGGCAGAGGCGGATGCCACACTGCGCCGGCCTGCTGGCTGGGAGACCAGATCGTCATCCTGGACCTGAACACGCGGCAGATCGGCCTGATCACCCGCGGCCGCGGGCCAGCGGTGATCCTGGAGGGGAAGGGGGCCGGGACACGCGCGGCGACGGGTAGGGAACGCCCACCGCGGCGTTGCCCGCCTCCGGCGGCGCCCCTTGCGGACGGCGGGAAGCAGATCCCGTTCCCTGCCGGCCGTGTGGCGGACGCGCGGGGTCACACCCCCGCAGCTCGCCTGCTGCCTCCGGGCCGCGCGACCAGGATGAACAGCGCCACGACTACCGCCACGAGGAGGCAGTAAGGCCCGTACTGCACGATCCAGTCGAACAGCGCCAGATCCCGCTGCATGCTAGCGGTCGTGGAAGACGCCTGACCGCCCGTGAGCGCGGCCTGCGTGGCGATATCCACGGCGGTGGCAAGCGTCTTGGCCCGGTCCTCGGCCCACAACCAGAAAGCGGCGCCACCGATCCCGAGCACAGCGCAGAGGAACAGCAGGAACCGGTGGGCGCGCGTCAACTCCCTGCCAGGCTGCGCCATGGGTAGACACCTCTCCCCGCCGGGCGGGACGCGGGCACGCCCCCCGAACGGGGCTGTCTGATCAGACGATGCCCTGACCGATGCCTGCCCCGAAAGCTTTCGGGCCTACCCCCCGGTCGCCGCGTCGGCCCTAATTCCACACCGCGGGGGGCGTTTCTTCTTCCGCAGCGGCCAGCTCGCCTTCGGAGGGAGCGGGAACCTCAGCGACCACGGCGCGTACCACAGGATGGGCGACGTTCAACCGGCAATGGAGCGCGCCCCAGCCCTGTAACGGCAGCGGCCCCTCGTGATCCAGTTCCAGGATCCCCTCGTCGCGGGCGAGCGCGAACCAGGCAAGACGGATGGCCAGGTCCCGCGACTGCCAGCCCGCACCCAGCTCCTCATCTACCCGCGCCAGGGGCGCCCAGGTGCGAAACCGCTGCAGGCGCTGCACGGCACGAATGATCTGTGTGCGCAGAGCGAGCGTCTCTCGAACGAGCGGATCATCGCGGTTCAGATAGCAGCCGGTAGTGGCGTGCTCTTTCTGTGGGTTGGGATAACTCTCCGTGACCAGCGCGCCCCGGCTCTGAAGGCGCCGCAGGACCTCCTGGAGTTCGTCGCGACCCAGGTTCTGGAAGCCGCGGCGCAACGTGCTCATGGCCATCCAGGGCTTCTGGGTGCGAATCAGGAAGTGATCGATGGCGAGAATGGTGCGCTCGGGTGCCAGGCGAATCCCCTCCTCCGTCCTCCGGACGATGGAGCTGACCACGGGGTGCTCCTCGTTGAGCCGGAGCGCCGTGACAGGGAAGTCGGGGTTCTCCGCGTTCGGCTCCTTGGACATGCGCAGCGCCCCATCCTGGATGAGGAAGTTTAACCACTCGTCGATTGCCTGCTCGTCCAGATGATGGGGCGGCCCACCCAGCCACTGATCGCGGAGCAAGACGTTCCGCAGCAGTTTGAAGCTGACCCAGGGCATCTTCCGCAGCATCTGGTAGAGCAGGCGGACTATCCTCTCCGGGACCTCGGTGGCAGGACGCGCCAGGGGATGCTCGGGGTTGGAGCGGCAAACGGTAACCCGCAGGGGCGGATCCCCCCGGCGAACCTCGTGCTCGGCGTGCAGCATCCCTTCCGCCTTGGCGCGGTTCAGCCACATCATCGCGTTGCTGGGCGTGGGACCGAACTCTTCCTGAGTGGCGAGGTAGCCTGCCAGGCGCTTGAAGGCCACCCTGGGCCACTGCTGCTCGCGTAGGTAGCGGTCGGTGTAGTAAAGGAGGCGAACCCAGGTACTCAAAGCGCTACCCACCACCGGGGTTGCCATCTCCTGGGGGGAACGAGGGGCCTCCTCAACGGGCGCTTCTTCACGGGCGGGCTGCACCCCCGGCTCTCTCGCCTCCGTCGCGACCAGCGAGCGCCGGTCCAACAGGTGCGTCAGCGGCGTGGTGAAGCCATCGATCCGGCCCGCTTCGGGCACGGGCCATTCTGCGGGAGTCCACAGCACCACCCGCTTCCCCTGCCGGCGAGCGGCGTGCGCCAGATGGGGCAAACCGTCGTGCCATCCGGCGATGATCCACGTGGCGGGAGCATCCGGCCTCTCCAGCAGCTCTTGGAGATCGCCCATCAGCGTATCTTCAGCCAAGCTGGCACGACCGGACGGCTGGTAGCGGACCTCAATAGTGGCACGCACCCAGTCTGGCAGATCAACGTGCGCCAGGGACACAGTCTCCGTGGTCCCAGGGTGCCAGGGCGCGTAGAAGCGCGCCATAGCCACATCCCCGACGGCGCTAGCCGTGCGCAGGAGGGCGGCGGCCACTGCCTGAGGCGCCGCGGGCACTCCCAGCCGCCGCAGCCCTTCCGCCACCGTTTGCCACTCCACGAACAGACCCAGAGCATCCGCCGTGAGATGCGACAGCACGTCTTCCAGGGAGGTGACCCACGCACCCTCAGGCAGCTCCTGCGACTCCGGAATTGCCCCCCCGGTGCAGCACAGGTGGCAGTGTGCCGTCGGACTGGCCCCCAGCCAGGCAACCGCGCGCTGTGGTTCCATCACCAGCGTCACGGCGCGGCACTCCTCTAGCAGGCGCGGCACGATCTCTGCCGCCTCCTCTGGCGGCCGCAACTGGAAGCCACACCGCTGCAGCGGCTCCGCGGCCAGCGCGTCGCGGCCCTCCCAATCGCCAAATGCCACCGCGTGGTGCGTGCCGGCGTACTGATACGTCTGCCGGCGCAACACCTGCGCCAGCCGCATCGGAGTGACCAGGTGACCGGTGGATTGCACAAACGAGACAGTATCGCTCCAATAGACGACAAGCAATGTGCTAACCATTTTATCCCTCCGCCGGGCCAAGGACGTGCCCACACGGCATTTCCTCGCACTACGTGGGGAGAGTTGTCGGCGACTGGGAGCGGCTCACCTTCCGCCAGGGCCCGCTGTCCGGCGGCACAGGCAGCCGTGCCGCCCGCATGGCTCCTGTTCGCCCCGGCTCTCCCTCCGGGCGATGGGCACTCCGACTGTATCGGGATTCGCCGGCGGGCGCGGCCCGTGCTGGTCCCTTTACTGGGGGACACCCCCCTTTTCACCGTAACTACTGCGGCAATCCTGCCAATCCTGGGGCCGGAGCGGATTCTTTTGCCCGGGTACCCGGCGGCTCGGACCCGGTACCATCGCTCCTGCCGGGAAGTGAAACCCGTCTTAGCCAGGCAAGCATTCAAGTGCTTTGGCGCTCGGTATTGGGCGCGGTGATGGCGGGTTGGGAAGGCATTGGGATTGCAGAATGCGGCGTGCGAACGTACGCCCTCGTGCCGCGCGCCGCAGGAATCCGGCCCGCCCTCGCGCAACCGGAACACAAACCAACCGCCACCCGATATGGAGCAGACTCTGCTGGTACGGCAGAGCATCGATCGCTCGGCAGCCAGCAGGCAGGGGGAGGACGGGGAGCGATAGGCGTTCCGAAGCCGGGATGCGTGGGCGTGCGGGTGATAAGCGCCGGTCTCTCATCCTCCTATTATCTCACCTCCCCATACGTCCGTACAATAGCGTGCAGCTAGCGGAGATCAGGCCATGCAGTGGTTTCGAGGCGCCACGCCGCTGGAGGTGATCGCCCTGCGGGTGGACGCAGGCGAAGAGGTGCGGCCCGCCCTGGCGCGCCTGGCCCGCGACCTCCCGCTGGCCGCGGGCAGCGTGCTGAGCGGCCACGGGACCCTGGAGCACTTCGTGCTGGAGGTCCCCGCGACCGTCACCTGGCCCCCGGGGATCCATTCTGTGGAGAAGCAGGGCGCGACGCAGATTATTTCCGCCCAGGGACTGATCGCCAACGGGGAGGTGGACGTGACGTTGTGCGTGGCACGGCGCAACGAGATCTACGCCGGCCGCGTGCTGGATGGGACGAAAGCGCTCTTCGGGGCCGAATTCGTGATCCTGCGCGCGGGTAATACGCGCTGGACCTACGCCAGCCACCCGCAGACCGGCGTGCCGGTGTTCGAAGCGGTGACCTCAGGGCCGCTGGCACAGGTCACACTGATGGGACGGCCGATAGATCCTGCTGCTGCCGCCCTCGTGCCGCCCGCATTGATCCGCAAGCATCTGGCGCTGCCCGTGGCCCGTACTGGCGATACGCTGGTGCTGGCGATGGCAGACCCTAATAATCCGTTCGCCATCGACGACTTTCGCCACGCCACGCGCCTGCGCATCCAGCCGGTAAGCGTCGACCCTCGCGAGCTGATGGCAGCCATCGAGCAGGTATTGGCGGGGAGGGGATAAGCCGGCATAGGACGCTTACTGACCGGGGATCGCGGCGACGGGGATCGAGGGCGGATCGAAACGATTGTGGCGTGTGCCGGCTTGCCGGCGCTGTCCCGGAGGGGTGGCGGGGTGACGGCACTGATGGCAGACACCTCGATAGCCAGCCACCGCGCATCAAACCGGCGGCTGGGCACGGAGGCACCCCTCCACACTCCAAAGATGACGCACGCTGAAGATGCCTTGCGCCAGCAACACGACATTCTGGTCGAGATGCTGGCGCGCCGGATCAAGATCCCGCAGTGGACGGTGGCCGTGAACACATCCGCGGCGCGGGACCACCTTGTGCCCTGCCCTGCTCTGCCCGCGGGCGCCTTCTACCCCGATCTGGTGATGACGGAGCGCTTCACCGGCCGCATCGCGGCGGTGGGGGAGGTAGAAACCGAGGCCACCCTGGCCGGAGAGGAGCCGGAGGCGCGCTGGTGGGTGGCGGCCTACCTGACCCCGAAGTTCTTCGTCTATGTCCCCGAGGCGTGCGAGAAGGAGGTGAAGGAGCGACTGCGCCGGGCGCGAGTGCGCCCGGCGGGGCTGTTTCTCTACTTCTTCTCGGCGCGCAACGCATTGCTGGTGCGCCGGGCGGGCGGATAGCGGGCAGCGCCCCGAGTCCGCGTATCCGCCCTGCGTTTGGATGCGGGCGGGTCCCGGTAACACTACGTGAGGAGCCCGAGTGCAGAACAGCGTCCCCGGGCGCTCCGCTCCCGCAAGTCAAACGCAATGAGGTCACAACCGTGCGTAGTAAAGCGGCTATCGGCCATCACCCCATCCACCCGATGCTGGTCCCCGTTCCTATCGGCGCGTTCGTCGGCGCCCTTATCGGCGACCTGGCATTCATGGGCACCCGCAACCTGTTCTGGTTCCAGTTCGCCTACTGGGCCATCATTATCGGGATCATCGGCGCCCTGCTGGCGGCGCTGGCGGGCTTTACGGATTACTTTGGCGTGCGCATGAGCGCCGCCGGGTTCCGTACGGCCACCACTCACATGGTCCTTAACCTTACGCTGGTCGTCCTCTACGCCGTTAGCCTCTGGGTACGGATCAACGGCGCGCCGCTCGGATCGCCAGCGTGGGGCTGGGCGTTCGGGATTGCCCTGGTCGCTTTTGTGCTGCTGGTTATCTCCGGATGGCTGGGGGGAGAGATCAGTTACGGCCATCGGGTAGGGATAGCAGAAGACCTGGATCCGGAAGCGAAGCAGATCGGCGAGCAGGAAGCGGCGCAGCGTCCGGCGGCAGTGCCTGAAGGCCAGCGGGCGCGCGCCGCGTGAGCCGCAGCACTCGATCTGTCTGGTGAACCTCGCCCCGGAGGAGGATGCGGGGGAACCTGCTCCCTGCCTGCGGGGTCCTCGTACCTGGGCCTGTCGTAGGCCCATCACCTCTCCCAGGGCCCAAGGCCCTTCGGGATGGGGAAGCCGCTGCTCAGGAGGATCCCCATGCATCGTCCTTTCCGGGGCTTGTTCGTTGCTACCGCTGGGGTGGCCGCCGTGGTGTTGGCCACGGGCCTGACCGCGCAAACCCTGCGGGGCCATGTCTTCGAGGCGCATCGACAGCGCGCTGTGGGGACTCGCCGGGATCGGCGACTGCTGGCCCCCGTGCCCGGCAGCCCACAGAGTCAGGCCGTAACGAGCACGCGCTCGCGCCTCGGCGGCCTGTTTCTGCTCTTCGACTACAACCTATCCCGCGGCATCTTTCTCGACCTGAACGGACCGGACGAACCTACCGATCTGGGTAACCGCGAGTTCCTGGAAGCCGACGTCTGGCTTTCCGACCGGTTTGGAACCAAGTTCCGGATCATCGGCACGGCGGTGGTCACCGAGGACTTCCTGGAGGAGGATCGCTCCGATACGGGCACGGATATCATCCAGACGGTGGACCTGGTGCTGTTCGGTGAAGGCCAGATCCGCGCGGGCGGCTTCTGGAACGTGCCGGATGGGAGCAGAACCGACGATCCGCTCCTCCCCGTGCTGGGAGCTACCGGGACGCGGTTCCTCCAGGCGTTCGACCAGGGCCATCTTCGCTTCGTCGCGCGGCCTGACGATGACGAGGAGCTGTTCCTCCTGGAGCGATAAGGATGGCGGGCTACCGGGCGCCGGTTTTCAGTTTCTGGCAGGAGACGAGAGGACAGGTCGGTTGTGGAGGGTAGAGCCGATGTCTGGCTGTCGCTTCCTCACGGTCGCGGCAGCGCCCTGCGGCCCGTCGTCGGCCCCACAGCAGCGCGATGGTCAAGGACGCGTCGGCCACACCACGATACCGTAGTGGCCGGCGCTCAGGCGCGGGCCAGGATGGGGAACCAATCCCCCGTCAGCGGCGCGCTCGGCTCGAGGTCCAGATCATCTGTGACGCAGTGCGGCTTCTTCAGGTAGGTCGTCCCGTCCGGCATGTAAATGATCACCAGCGCACGGCGGGGCTGATTCCCCCGGTTGGGCGGGGCGTAGTGGAAAGTGAGGCCGTTGTGGAAGGTGCAGTCCCCCGCCTGCAGCGGTACGGCCACCGGTGACTTCATCCGCTGCTGGCACTCCTGGGGGACAAACGCGAAGATATCCTGCGGGTTGACCAGATTGATGGGCGGTAGCTTCCCGAGCCTGTGCGACCCCGGGATGAAGTGCATGCAGCCGTTGTGCTCATCCACATCGTCTAGGGGCAGCCAGCAGGACAGCGCCCCCGCCTCGTTCATCGGCCAGTAGGGCAGATCCTGGTGCCAGGGCGACGGCCGGCTATCGCGGCCCGGCATCTTGATGAGGGCGTGGTCGTGCCAGAGACGTATGGCGTGGCTGCGGCTGAGCTGCCGGGCGATCTGCGCCAGACGGGGATGGAACACCAGCCGCCGCACGCCCTCGTGATCTCGCCAGAGGTTGACCTTCTGGAGGAAGACGCGGTCGTAATCGGAGCTGCCGGTGCGGTCGATGCCGCCGGTAAGCCGCATGTGGAGCGCCTCTTCCAGGAAGACGCGCGCGTCCGCCAGCTCCTCGGGCGTGATGACTTCGGGAAGCGGCAGGTAGCCGTTCTCTTCGTAGAACTGGATCTGCGATTCGGTAATCGGGTAGTGCATCGGTAGGTAGTGCTCCGCTTGCTACTCAAAGCCTCATGATACCTATGGAGCGTCGACGGCGCCGCTGGTTTCACCTTTCTTCCTTCTATCCTCCCGCGCCGTGGTCCCGAACCGGTGTCCGCCCGGGATACGGGAAAGAGGGCGTGGCGATGGCCTTCCTGCCTCCGCAGGTACCGGACCTCCGACTCGCGCTCCTTCGGTAGAACCCGCCATACAAGAGCGGGAACATGCGGTAGAGGTAGAGACGGTTTGGCAAGCGTTTCCCACACAAGGGCAGAGAGAAAGACCGGAGAGATCGCCAGGATAGCAGCGGCACGCGGAAGCAACCCCTCGGCTAATTCTTGCAGCGCGTCCGAACGTATGCTACACTGACGCCTCCACACTGTCCGCCAGAGGTCCCCGGCCTATGTCGATTGAAACACGCAATGAATGGTGCCGCGAGGTGGTAGTGTTGCGACCGCCCACGGGGCGCCTGCGCTTCCTCGTGCACGTGAACAAGGAGCGCTGCCCCTACTGCAGCAGCGGCGTGCGCACGACCTCGATCTGGGGAACTGTCACGGGGTTCACCGAGGAGGTAGCGTGGTGCGGCCACTGCTTCAACGCCACCTGCTACGCGGTTCGCCTGCCACCGACGCAACGGGAGCGCTTTGAAGCGATGCGCAGTGCGTTCCTCTCGGAGACGCCGGCGACGGTCTGGGATGCTGCCCGCCCGGCGCTGGAAGATCTGGAACGCCGCGGGCTACTGTAAGAAGAGCGTTTAGCGTTTAGCGTTGAGCTCACCGCCGCCGGGCTTCGGGCGGGGCTTGTCCATCTCTTCGCCAGTGGCCCCGGTCGGGATCTCCCCGCCCTGAACGCCGGCGAGCGCTACTTGGTGGCGCGTTTGCCTCGCTCGATCAACTCCCGGACGCGCTGGCCCCCCTTCTTGCCGATCCGCTCGTAGAACTCATGGCCGTAGCGCTGCGCCGTGCGCTTTCCCCCTTTTCGCCCGATCTCCCCGTAGAAGTCGGCGCCATACTTCTCGCTAGTAGTGCGGCCACCCTTGTGGCCGATCTCGGTATAGAATTCCTTCCCGTAGCGAGCCTTGACAGTTTCGCCACCTCTTCGACCCGCTTCCGCGACCGTTATCTCCTTTGCTTCAGGATGCTCCCTGTCTGACATTGATGATCACTCCTGCGGGAAAAGAGCGAGATAGCCTACGATGGGGAGGCAGGAGCCAGCAGAATGGGGACCGCTGCGGCGCCGGAATCGCCGCACCGACAAAGTCTGGTTGAGTAAGTATACCCCCTCCCTCCGGGCATTCAAACGTTTCCTCCGTCAGTCGGTTCTGCTCGACCAGGGATCGTTGCCCGTACAGGCGCGCTGACCGGGCGCAAGCAGGCCGGAAGCAGCCGCCGTTCATCGCGATCCTGGCTCGCACACCTTGCCTCAAGGGATAGATTCGGCTGCAGAAAGACGCGCGCAGATATCAAGTGAGAAAAGGAGAAAAAGAGAAGACGAGGGGCGGGCGAAGAAACGACCAGATGAGGGATGGGCAGCCCAATGTACCTGTCTCTCATTGCTTCGCTGCCGCGCTGCTTTGCCGGGCCGCTCCCTCACTACTTTGTCCTTTCGCTTTGGCACTGGCTCCCTGGCCGATTATCGGCGTCCACCATCGGCTATCCCTTCTGGCTACAGCAGCTCCTTGGGGACCCTACCGCCTTTGAGGATGGGAATCGGCCGGAGGCTGCGGTCCTGCAGCGTCATCTCGGGATCGATGCCCAGATGGTGGTAGATGACCGCGCAGAGATCTGCCGGTGTCAACGTCTGGTCCACGGGATGCTCGCCAAACCGGTTGGTCGCGCCGATCACCTGGCCGTGTCTGTATTCCCCGCCGGCGATGAGCACGCAACCCGCCTGCGGCCAGTGGTCCCGACCCGCGCCCGCGTTGATCCGGGGCGTGCGTCCGAACTCGCCCGCGCAGACCACCAGGGTGTCCTTCAGCAGGCCGCGCTCGTGCAGGTCCTGGACGAGGGTGGCGACCATGCGGTCGTAGCGTGGGAGCCTGCTGTCCATCGCCCCCTTGATGTTGCCGTGATCATCCCAGCAGCCGATATTGCAGGTAACGAAGCGGGCCCCCGCTTCCACAAGCCGCCGCGCAAGGAGCGCGTTTTCTGCCCAGCCCGGGCCGTAGCGCTCCCGCAATTGCGGGGCTTCTTTGCTCAGATCGAACGCCACGTGCCTCTTGCCGGATAGCACCATGTCCAGGGCATGGCGCTGGTCCCGACACCATCGGGGCTGGTTGATCTCCCCGCTCTGCTCAATATGGCGGCGCAGGCTCTCCACGTCGCGCCGCAGGTGCTGCCGGCGCAAGATACGTGGCTCATCCAGGCCCGGAGCAGGCTTGAGGTCTGCCGTGCTGGCGATGGGTGGCGGGGGACCTTCGCGGCCGTAGCTTTCGCTGCCGGTGCGGAAGGGATGGTATGGCGCGCCCAGGTAGGCGGCGCCGTGGTAGCCGAAGCCGCCGTCGTTCATCACCACGTAAGGCAACATGTCGGGGACCTTCGGGCCGAGCACTCGGGCGGCGACGGAGCCCACGGACGGGTAGCGGGGCGTCTGCAAGGCGGCGTTCGATCCCGGGTAGCCGGTGAGCATCCAGTGGGCGGCAGCGAAGTGGTCGCCGTGGTTGTGCGTCATGCCACGGTGGATCGTGCACAGATGCATAATCTTCGCCTGCCGGGGCAGCATCTCGGAGATCTGGATGCCGGAAACGCTGCTTTCCAGCGGCCGGAACGGGCCGCGGATCTCGGAGGGCGCCTCCGGCTTGGGATCGCAGGTATCGATATGCGATGGCCCACCGGGCATCCAGATCAGGATGACGGACTTGTTGTTGCCGCCCGACTGCCTGCCGGTGGCGGCTTGGGCCTCCTGAAGGCGCAGCACATCTGCGAGCGACAGGCCGGTCAGACCGAGGCAGCCCACGCGCAGAAAGTCGCGGCGGCTGATACTGTCGCAAAAAAGATGCGCACGACCCCTAATTTCCAGCATTTGTCCAGTTCCCCAACATTGGACGATGTTCCGAGTACGCTCGGGACATCCGTTGCTCCCCAACCCAGACACCGACTCTCGCAGTGCCGGGGCCGATGGCACAATCCGTGTCGTTGGACACCCGGCGGGCGAGTTTGTTGCGACAAGAGCGCGCGGGCGAGCGCGTCTCGCCCTGCTTCCACAAGGCACAGGCTTGGTCGATCCCGGTGCGCTGCTCCTCAGGCAGGGCCGCCGGGCGGACCGCCACAAAATCTCAACCCATTACCTCACGCGCCTGGTTACATTAAACTAAGGAGGATGAAATAACGCCTCGCTTGGGCACGATTGCTTTCCACCCCGGCCTTCGGTCATCCTGAAAGCCTTCGGGGCTGGGGTGAGGAGGCGGACGACTGACTAAACGAGCGCTGATTTGGTCTGCCCCGGTTAGTGCCGGATAGGAAGCCGGGGACACGTTCTGACGAGGAAAGCGCGGGGGCGGTGTGCGAACTCCCTGCCGGAGATTCTGTTAAGCGCGTCCGAGCCGGATTCTCGGGGGCTACTGCGGTCCTGTTTGCGATATACAGCGAATAGGTGGTTCGTGGGTTGCAGACAGGCGTAATATGAAAGATGGAAACGATGCGCGCTGGTTGTGAGGGGTTGTCATGAGCATTGAACGGGACCTAAAACAGGAACAGGTGATCCACCTGGACCTATCCGCCTATCTGATGGTGGAGCGCAGCACGCCGGTACGAGAGGTGATCGCCCGCATGCGCGAGAAACGATGCGGTTGCGTGCTCGTGGTGGACAAGGGCCGGCTCGCGGGGATCTTCACTGAACGAGACGTGCTGTGCAAGTGCGTCGACGCACCGGAGACCTGGGTGCGACCGGTGGAGCAACTCATGACCCCTAACCCGTGCGTTATCCGGCCCGAGGATCGCGTCTCCACCGCGCTCCAGTTTATGAACCAGGGGCACTACCGGAATACACCGGTGGTGGATGCCGAGGGCAAGGTAGTAGGCAACCTAACCCACTACGCAATCATTGATTTCCTGTGTGACCGGTTTCCCGAGGGGATCTACAATCTCCCTCCGGACCCGGAGCAGGTGGCTAGGACGCGCGACGGAGCCTGATCCCTGCCCCTCCAGCCAGGGTAACGACCCAGTAACGCGTGCGGTCCTGAGAGACCAGGAGGTTCAACACAATGTCTGATCTCGTGGGAGTGGTCCCGTCGCCGGGTAAGCAACCGGTTGACTCGATCCTGGAAGAGGTGGACACAGTTGCCGTCCGCTTTGCCGGCGACTCGGGCGACGGGATGCAGCTCACGGGCACCCAGTTCACCAACGCATCCGCGGTGTTGGGGAATGATGTGAGCACCCTCCCTGACTTTCCGGCGGAAATTCGGGCCCCGGCAGGCACGCTCGCGGGCGTGAGCGGGTTCCAGGTCAGCATCTCCAGCCACGACATCTACACGCCCGGCGATGCTCCGCAGGTGCTGGTGGCGATGAACCCCGCCGCTCTGAAGGCCAACCTCCCTGATCTGGAGCCGGAGGGGACGATCATCGTCAACTCGGACAACTTCACCCCCCCGAATCTGAAGAAGGCGGGCTATGACAGCAACCCCGTAGAGGACGACTCCCTGCGCGGCCACCAGGTCATCGCTGTCCCGATCTCCACTCTGAACCGGAATGCGCTGGAGGACATTGAGGGCCTCTCCAACAAGGAGAAGGACCGCTGCCAGAACTTTTTCGCTCTCGGCCTGACGTTCTGGATGTACGACCGCACCCTGGACACAACGCTCAAGTGGATCCAGGAGAAATTCGAGCGGCGCCCAGAAGTCGCCGAAGCAAATGCCCGTGCCTTGAAGGCGGGCTACCATTACGGTGAGACGACCGAGGCGTTCCGCCATCGCTGCCGCGTGCCGCGCATGACCGTGCAGCCGGGGACGTATCGCAAGCTCACCGGCAATGAGGCGATGGCCCTGGGGCTGGTTACCGCCGCCCGGCGGGCGGGGCAGACACTCTTCTACGGCAGCTATCCCATCACCCCGGCCAGCGACATCCTTCACGAGCTGGCCGCGATGAAGAACTTCGACGTCCGCACCTTCCAGGCAGAAGACGAGATCGCCGCTATGGGCGCGGTTATCGGTGCGGCATTCGGGGGCGCGTTCGCGGTCACGGGCACCAGCGGGCCGGGCATCTGTCTCAAGAGCGAGGCGATGAACCTGGCGGTGGCCCTCGAACTGCCTATGGTAATCATCGATGTCCAGCGCGGCGGGCCCAGCACCGGCCTACCCACGAAGACCGAGCAAACGGACCTGCTGCAGGTGATGTTCGGCCGGAATGGGGAGAGCCCCATGCCGGTCCTTGCGCCGTGCGCGCCGGCCGACTGCTTTACGATGGCCATCGAGGCGTTCCGGCTCGCGGTGCGGGCGATGCACCCGGTCGTCGTCCTCTCCGATGGCTACCTGGCGAATAGCTCAGAGCCGTGGCGCATCCCTGATCCGGAGGAACTCCCCGCCATCGAAGTGCGCCACCGGACGGATCCCGAGGGGTTCTTCCCCTATATCCGCGACGAGGAGACGCTGGCCCGGCCGTGGGTGCTGCCGGGCACCCCCGGACTGGAGCACCGTATCGGCGGCCTGGGCAAGCAGGACGTCACCGGCTACGTCTCTTATGATCCGCAGGATCACGAGCACATGGTGAAGATCCAGGCGGAGAAGGTGGCGCGACTGGCGAACGCGATCCCCGAGCAGCCCGTCTTCGGGCCGGAGAAGGGCGACTTGCTGGTCGTGGGCTGGGGAAGCACCTTCGGGGCGATCCGCTCCGCGGTGATGGACGCGCAGAGCGCCGGAAAATCGGTGGCGCACGCGCATATCCGCTACCTGAACCCGTTCCCGCGCAACCTGGGTGAAGTGCTGAGCCGCTACCGGCAGGTCCTGGTGGCAGAGATGAATCTCGGCCAGCTGGCGATGCTGCTCAATGTGCGCTACGCGAGACGCGTTACCCAGCTGAACAAGGTGCAGGGGCGGCCGTTCAAGATCGCCGAGATTCTGCGCAAGATCAATGAAATAGTTCGCTAATCACGCCCGGAAAGGCAGCAGGGAGAGAGAGCTGATGACGGATACAGTGCAGCGACCGACGGCTTCCCTCACGAGGAAGGACTTTGTCAGCAATCAGGAAGTGCGCTGGTGCCCGGGGTGTGGGGACTACTCTATCCTGGCGCAGATGCAGAAGGTGCTCCCCGAGCTGGGCATCCCGCGAGAGAAGATTGTGTTTATCTCGGGGATCGGGTGCTCCAGCCGCTTCCCGTACTACATGAACACCTACGGGATCCACTCGATTCACGGGCGGGCGCCCACGCTGGCCACCGGCCTGGCTTGCGTGCACCCGGACCTGAGCATCTGGGTGGTAACGGGAGATGGAGACGGCCTCTCCATCGGCGGCAACCACCTGTTGCACTGCCTGCGGCGGAACGTGGACATCAACATCCTGCTATTCAATAACCGGATCTACGGGCTGACCAAGGGCCAGTACTCGCCCACCTCGCGGCCGGGCCACAAGACGAAATCCTCCCCGATGGGAACAATCGAGCAATCGTTCAATTCTCTCAGCGTGGCGCTGGGGGCAGAGGGGACGTTCGTGGCCCGGGCGGTGGATGTGCATACCAAGCAGCTTGCTTACGTGCTGAAACGGGCGGCGGAGCACAAGGGAACGTCGTTCGTCGAGATTTGCCAGACCTGCATCGTCTTTAATCCGCACGAGTGGGACTATGTAACCGATGCGGACGTTAAAGATGACAGCACCCTGATGCTGGAACACGGCCAGCCGATGATCTTCGGCAAGAACCACGACAAAGGCATCCGCCTGAATGGCTTGAAGCCAGAGGTCGTGTCGCTGGGCAGCGGCGTTACCGAGGCGAATCTCCTGGTCCACGACGAGTTCGCAGAGGATCCCACGCTGGCACACCTGCTCAGCCGTATGGGCCCACCCAACTTCCCCACCCCGGTAGGCATATTCCGCTGCGTGGAGAAACCTACCTACTCGGAGCTAATGCTGGGACAGGTGGAAGAGATGACGCGCCAGCGCGGCGCGGGAGATCTCGTCAAGCTCTACCGTCAGGCCGATATCTGGGTGGTAAACGAGGCAAGCGAGGGTAACGGGAGATGATCTGCCCCGTCTGCAGCCACGACAACATAGCGGGCACAGATGAGTGCGCGGAGTGCCTGGCGAGCCTGGCGCAGGACGCCCTGCCGAGCCCCAAAACAACTGCGGAACACAGCATTATGACGGATTCGGTGCTGGCACTCGGTTTACCGGAGCCGGAGTGCGTCCCTCTGGACACCTCCGCGGCCGAGGCGGTCGATCGCATGCGAGCCCGCCGTTTCGGTTATGTGCTGGTCACCGATGAAGACGGGCGCCTGGTTGGCATCTTTACCGAGCGCGACGTGCTGTACAAGATCGTGGGGGAGGTGACTGACCTGGCATCCCTGCCTGTGGCGCGCTACATGACGCGCAACCCCACCAGCATCCCCGCCTCGGCGACGATCGCCTACGCGCTGCACCTGCAATCGGTGCACGGGTTCCGGCACATCCCCGTGGTGGATGCCGCCGGCCGGCCGCTGGGCGTCCTCTCCTTCCGACGGATTGGGGAGTACATCGAGCGGATCGCGTAGCCCTGGCAACCGGTGGAGAGGAAACCGCATCAGCAGATGGGGAGATCAGAAGAGGACTATCTCCGCTGCTGCTGAATACCGATTGCCACCACCTTATCCCCCACATCCCCTATCCCCCTTCTTACCGAGAATCTTGCAAGGAGGAAGCCGATGACCCAAATCCTGGAGATCACCGACGACAACTTCGAAGCAGAAGTGCTGAAGTCCGAACTACCAGTGCTGATCGACTTCTGGGCGCCCTGGTGCGCACCGTGCCGGCGCATTGCGCCGATCGTGGAGCAACTGGCGACGGATCTCCAGGGGCGGCTCAAGGTGGCGAAGTGCAATATCGATCAGACGCACGGCGTGCCGGGACGCTACGGGATCTTCAGCATCCCCACGCTGCTACTGATGGTGAAGGGGGATGTGAAAGAGCAGATCGTAGGCGCCCAGTCGCGGCAGGCGATCGAGGCGAAGATCACGCCGCACCTGGGGGGGTAGGATGCGCGGCGGAAGAGGCGCCAGGCAGCGGTCATGGCCCCGTCAAAGGCGGGCAGACGACGTCTGCATAACGGACGAAGTCAGCGGCGTTGAGGGTCAGCAGGTGGGCGATACCGTGGCCCTGCATAAAGGCCACAAGCCGTGCGTCGTGGGCCTGGCGGCCGCGCGCCTGGTAACGGGTACACAGGTCCAGCCAGCGCTGCAGCAGATCCGGCGGGTCGGGGAGCACCGTGTAGCTGTTCATCACCACGTCGATCTCCTGCCGCGCCTCGTCGGACGTTAGCCCAAAGCCGTTGACGGCGACAGGGCGCGTCGCCACCACCAAGAACTCCACCACGTTCTGGGGTGCGATGCAGAGATCCCACCCATCTGCGGCCAGCTTGCGGAGAGCCTGGTTCACCCGCGGGTATAATGGGTCAAGCATGTTCGCATTGCGCAGGACCACGTTGGTGTCCAGCAGCGCTCTCATATCCGCTCATCGTACAGGTTCTCTCGGCACAGAGCCTCCGCCGGAATGGGCGGCGCCGAGATCCTGCCGCTAGCCTCCTCCAGCCGGCGGAGACGCTGCCGGATGACTGCCTCGCTGGGCTTCTCTTCCTCACGCGGCACAGGGGTCAGCTCCACCACCAGCGGCTGGTCGATCGGCAGGTCCACCGGTTCCTCGGGTATGATGACGCGCCCATCGAAGCGCGCACGGATCGTCACAGACATCCTGATCACCTCACCCCGATTATACCGTAGGCAGGCTCCATCAGCGAGGCCGCCTGGCTGATCTCCCCGCTTGCGCTGCCCGGCCCGACGCTGGTTACCGCAACACGAACTCGCTGCCCGCGGAGGACGTCTTCCCCTTCGAAGAACACGCGCAGGTAGTTGTCCGTGAGGCCGGTGAAGAGGCCGGCGCGGCGATCCGGGTGTTCGACCAGGACCTCCACTTCTTCGCCCAGGTAACGCGCGGCGAACTCCCACCCCAGTCGGTCGGAAAGGCACACCAGCTCCTGCACGCGGCGGTGTTTTTCCGGCGGCGGCACATCGTCCGGCCAGCGGGCAGCGGTGGTGCCGGCGCGCGGGCTGTAGGGAAAGGCATGGATCTTCAGGAACCGCGCCTCGGCGCACAGGCGCGCCGTCTCCGCGAATTGCGCCTCACTCTCGCCGGGAAAGCCGGCGATCACATCGCATGTGAGGCCCGCCTCGGGAACGCGCGCATAGATCCGCTCCACCAGGTCGCGAAACTGCGCGGCGGTGCAGCGGCGGCGCATCCGGCGCAGCACCTCCTCATCGCCCGCCTGCAGCGAGAGATGCAGGTGGCGGCATACCTGCGGGATGGAGGCAATAGCTTCGATGAGGTCATCGCTTACGTCCGCGGGGTCCAGACTGCTCATTCGGAGGCGCTCGACCCCGGGGATGGCGGCCAGCTCCTCCAGCAGCGCGGCGAGGGGATCGCGCTTCTCACGCCCGGAGCCGCGCCTACGGGCGTCCGCGGGGGCGCGCTCGTCGCCGTAATCCCCCAGGCAGATGCCGGTAAGGACCAGCTCTCGGTAGCCGCGCGCCGTCAGCTCCCTCGCTTCCACCAGGACATCCGCCGCGGGCCGGCTGCGCAGGCGACCGCGCGCGTAGGGGATGATGCAGAAGCTGCAGAAGTGGTTGCAGCCGTCCTGGATCTTGATCACCGCCCGCGTGCGAGCTAGTGTCCCTTTACCCTCGGCCAGCAGTGTAATCAGCTCGGAGGCATCGGGATCGGGCGGGGCCAGGGGATCGTCGGGCATCCCTTCCAGAGGGAAGAGCAGGCGGCCGCTGCGCTGCAGGAGATCATCCACGATTTCCGCCAGCCGCGGCTTGTCCGCGTTCCGCGCCACAGCGGCAACCCCCGGCAGCGCGCTCACCTCCTCGGGAGCGATTTCCGCGTAGCAGCCAGTAGCCACCACCAGCGGATCGTCCCCACTCCGCCGCGCGCGTCGGATGGCCGCCCGCGACTTCGCGTCCGCCTCGTTAGTTACCGAGCAGGTGTTAACGATGCATACATCCGCGGGCTGCCCGAACGGGACCAGGCGGTAACCGCGGCGGAGCAGCGCTTCCGCCGTCTGGCGCGTTTCGTATTGATTCACTTTGCAGCCCAGGGTGTAGAGGCTCGCCCTGGGCGCTCGTAACTGCACCATCGTTCAGAGTTTGCGGCGTCGCGGAGACACGTTCCTCTCCGTGCGCTTTCGGGTCTCGGGGGTGAGAATCAAGCGGGGTCGTCCCCGTTCTGTTGCTCGCGCCGCTCACGCTGGCGAAGCAGCAGGTAGTGGATGCGCGTGCGCCACTGGCTATTCTTGATGCTGGCGATGAGCGCCTGCTGGCCCTCCAGACGATGGCGGACTTCATCCAGCTGCGGCTGGAGAACCTGCGTTTCCCCGCTCTCTTCGCCGAACAACGCCGCCAGCCGCGCGTCTTCGAGGCGGGATTCCAGATGGTGGGCACGGATCTGGGTGCGCTCCATCTCGTGATTCAGTTCCGCCAGGCGCATATGCAGCGCGTGAAGTTTGGTTTTCAACCGATCACTCTCAGACAGCGACATTATTCCAGATCCTCCCCTGACAAGTCTGCCGCGGCCCCCATTGCCAGCGTCACGCGCACCGAGTCTTCCACGAAGCGCGTGATCTCCTCTTCCTCGCGGAGCCCGGCGATCCCCTTCTTCAGCTGCGCCAGGCGACGCGCCAGGGCCTCGCGAGCCTCAGGTTCCGCCTGCGCCATCTCGGCCCGTAGAGCGCGGACACGCTGCTCCAGGGTCTCTCGCCACTGACGCAGCTCCTGACTGGTAGGGCGACCCTGCAAGAACTCCCGAATGGCGTGTTCTTCACTCATCACGGCAGCGAGCCGATTCGCTTGATTACCAGGCGACCGACCTGGCCCGAAGCTCGGTTTATTATACCAGATCGTTCCTTCGGCCTCATCCCAGGGCGGATAGGGGATTGCGGAATGCGGCGGAAGAAGCTCACGCCAAGACGCAAAGACACTAAAGAATCTCCCCAGGTTCCCGGCGACCTGGCATCTTTGCGTGAGCCCTGCCACAAGAAGACGGA
>JACQGL010000137.1 GCA_016199525.1 Armatimonadota bacterium
CTGAAGGGCCTGTGCCTGGACTGGGCCAGAGCCTCGGAGATCGGTTAGCCATTCTGCGTTCGTCCGGGTTTGCAAGCTAATTGCCACCGCCAGCGAGTCTCTCATCAGCCTCAATTCGCCGGGAAGGGTCTCACCAATGCCCTTGTTATGCCGTCACACGCGAACACCAGCCGGAGCGTGCCGGCAGAGGGCGTAGGGGTGACGGTCATCTGATCTCCTCTCGAATATGCATATCCCCGGCAGGGGGATATTCAAGAGAAAAAAAGATCACAACCGTAAAAAATTATATACCCATGCCCCCCATAGGCATATGAAGAATACACCCGTGCTTCGCCGTTGTCAAGGGGCAAATCCCCCGCTTCCCGGCTACGCCCCGGTCTTGGGTGAACACTCTCCCCAAGCTGCCGCCGATGGCCATCAAGTCGAAGGGGCCGCCGCGCCGGCCGTCGTGCGGCTGTGACTCTTCCAGCGGCCGACGTGCCCCGAGCGTCGCGGCGTAGCCCGCCTTGCGGACGGCCGCGCTCAACGCATCGGCGCTCAGCCCACCGTCGGCCGTCACCACCGCCCGCGCCGACTGCCAGCCGGGGACGTCGACCGACTTCACGCCGGGCACACTCTTCAAGGCCTTCGCCACGTGCACGGCACATGAGTCACAAGTCATGCCGCGGACGGTCAGATCGAGTTCTTCTAATTCAGGCATGTTGCCTCCCTATCGGAAAAAGATGGATAGCCAAACTATTCGGATAGCCCTTCATTTGGCTATATGCCCATCCCCCGCATGGGTATATGCAGATTACACCCGGATCGCTTTCCGCGTCAAGTAAGCCAGGTTACACGGGTGCAGTTCGTATTGCCGGCCAAATTGGCGCGGCGGCTCTCTGCTCGCGTCGGATTTGCAATAGCGCCAATTGGCGGGTAGGTCAAGGGTGCCCCGCAAAGTTTTCACGCGCCGGCCTCACCGGAGGACGGCAAAAGGGAGTAGGATGAAGGCTACAGACGCAGACCCCCTGGGAGGCCTCCATGGACACGAAGCCATTTGACCGGCGTTGGCATGAGTTGGCTGAGGAAGTCATGACGGGGATGGCGGAGTGGCGCGTGCAGCACCCGCACGCCACTTTTCGCCAGATTGAAGCCGCGCTGGATGAGCGCCTGGCGCGGCTGCGGGCGCGGATGTTGCAGGACTTGGCGTTGGCCAGTACCGCCGCGGATTGGGACCAGGCGCCGGCACACGAGCATCCGGTGTGCCCGCAGTGTGGTCAACGCCTGCACCGTGAAAGTCAGCACACCCGTCACCTGCAAACCCAAGGCGGCCAGGACCTGCGCCTGGCGCGACGCTACGGCACCTGCCCGGCGTGTGGCGCCGGGCTTTTTCCCCCTCGATGAGGAACTCGAGTTGCTGCCGGGGAGCCTGAGCCCGTGGTTGTACGAGAGCCTGGTGCGCTTGGGGACGTGGATGCCGTTCGGACGGGCGGCGGAAATGTTGGCCGCCTTCACCGGAGTGCAAGTCTCCGACGACGTGGCGCAAGCGCGGACGGAAACCGCTGGGGCGGCCCAGGTCGCGCTGCAAACCGCCGAAGTCGAGCGGCTCGAACGCGAAGCGCCCGCGGCTCCGCCTGGCCCGGACCAGCAGTATCTGAGCGCCGATGGGGCCTTCGTCCCCCTGGTGGGCGGGGAATGGGCTGAGGTCAAGAGTGTGGTGATTGGCGAGGTGGGTGAGCCCGTACAAGAAAAAGGCGAGTGGGTTGTGCACACCCGGCACTTGTCGTACTTCTCGCGGCTGGCCGACGCGGAGACCTTCGACCACCTGGCCCTGGTCGAAACGCACCGCCGGGGCGTGGAAAACGCGGGGCAGGTCGCAGCCGTGCTGGACGGCGCCGAGTGGTTGCAGGGCTTCGTGGACTGGCACCGGCCGGATGCGGTGCGCATCCTGGACTTCCCGCATGCCAGTGGGTACGTTAGCCAGATCGGTCAGGCGCAGTTCGGCGCCGATTCGCCGGACTTGGCGGCTTGGCTGCAGACCGAACTCCACCAACTCAAACACCAGGGCCCGGAAGGGGTCTTGGCCGAGTTGCGCGACCTGGTCGCCGAGCATCCCCAGGCCGAGGCGCTCGAACTGCCCAAAGCCTTGGCCTACCTGGAGAAACGTCAGGCGCAGATGCAGTATCCGCTCTTCCAGGCGCAGGGCTGGCCGCTGGCCAGTGGGGCGACCGAAAGTGGCAACAAACGGGTGGTCGAAGCCCGCCTGAAGGGGGCGGGCATGCATTGGGCGCGGGCGCATGTCGATCCGATGTTGGCCTTGCGCAACGTCGCGTGTAATGACCGCTGGGACGAAGCCTGGCCGCAAATCGCGGCGGAGTTACGCCAGCAGGCGCGGGACCAGCGCGCCGCCCGGCGTCAACGCCGTCGCGCCGCCGTCCAAACGCGCCCGGCCGCAGAAG
>JACQGL010000133.1 GCA_016199525.1 Armatimonadota bacterium
CGAAGCCGCCGCGCAGGCCGGTGATGAGGCGCAGCGGCAGTGGTTTATTGGCGTCGCGGCGGATGAGCTCCCATTCGTGTGTGCGGAGCAGCCCGGCTCCAGCTGGCCGGCGTTCTCCTTTCTGTCCCGATGGCTCCCGCAGCTCAGGGACCCCGCCCTCCGCGCCCGGCTGGAGGAGCGGCTGATCGATGCGATCCCTGATCCCCGGGTCAGACCGCTGCCAGTCCAACCCCCGGTCGTCGCTCCCGGTGCGTCGCCCTCGCCGGAAGAACAGGCCCGTGTGAAGCAGGTTCTCTCCTCTCTGCTGCGCCGCGGCCTGTTGGAGGAGGTTATCGTCTCCCCGTGCGTGGCGGCGGGCCTCACGGAAGAGATGGTGGCCGCGGCGATTCGCCTGGCGAACGAGCGACCCACGCCGGTTCGGGGAGACGTGCTGACCGCCGTCGCGGCGGCGGTGAAGGATTCTGGCCCCGTCCTTGCCGCCGTGGAAAAAGCCGTCCGCGACCAGCCCGACTGGACGTCCGGCGCCCGCGCCCTAGTGGCGTGGTACCAGCAGCACAGGCAGCCACAGAAGGCATTGGCACTGCTGCGCCGCGTGACGGGCGACTCCCCCATGCTGGAAGATCACCTGGCGCTGGCCAGGCTGGAGATCCGGGTGGGGCAGAAAGCCGCCGCCGCGGCGCGCCTGCTGCGGCTTATGGGTCGCCCCCGGGCGTCCGGGCAACGGTCAGTAGGCGCGCCGGCGGGCCTGGGCAATCTGTTGCCGCCCGGTATCCAGCAGCTTCTCGGGCGCCCGGGGACGATGGATCAGTTCGCCCCGGGCCTGACAGATCTGCTGCGAGCCGCGGGCCGGCCGCAGGATGCACTGGCTGTGTGGCGGCGCATGGCCCGGTCGAACCAGCCCCACGTGGTGCTCCAGGCGGTAGAGGGGCTGCGCCGCGGCGGCGCGCGGGCGGAGGCGAAACGGATCCTGGAGACACGTTACCGGGAGATGCTGCAGAAGGGGAGCGAGGGGTCCACTCCGGAGCCGCTACGGCAGGCGCTGCTTCGGGAGGCTGGAAATCGCCCTGAGGCGGTGCTCCGGCTGTACCCCGAGGTGATCTACCTGGATGCGGCTCCCGCCCCCGACCTACTGGCGCAGGGCGAGCCGTCTCTTCCCGCGCATACCTGGCGAGAGGTGGCCCGGCTGCTGGAGCGGCGCGGTCGAGCGCCGGTGGCCCTGGCGATGGAGGCCGCCGCGCTCCTTCAGGAGGGGGGGCAGCCCGGCACACAGTTGCGGGCGTTTATCGATCGCTGCCGTCACCTGGGTCGCCTCCCCTTTGCCCGTGACTTGCTGCGCTACCTGGAAGGAACGGACGAGCGCGGCGAGCACCTCCTCGTCCACGCTGAACTCGCCCGGTCGGCGGGCGAGCGGGACGAAGCGATGCGTCTGCTCCGGCAGTACGCCCTGGCTCCGGGCGAGGCGCAGCCCCACCGCCGGCCGCACATCGACCAGGCGGCGAGCCAGCTGGCCGACCTGCTACGAGAGGCGGGTCAGGTCGCAGAAGCCGGGGTTTGGGCCCGGCGGGCGGAGGCGTTCCGCCTGGTAAATACGCGCGCCGCTGACCCGGTGGCGACCGCGGAGCACGCCGTCGCCCTGGTGCCGGAGTCCCCCTGCCTGCGCATCACTCTGGCGCGGCGGCTCTGGACGGCAGGTCGCAAGGAGGAGGCCTGCGCCGCGCTGGACCAGGGCTACCTCCGTCTGCCCGCCGCTGCCGACGGTGCCAGCCTGTGCGTGGTGTGTCAGGCGGCGCTATCGCCCGCCCTGGCAGAGGGTGAGTCGCTGGGCTTCTCCCTGGATCGCCTTCGGGCGCTGGACGAGCAGTCGGGCGTGCCTTACTACCTGGCGGCGGTCATCGCGGATGCGGTTGAGAACCCCGAGGCGAGGCAGAAGCGCCGCCAGCGGCTGGAAGAAGCGGTGCGTCGCAGCCCCGATCTGGTCCCCGCCTGGGAGCAGCTGTGCTCTCTCTACCAACAGGACGGGAGCTCCGCCGAACAGCTGCTGCGGGCCGCCCGCGAGTGGACGCGCCTGCAGCCGGAGGACGCCCGTGCCTGGAGCACCCTGGGGGCGGCCTGCATGGAGATGCAGCTTTCCGAGGAGGGGCGTGCTGCCTTCCAGCGGGCGGAATCCCTGGAAGACTATCTCGCCACGGACGGATTCAACGTCTCGCCCCAGATGGCTCCCTGGGTGGAACGCTTCCTCGCCGTGTGGTCCTCTTTCGAGCAGCGCTCACTGTACCCGTTCTGGGGGCCTATCCCGTAGCAGTACCCCTCTTGCTACCCGGCCGGTAACGATGCCGCGACCGTGCGGGGGTAGGCAACGCGGTCCCGAAAGCTTTCGGGGCCTGGGGCCAGGGCTGGTGTGGATCCGCCTCGCGCAGAGGAGCGGTCCCGATTGCATCGGGACCCGGTGTGCGGGCCCGGAGCCCGCGCTTCACCCCGGCGCGGGCAGGGGAATTTCGCCGCGGAACACCTCCACCGCCGGGCCGGTCAGCCGCAGGTGCAAATCATTGCCCACTGCTACCGTCAGGGTACCGCCGCGGGAGCGGACCCCGACCGGCGACCTCGCCCGCCCCAGTCGGCAGGCCGCGGCGGCCACCGCCGCGGCGCCCGTGCCGCACGCCAGCGTCTCTCCCGCCCCCCGTTCCCAGATGCGCACCTGGAAGAAGTTCGGCCCCAGGGGCGTGGCCCACAGCACACTGGTGCGCTCCGGAAACAGCGGGTGAGTTTCCAGCCAGGGGCTCACGGCCTGAAATTGCTCCTCACCGACGGGCGTGGCGCCAAAGATCACCGTGTGCGCCGACCCCGTGGTCAACGAGGTGATGCGCAGCTCCCCCGCGGGCGTCCCCAGTGGCCAGTCGATGATCTCGGGAGCGTCCGTGCGCGCGGGGATATCGCCGGGGTGGAAGGACGCGCGCCCCAGGGAAACCGTTACCTGGCCGTCCGGCTCCAGCACGGCGGACTGGATGCCGGACCGGGTCAGCACCCGCATCTCTGATCTGCTGGCCCACTCGCGGTGGGCGGCGTAGCGAGCGGCGCAGCGCAGGCCGTTGCCGCACGTATCTTCCGTGCCGTCGGGGTTGAACATGCGCAGCCGGAAATCAGCCTCCGGGCAGAGGAGCAGGAGGAGGAGGCCATCCGCCCCCACACCGCGGTGGCGGTCGCAGAGCGCGCGCGCCACGGCGGACCACTCTTGCTCGGGCAGCGAGCGGCCGTCGATGGCCACGAAGTCGTTCCCTGCAGCCTGCATCTTGACGAAGGGGAGGATCATAGCGCTCCGCTCGCAGCCTCCCGGCGAGTCAACGAAGATGGATGTAAGACTGTCTTGCCCTTACTTAACCTACGGTCATTGGCGTTTATCGGCGGTGATGGTCCCCCGCCAGCCGCTTCCGCATAATCAGATTCGTTGTGCGGAACGATAGCCGTTGGTAGAGACGCTGCGCCGTCTCGTTGTGGGACGCCACCATCAGCCCCAGAGTCTGGTAGCCGGCGGCGCGGGCGTGCGCTTCCCCATATTCCATCAACTGCTGTCCCAGTCCCCGTCCCTGCCATTTCCGAGCTACGCTCACATTGTAGATCCAGCCCTCGGTCTCGCCCGTCACCAGGTTACGATTCTGGCCGAACCAGAGGAGACCGGCGCGCTCCCCCGCTTCCGTCTCGGCCACGAAGATGGCCATGCCCGGGCGTTCCAGCAGGGCCGCGTGGGTCGCTTCCAGCGCCTCCCGGATCTCCTCGGGACTGAGGCGAGCCCGCTCCTCGGGGGAGAGAGTTGCCCAGGTGGTCGTGAATTCCATTTCGCGGAAGAAGGGGAGGTCGTCAGGACGGTAGGTACGGATGCGGAAGTCAGGCACGGGCGTGTCTCCTGCCGGCGAACGTCGCTGCTGGCGATGGCCGGGCAGTGTGGGCGTGTAGCAATATCCGAGGGTGGGCACGGCACCTGCAGGATCAGGCCCGGTTGCGCGTCCGGACCCAAAACTTGCGCGGCTGGCACGGATCGCCCGCGTACTCGCGGCGCTCGAAGCTTCCGAAGATCAGATCCCGCTCGGTCCGGTCCATCTGTGAGAGCTTCCGGCGGCGAAACTGCTGAAGTAAGGACCGCAATCCCGCGCTGTGCATAGCGACGCCACTCCTCGGGGCGGCGCGTGCGCCAGGCCACGGGCAGCCTGTATCATAGCGTCCGCTATCGCGGGTGTCAATGCTGGCTCTGCCCTGTGCCGCCTGGGGCGGGAGCGATCCCTCGCCCGCACCGCCAGCGTAAATCAGGTGAAACTTTCGGCTCGCTGGTCTGTCCAGATGATTGCAGCCAACGTGCCTGATCTATTCTGGTTATTCCCCTGCGCGTGGAATACGTGCGGGGGTGTTTTTTCTCTTGCGGCAGCGTTCACTTGCGATTCGAGCAAGCTGAGGGGGTTGGCAGACGATGGGGGCGTTAGAGGACGCAAGATGAAGGACAGGTGGGCACGCCTCGAGGGATCATTCCTGTCCCGCCGCGCCATCCTCCGTCTTTCGGATCGGCAGGGAAAGGACTCCTCGCCAGTGAAGGGTTCCACAAGAAGGCGCATGCCGTCCCCGCGGAAGCGAGGAGGTGCACAATGGCGGAACGACTTTGCCCGCGCTGTTGCATCGCGCTGGCACCGCGCTACGCGGATGCGTGGCGTATTGATGGCTGCCGCCGCTGTGGGGGGCTGTGGTTGGGCCACCGCGAGCTGGCCGGGTTGGGGCAGGCAGCGGCCGGCTGCCTGCAGGCGCTCGAGCAGGCGTTCAAACAGCAGATGAACGCTGCCGCCGGCGACCAGCTTTGCCCCGAGTGCGGCACGGCTATGGCGCGGCTTGAATTGCCGTGCGCGCCCGGGATCCAGCTGGACGGCTGCCCCCGCTGCCACGGAATCTGGCTGGACGACGGCGAGATGGAGCACATGGGCCAGTGCCTCGCGGAGTGGTGGGCACGTGCGGATAGCGTCGCGCCTGTCAAGGCAGCTGCTGGCCCGGCGCCTGCCGATCCCGTCCGACGGCGCGTTCGTCAGGCGGCGGCGTTTCTGCTCTCTGTTCCCTGCCCCCGGTGCGGTCAAGCCAACTCCCAGGCGGCGCCCGTGTGCTGGGCCTGCGGCGCGGTGCTTCAGATCCGACGCCGCGGCATCCTCTGCCCGACTTGTGACCGCGCCCTGGTAACTCTGGAGGCAGGCGGGATCGAGGTGGACGGCTGCCGCGTGTGCGGCGGGCTCTGGTTCGATCGCGGCGAGGTGCGCGCCCTCACGCGACTCAATCCGGAGGCGCTCCAGTACCTCCAGCGCCAGGTGGGCACCGCCGAGGGTGCGGCACGCGTGGGGAGGGAACAGCACGCCTCCCTGCTATGCCCCGTCTGCCACCAGGTAATGGATGAGCACCCGTACGCCGTGCAGTCGGGGGTGCGAATCGACGTGTGCCAGCAATGCCGGGGCGCGTGGCTGGACGCCGGCGAGCTGGAGGCGATCCAGCGTTATCTGCACACGGATCCGAGCTTTACGCAGTGGTTGGCACCTGCTGCGGAGAACCGCCAATGACTCTGGATGACCTCGATACCCCCGTGCTCACTGTGGATCTGGATGGGGTGGATCGGAACATCCGCGTCGTCCAGAGCTATATGGACACGCACGGCATCGCCTTCCGGCCGCACATCAAGACGCACAAGATCCCCGCGTTCGCGCATCGCCAGGTCGCCGCCGGAGCGGTGGGCGTCACCTGCCAGAAGCTGGGTGAGGCGGAGGTGATGGCCGCCGCCCACGTGCTGGATATCCTGGTGACCTTCAACATCGTGGGCAGGCAGAAGCTGGAACGGCTGATGCGGCTCTGCCGGATGGCACGTATGGCAGTGGTGGCGGATTCAGAGTACACCGTTCGCGGCTACGCAGAGGCAACGCGCTCCGAAGGCGGCGATCTGCGCGTGCTGGTGGAGATGGACACCGGCGGCCGCCGCGCGGGGGTACAGTCGCCCGAGGAAGCGGTGCGACTCGCGCGGCAGATTGACGCGGCGCCGGGCCTGCGGTTCGGGGGTCTGATGACTTATCCGACGACTGCGGAGGCCCCCGCCATCCTGGCGGAGACGGTGCGTCAGCTGGAGGCGGTGGGCCTGCGGGCGGAGGTGATCTCCGGCGGCGGTACCGCTTGCCAGTTCCACGCCCACGAGCGCGCCCCGGTAAATGAGCATCGTTCGGGCACCTATATCTACAACGACCGGAGCACGGTAGCCGCGGGCGTGGCTACCTGGAATGACTGCGCGGCGCGGGTGATTGCCACCGTGGTGAGCCGCCCCACGCCGGACCGCATGATCCTCGACGGCGGTTCCAAGACGTTCACCAACGATCCCACTGGCGAGGACGGCTTCGGCTACTTCCCCGACTACCCGGAGGCGGTGATGTACAGCATGTCCGAGGAGCATGGGCACGTGGACATCAGCCGCTGCCGTCGGAAGCCGGAGATCGGGGAGCGGGTGGTCGTCATCCCCAACCACGCGTGTGGGATCACCAACCTGCACGATGAGGTGATGGTGCACCGGAAAGGGCGCGTGGAGGCGATCTGGAAGGTGCAGGCGCGGGGCTTGATCCGGTGAGAGGCTGGCCCCTCACCCCAGCACCGCACGGATCACCCCCACACGGTCTCCGCGGGTATTGAGCACATCTGCAACCCGCCACAGGTGGAGCGCTTCCGTCTCCGCGGTGGTGAGGATACCCAGGCGGTCGAGCGCGGCGAGCAGCACGGGTGGGATGGCGCGCGCGGCGCCGTCTTCGATCTTCAGCGCCAATCCAAGCGGCGGATCAACCACCCCGAGGGCGTAGCACCCCTCTGCACCCCCTTTTGCCAGGTAGCGCCCCCGGCCCGCCCGCAGTAGCGCCGCGTGGAAGGTGCCGGTACCGCTCACGTGCTCCGGGCAGGCGTTCATGGCGGCGCGGATCGCTTCCGCCGCCGCCCGTTCCGCAGGCGGGAGCCCCGCGGGGTGCGTCAGCTGCGCGAAGGCGCGCGCCATTCCCACCAGGGGCAGGGCGTAAGTGGGCACGGCGCAGCCATCCGTGCCCCACGTGGGCGGCCCGTGCAGCGCCGCGAGCCGGATCAGGACGTCCTGAATCCGGCGCTGCACGGGGTGGTCTGGCTGCCAGTAGTCTGCCAGTGGCGCGTCCAGAAGACGTGCCATCAGCAGCATCCCCGCGTGCTTGCCGGAGCAGTTGTTATGGATCGGCCGCGGGCTCTCCCCCGCAGCGATCAGGGCAGCGGCGGCCGCCGCGTGGGCGGGTGCGTGCGGGCCGCAGTGCAGATCGGCTTCCGTGGCCCCCGCGCGCGCCAGCACGGCGCGCACCGCCTCCAGGTGGAACGGCTCGGCAGCGTGGGAGGCGCACATCACCGCGATCTCGGGGTCGGTGAGGGATAGGCCCCGCTCCAGCGCCAGGGCCACCGTAGGCAATGCCTGAAGCGGCTTGATCGCCGAGCGGGGCAGGATGGGCCGCCCCGTATCGCCGAGCGCGAGCGCCGCGCGGCCTGCGAGATCGACGGCGACCACCCGTCCAAAGTGGCGGCTCTCCACCAGCGGCCCACGGGTCACTTCGGCGAGCAGCGCCAGGTCCGCGAGGTTGGCGTCGGGCATCCGCGCCTCCCGGCTACTTCGCCGCCACCTCGCGGCCTACTGCCCAGGAAACGCGCTTTACCACCTGCATCATCTGCTGGAACCGCTCCGGAGTGAGGGACTGGACGCCATCGGAGAGCGCTTCCGCAGGGTTGGGATGCACCTCCACGATCAGCCCGTCCGCTCCCGCAGCCACCCCCGCGCAGGCGATGGCGGACACGTAGCGGACGTGGCCCGTGGAATGGCTGGGATCCAGGATCACGGGCAGGTGGGACCAGTGCTTGAGTACGGGGATGGCGTTGATATCGGTGGTGTTGCGGGTTGCATCCTCGAAGGTGGTAATCCCGCGCTCGCAGAGGATGATGCGATGGTTGCCACCGATCATGATGTATTCGGCGGCCTGGAGCATCTCGCGCAGTCGGCAGCCAGGGCCGCGCTTTAACAGCACTGGCTTGCTGGTCTTGCCCAGCCGCTGGAGCAGCGCGTAGTTCTGCATGTTACGGGCGCCCACCTGGAGAACGTCCGCGTATTTGACCACCAGCGAGATGTCGTGCGGATCGAGGACTTCGGTGACCACCGGCAGACCGGTTGCCTCGCGGGCCTCGGCGAGCAACTTGAGTCCGGGCTCGCCTAGTCCCTGGAAGCTGTAGGGAGAGGTGCGCGGTTTGAACGCCCCGCCGCGCAGCATCTTGGCCCCCGCCGCCTTGACGGCCTCGGCCGCCTCCAGAATCTGCGAGCGGCTCTCCACGCTGCACGGCCCGGCGATGATCACCACCTCCGGCCCGCCAATCCGCACCCCGCCCACCTCGATGAGGGTGTCCTCCGGATGGTAGCTGCGCGAGGAAAGCTTGTATGCCTCCGAAATGAGCTGTACCCGCTCGACGCCAGGTAGATTGCTGAACCGATCCACGAGGGCAACCTTGACGGAGTCGATCACTCCCAGCACAGCGATTACCTTTCGCTCGACACCAGGGTTCACGAACGGCGTGAAGCCTTCCTTCTGCACCGCCTCGATAACGGCCTCAATTTGTCCGGGCTCCGCGCCTTGCTCCATCACGATAACCATGCTGCCCTCCTACCGCTCGCTGCCAACAATTCAGCACGCGATTGGGCTAAGGATAGCATCCGCGCTCCCGGCGAGTCAACCACAGTACGGCGTTCGCCAGGCCGCCAGTATGGCGTGGCTCGTGCGTGGGTAAAGCGGCGAGTGAGACCGACCGGGTGTGCTGTTCGCCAATTTCGCGCTTCTGGAGGAAAAGATGGTGTCCCCCGCACCGCGATTCCTATCGTTTGCCATCCCCATTTTGCTCGCGGGCGCGCTGCCGATGGTCACTCGCGCCCAGCCACCTGCGTCGCGCGCCTACACTCCCGCGCAGATCGAATTCACCCAGGCGGTGAAGCCTACAGTTCTGGCCGTGCGCGGGGCATTTCGAGACCGGGACGCGCGTGCGCTGGCGCGACTGCTGCCGCCCGCAGAGCCGCTGCTGTTCCGTTACCTGGGCAGCCGTGTAACTCGCCTCTCCGCCGCCGAGCTGGGGCAAATGTTCGCCCGGCCGCGGGTACGCTACTGGGGCAGAGCGGACGGCAGCGGAAAGCCGATTCGCGGCACGTTCAAAGACCTCTGGTGGCCCCGCATTCGCAGACGGCTGCTCTCCTACGATCTGGTGGGCGTGGATGAGTTCGTCATGTCCGGCAATGCCCCTGACCGCGGGCTGCCGGGGGCACGCTTCCTGGACTTCTCGTCGGTGGGCTCGAAACAGTACGGCTACCTGGACTGGGAGAGCGTGCGCCTGTTCTTCGTTGCGCGGGGAAGCCGCTGGTATCTGAAAGCGATTGATCTGTCCCACTGGACGATTTGAGGATGCTGTGCCGCCAGGAGGCCGCGATCACCAAGTAAGGAGGAAAGCAAGTGTAGAACCATACGGTCCGACCCTATGGCCCCGTATGGGTAGGGGCGCAGAGAGCGCGGCAGTTCGCAAAGGGAGATTAGGCGGCTCCCGCCCGCTTCCGTGGGGTGAGTCGGTTCTTGCGCGCGAGGATCTGCCCACGGATAACTGTGTCTGCGGCTCTTCCCATATATCTTGGCAGTTAGAACTCCCTGGCAGAACGTTATGCGCGCTCCAGGTCCTCCATCAGCGTGCGCACTTCAGTACGGATGCGGCGCTCCTCTTCCTCGTCCCGCTCCAGCGTCAGCCAGAGCGCGGCGCCCTCTCCCGTCCCGGGTGGCAGCGCCGCGGCGGGAATGATCGCCTGCCAGCGGCCTCCCTCTCCCACGAGGAGTACCGCGTGGTCTCCCTCGATACGGTCCACCCAGACGCGGTGGCGGATGGCTTCACCCATCGTTCATTCCCGTCCTCTCGCACGGCGTAAGACATAAGAGGGTAGGGGACCCGGGAGCGCCCGCAGTCGTGCCGGTCCCCGAAGGCGGGAAGCGATCCCCGGAGTGAGGCATCCATCACCCGTTCACGCCCGGGGTCGGCGGCGATCCCGAAAGCTTTCGGGACCAAAGCGTGGTAGCGGAGGCTCACGGCGCTAGCTACCACAGGGAAAAGGAGCGCTCTCTCCGCCATCATTCCTCGCTCACCCTCTTTAGTCTCCGGCCCCATGTCGAGATCCTCCTGCCCATCGGTCTCTCCGCTTTGAGCGTTCCAAGGCGACGGATGACGGTAAACGCGGCCCGCTACCGCGGCCGGTGCACACAGGCGGCGTGGGGACGGTAGCCCGCCGCCTCCGCCGCCGAACGGGATGCAAACGGCATCCGCCGCGCGGACGACGGCAGCGAGGCACACTCTGGCGTGTGGTAAACGCGGCTGGCAGCGTTGCCGACTACACCTCCCGTGGGAATCCCCTCCGACGCAGACCGTTCCCCCTCCTCTCTTCTGCTCGCGCCGCCCGCAGATACCTGGATCGACCGCCCATCGGTGGATACGGTGATCGTCCCGTTGCGATCCGTGCGATAGACACGGACGCGCGCCGCTCCCAGAGCGGCCAGTGTCTCCCAGTGTGGATGCCCGTACTCATTGCCCCGCCCGCAAGAGATGATAGCGATCTGCGGCCGCACCCGCCGCAGCCAGGCGGCGTCGGTCCCGTTGGCGCTGCCGTGATGGGCGACCTTAAGGACCTCCGCGGGCAGCCATCCCGCCTGTGAGGAGTGGTAGATCCGCTCGCGGCCTGCACGTTCCAGATCGCCTGTGAACAGGAACCGTATCCTCCCGAAGGTCAAGCGAAACACGACTGAATTGTTGTTAACGTCTGATTCGCTTCCGCGGATGAACCGCTCCGTGGGAGCGAGCACCTCCACGTGGACGCCGGGGGCTGGCTCCAGCCGCTCGCCCGCACGCAGCGTTCGGAAGCGCGCGCCGCTCACCTTTACGGCACGGAGGTAGTCGATCAGCACGGGGGTCGGGTGCTGGAAGCCACTGTCCAGGGCCTCCTCGGGCCGGAACGCCGGCAGCAGATCTGCCAGCCCGCCGATGTGATCCGCGTGGGGATGGCTGGCCACCACCGCTTGCAGCCGTTGGACACCCGCCTGGCGCAGCGCGGCCCGCACGGCGGCCTCCGACCCGGGCGGGCCGCCATCCACCAGCCACGCGCCTTCGTTCGGGAAGCGCACCAGGGCCGCATCGCCCTGGCCCACATCAAGAAAGGAGACGGTCAGCCGTCCGGTATCGCCCGATGCCGGGCGGTTCCCGGGCGAGCCGCCGCTGGCGCAGCCGGCAAGGGCGGCAGCGAGGATCAGTCCCCACAGGGCGGTGGTTATCTGTCTCTTACCCATTCGTAGGCGCGGTGCAGATCGGGGAGCCAGTCGGCGAGGCCGTCGCCATTGGTGACCTGGATCTCCAGCCATTGCCGGAAGTGGAAGGGATGCGGGCGCGCCGCAGGTCTGTCCAGCGCCGTGGACAGGTGGGGCTCGGGCAGCTTGGTCCAGACGCGCAGGATGTTGCCGTCCACCCAGAAGCAGCAGAACAGCCGCCGCCCCACGAACGCTCCGCGCCATCCAAAGAACGGGCGGAGCACACCGCCGTCCCATTCGCGGATTGCGATCTCCAGCTCTCGCGCGAGGGTGTAAGGCATGGGTGCAGGGGAAAGCAACTGGGGTGAGGCCCAGGTCATAGTCACCTTATCACCGGATGTGCGGGTGCGGCAGAGAATGCCGCCGAAGGGGTGGAGGTGGCTTGCCCAACGTGCTGGAATACGGTTCTGGAGCGCCCGGCGATGGCCGATGTTTTTCGAGAGAGTCCCAGGCGCTTTGCGGTCCGGGCCGGATGCTGCTCCATCTACCGAGAGGACGATAGGATGAAACTTGCGTGCCAGGAAGGGCTGATCCCCGGGGATACATTTGCCGCCGGGCTGGCGAAGCTGGCGGCCTACGGTTTTGAGGGCGTAGAGCTGAACGGCGCCCGTCTCCTCGATCCGGAGGGGCTGGCCGAGCGGCGTGCCGCGCTCGCGGAGAGCCCTGTGCGCCCCAGCTCCATTTGCGGCGGCTTCCCGGCGGAGCTGGTCCATCCCGATCCGAAACGCCGCCGCGCCTGCGTGGATACCATCAAGCGGCTGATCGACATTGCTGCCGAGCTCGGTGCAGGCGGGCCCATCGTCGTGCCCATCTTCAACGCTAATGACCGGATTCCGGGCCTGAGCCCGCTACGCTCCCGACACGATCTAGAGATCGACCTGCTCTGCACGCTGCTGGCGGAAATCGGCGGACACGCGGAGAGCGTGGGTGCGGTGATGTTTCTCGAACCGCTCAACCGTTACGAGAGCGACGCCCTCAAGAACGTGGCGGAGGCCGCTGCCGTGGTGCGACGGGTCGGCAGCCCGGGGATCCGGGTGATCGCCGACTTCTTCCATATGAATATCGAGGAGACCGACATCCCCGCCGCCCTCACTGCCGCCGGGGATCTGATCGGCCACATTCACCTGGCGGATAATACGCGGCTGGAGCCCGGGACAGGGATGACGGACTTTGCTGCGGGGTTCGCCGCTCTGAAGCAAATCGGCTACACCGGCTACATGGCTCTGGAATGCGGCTTCTCTGGCCCCGCCGATGAGGTGCTCCCCCGCAGCGTGGCCTATCTGCGCCGGTGTATCGCGGAGGGGTAGCGCCATCAGAAGTCAGCCGCAGGGAATGCGGGAAGGGGAGAAAGAACGCTGGAGAGACAGATCATTGGCCTGGCGATTGTGCTCTTCCCCTTTCGTTCTCTTTGTCTTTCCCAGCGTACCGCTGCCGGAGGTGTAAATGAAAGCTCTAATCTATCCTGAATACGGCCGCCTGGAGGTGGGGGAGTGGCCGGAGCCCCACCCGGGGCCCGGCGAGGCGCTGGTGCAGGTAGCGGCGTGCGGTATCTGCGGCTCGGAGCTGGGCAGCTTCGCCGCGCAGAGCCGCCGGCGCGTCCCGCCCATGGTCATGGGGCACGAGTTCGCGGGCACCATCGCCGCGCTCGGCGAGGGAGTGGAGGGGCTGATCCTCGGCCAGCGGGTGGTGGTCAACTCGGTCGTCCACTGCGGGGAGTGCGATCTCTGCCGCCGCGGCCTGACGCACCTCTGCCGGCGGCGGCAGGTGTTCGGCATGCACCGGTCCGGCGCCTTTGCGGAGCGGGTGAGCGTGCCTGCGAACATCGTCTACCCGCTGCCCGAGAGTGTGACCTCGCTCCAGGGGGCCCTCGTGGAGCCGCTCGCCAACGGCATCCACGTGGTAGACCTGGCCCGCGGCAACGACCTGGAAACGGTGCTCGTGTGCGGCGCAGGGACGATCGGGCTGTTCTCCATGCAGGCGGCGCGGGCCGCCGGCGCCCAACGAGTGGCGGCCACCGATACCAACCCGCATCGCCTAGAGATGGCGCGGCAGATGGGCGCGGACGCTGTTTGGAATCCGGCGGAGCGAAACGTGGCCGAGGCGGCACTGGCCTGGACGGACGGCGAGGGCGTCTCACTCGCCATTGACGCAGTGGGCACCCCGGATAGCCGCCGGGATACGATCCGCGCGGCGCGGCCGGGCGGAGATATCGTCTGGATCGGCCTGCACCACGACGAGGCCACGCTGAATACGTTCGATGTGGTGCTGCCGGAGAAGCGGATTATCGGCAGCTATGCCGCCACCGATGCCGACCTGCGGCGCGCCATCCAGCTGTTCGCGGCCAGGCGTATCCGCATCGATCCCTGGGTAGAGACCTTCCCGCTGGAGCGCGGGGACGAGGTCTTCCTGGCCATGCTTCGCCAGGAACTGCCCGCCATCAAGGCGGTGCTGGTGCCGTAGCCAGGGACGGGAGGGCCTCGCTTACGCGCCGGGGCCCTTACTCTTCGACCGCCGCCGCGCGCGCAGCCAGATCGGCGTTCCGACGAGGCCCAGCGTCACCAGCCAGGGCCCGAGGCCGACCAGGAACAGCACCACCCCCTTGCCAGCATCCCGCAGCAGCTCCGCCGATTCGCGGAAAGTCCGCGCGATTTCACCCAGGAATCCGCCGCTGCCCGTCGGCACGTAGTCCTTAATCTCGTGGATAGTAATGGTTACCGTGGATAGCGCCGTCTGGTGGGCAAGGAATCGCAGCCGGCCCTGCATCTGCTCGATCTCCTCGCGCACACGGCTGATCTCGCGCTCCACGTCCAGGATGTCCGACAGCCGGGAGGTGGAGCGCTGCAGGTGCTTCAGGAGTCGCCGTTCTTCGACGCGCTTGTTCGCCAGCCGGGCTTCCAGATCGTAAAATTCCTCGCTCACGTCCTGGGAATCGGTGTGGATGCGTTGCAGCTCGCCGAGCTTGGCCACCGCCGCCATGAAGGCATCGAACTGGTCTACCGGCACCCGCACCTCCCAGCGTCCCTGCCGGGGCGCGCCGGGAGAGCCGCCGGTATCGCTCTCCGCCACGTAACCGCCGCGCGCCCTGACCAGCCGCACCATCTCCTCCTCAGCGGCGGACAGATTGCGCGCCGCCAGCTCTACCTCCCCGTGGTAGATAATCCTCCGGGGCATAAGAGAGGCAAGCTGGACGGTTGACTCGCTTGAGCTCCGCCCTGGAACGACTCGCGTGGCAGAAGCGCGCGACACGTCGTCCTGGGCGTCTGGGGGCGCGGTGGACGGCATAGGCGCCCCGGCCATCCCGCCTGCCTGCTCGCCAAAGGGGCGCGCCCCGACGACGGGCGTCGCCTTTCCCTCCGTGGGCGAGTCGTTCATTCTCTGCTCCGCCGTACAACCCACGAACGCCAACAGCGTGGCAACAGCGAGTGCGAGTATGGCTGCTCCTGCTCCATTGCCTCTGCGATACGCCCGGATGACGGCTCGAACACCAACCCTATGTGAGATTGTGTCTACATCCATCGCTTGCCTCCTGGATACCCGTCTCCCACGGAGACATGGTTGGCCGGTGGGCGCCCG
>JACQGL010000014.1 GCA_016199525.1 Armatimonadota bacterium
CGCCTTGTTATCCATTGCCCACTGCTCTTTGGCGCTCTGGATCTGCTTCAGGTTGCCCTGGCAGCTCTTGGCGCGGCTACTCTCGCGGGCGCGGATGAAGTTGGGCACCGCGATTGCCAGCAGAATACCAATGATCAGCACCACGATCATAATCTCCACCAGGGTGAAGCCGTGGCGCAGGGTGCGGAACATCTTCCTCATGGGAACGGGACTCCTTTCGTTCAATGCTTGCTCTACCGCGGGTACCCGCTGCCGTGGGATGCCCGCTATCCGCTCGCTCCTTCGACCATCCAGGGCTGGCAGGAGGTCCACCATTCCTGCAGTAGGGCGGTGGCCGTGCGCTGCGAAGGGCCACTGCCTATCTGGCGGGATTATTCCTCAGGCCTTCACTTTGTTGATACGGATCGGTGCGTTACGGCGACCCGTACGGGTGTGCTGCCACCCTCCGCCGTACGGATGCCAGTGCCTCCGTGGCGGGCCGGTAGCGCGGCGCCCATTCCGCCGCGCGCAGATACAGGGCTTCGGCTCCAGCCAGGTCTCCCGCCATCTCCCGGAGACCGCCGAAGTTTACCAGCATGCAGGCATAGTGGTTCGCCAGGTAGCGGGGATCCAGATCCTGATCGGTGCGCACGCCCCTCGTGTCCGGCAGAGCCATTTGCGACCACAACCGCTCGTTTTGCCGCAGGAGTGCGGCCAGATGGACCGGCTGGCTCTTCGGATGCAGACGCAGGATGATCCCCAGCGGTAGCATATGGTAGCGCTCCTCCGCCCACCGCAGGAAGTAGGGCTTGCTCGCCCCCGGAACCGTACTGGTGGTTGCAAACGTGATGCAGAGCGGTCGCTCGCGCAGCGCCTCCGTCAGGAGGCGAATCAGGAACCGATCCTGGCCCAGTAGCACGCGCTGCGCGGGGTCCGCGGGGACGTCCAGAGGCACGTTCATCCCCAGGCGGCGGAGGTGGCGCAGGTACCACAGGCTGGGCTCGCGGTCGTAGTCTGTCCACGTGCCGTTGATTATGCTGCGGTCCAGCGGCGTTACGTCGGGGCGAATGTGGAGCACGTGGCGGACGTACCAGATGGGAAACATGTCCTGGTCGCCCTGGGTGATCAGCACGCTGCCGGGATCGGCGTTCTCCAGCTTGTGCCGGGCAAACTCGCGTACCCAGGTGGCTGCCGCCAGATCGCAGGCGCTCCAGTTCCGCAAGAGCAGCATTCCTATCAGCAGCACAAATACCGCGGCCGCGCTCCCGTACGGGAAGATCCGGGTGAGGCCGCTCCACAGCGCCTGGGCACGGCGCGCCGCCGCATCCAGAGCCACCGTTAGCAGTGTGGCGGCCACCATCCAGACGGGGAGGTAGTAGCTGGCGATATCGCCGATCCGGTAGCAGAGGTTGTAGGCAGTGACGGCCACCATCGCCAGCAGCAGACCGTTTGCCATGGGTCGGTTTCGCTTCCAGAGCAGCCACGCCCCCAGAATGGGAAGCAGGAACAGCAGATACGGAAAGTTATCCGTAAACAGGTTCCACGCTGCCATCAGTCTGCTTAGCAAGCGTTCTCCGAACGGGATCTGCAACGCCTTTTGGTAGATGCGCGCCGAGGCGTGCGTCCACAGCGAAGGCAGAGTGACCGTCCGGCCCCACGCGATCAGGGGCTCCGATCGGGCCCATGCCAGCAGCAGGAGATAGAGCGCCGGACCCACCGGCAGCAGGGCGCTGATGACGGCGAGACGGCGCGCGAGGCGGGAGTCTTTCCACAGGCGATGTCCGCAAAGCAGCAGCACCGCCGGAGCCAGCAGCACGATGGTGAGGTGGTGGGCCAGACCCAGGGAACCGGCCAGCACGGCGGTGGCCAGGTGCCGCAGACGTCCGCTACGCCGATAGCGCAGACCAGCAAGCAGGGCTAGACCGGCGAGCAGGACGTGCAGGCTATAGACCTCGACGCGTGTGGACTGGCTCCAGAAGGCGTAGCTGGCTCCAAACGTGGCCGCTCCGATGGCGGAGGCCCAGGGCGTGGAATCCAGCTCTCTGGCCAGGAAATAGAGTGTTACTACCGCGGCGGCCGCTGTTGCGGCGACGGCGCAGCCAATACGGAAAGCGGGCTCTCCGGAGGGGATCAGCCAGAGCGCCGCCCGCCCCAGCAGCGAGAAAAGCGGATAGCCCGGAGGATGGATGACGCCCCCCGTGGTGATCGCCGTGGAGATTTCCCCCGAATCTCCCAGGTAGACGGTGGGGCACAGAGTCCGCAGGTAGAGCAGCAGGAACCCGGCTCCCAGTGCAGTGGCAACCCACCCATCTTTCCGGCCGATGGCTGAAACGGGAAGCGTATCCGCTGGCATAGTCCCTCCGCTTGCGGATGGTGAAATCGTGCGCCTGCCGGTTGTCGATCCGAGGTCCAGAGGCGCTTCGGGCCTCCCTCTGGATAGTGGCCGGTGGCTCCCCGTTCTGGAGAGCCAGCCCGTACGGACCGTACGTAAACCAGCGGGAGCGGCCCCGTCCGCTCCCGCTGGTTGCGCAACCGCGGTTGATCGCTCGTTGTCAGTTACGGTAGCACGTGGTCATTGGAGGTGTCCGTGTCGCCTTGGTCGCCAATGCTGCACGTCGGGTCGGCGTTCATCGCGCTCACGGTGTAGGTGCCGTTGCTCGGGCAGATCGGTGTGCTCTTGATGTACAGCCCCGAGCCAGCCAGATC
>JACQGL010000135.1 GCA_016199525.1 Armatimonadota bacterium
ACAGAGCCGTCCCGAAAGCTTTCGGGACGAGAATATCGGGACTTTCGGGGCGGGCAGAATCGCGCGACCCGATTATACGAGTGCGCCGTGGGCATGTCAACCCGGGGCCGCTCTCTTCACCGCACGATCTGGCACGTTGCGTGCAGACGAGGCAGGTGTTGCCCGCGCCAGCCGATCCTCGGCCTGGCACGGGGCGCCGTCTGCGCAGACGCGCGATTTCGTCGCCACGCCCCGCACGTTCTGGGGCGATGCCGGCACCGGTGCCCCGGCCGCTGGTGCCTCACGCCGGCTTCCGGCCCGAGAGGCTTTCGGGACCGGAAGCCGGCGTCGTTCGGCAGGTAGCAACGCGGGTCACCGAAAGCTTTCGGTGTGGATCGGTGAGCAGGTCTGGCCACCCCGACGCCCGTTAACAGCTGAACTGGCGGTAGGCGCCCCCGGCCCGGGCCTGCAGTCCCTCGGGATCTTCGATCTCGACGCGGCGGTACAGCGTTTCGATATAGCCCTCTTCGCGGAGCTGCCCCAGGGACTCGGTGGCCACCTCCCGCACGGTACCCAGTCGCCGCGCCAGCACGTCGTGAGAAATGGGCACGATGCTGGCCGGATAGACTCTTCCCTCCTCCACCAGGCGATACTCGGGCTGAAGCCGTTCGGCGAGTTCCAACAGCGTGGCAGCGGTGCGCTGCAACAGGTTGAAGTCCTTATTGATCTGCAGGTCGGCCCCGAGTCGCTGGCACAGCCGTATCAGGTAGTCCCGCACGGCGGTGTCCAGCGGACCTCCCTCGGCCAGGCGAGACCGCAGGGAGTTCGCATCCACGCGCAGGACGCGGCTGTACACCATCGCCCAGACCTCGACACGGTCCGGTTCGGCGCTCTCCGATAGGAGACCGATCGGCACAATGGCCTCCGGGCCGGCGAGGACGGTGATACGACCGGTGCCGTGCTCCGAGACCTCCGAGACGGCCAGCAGGCCGGATTCGACGAACGACACCTGGCTGGGTACTTCCCCCGTCTGGATCAGGTGCGTGCCGGCCGGTAACTCAAGCGGTTGCGCGGCTTCTAGCAAGCGGCTGCGCTCCTCTGCCGGTAAGGAAGACAGGAAGGCGCCGCGAGCAGGACGGACAGATGGTCGGCGTTTCACAGGAAGACTCGAACTCCTGCCCCGAAAGCTTTCGGGGTTCAGAACGTTCGCGAACGCTAATTCGCGGAGGCATTCGGTCGGATCTCATTCGTGAAGGCGCCCTACCGCTGATGGCGTGGCTCCGTTTCTTGCCGTAATCGGCATCTGGCACGGTGACCAGCCTTACAGAGGGTGCTCACGAGCCGGATCAGGCAGGGTATTGTATCACTAATTATCCCCTCGTAAATTAACTGCTGTTTAACGGGGCGTCTGGAAGGCATAATCTGCGAGCGGCCAGGCGACACCGACAGTGCGGCTCTACCGTCGCCAGAATAGGATTACACCTGCCCGGGGAGAAGAGTGCGAATCCGAAGGCTTCTCATCCACGAGTGGGGCGGGGGCGACGGACGGCTGACGGTCCCTGCTCCTGGCGTAAACCGCGGACAGCAGGCGCCGGGCCGATCGTTTCTTACTCCTCCCGCAGCAGGCCCTCGCAGGCGTTATATCCCCAGCCGAGGATCACAGCCAATGGGGCCAGGAGCAAACACGCGCCTACCGTATGAATGACCGCATGTGCTACGAGAGGCGCGCACAGCAGCGCGCGCCAGGCGCACTCCGCCGCCAGCTTGGGAAAACCGATTCCCAGGGTGGAGCGCCGCAAGTAAGGTGTTAGCGGCGCGTGCATGATCTCCAGAAAGGTAGCGTTGATCGCCGCGCCCGCCACTGCCAGGAGCAGCATCACCGGCACTCCCTCGGGGGCGCGCGCACGATTCCAGGGGCCGCAGTCTCCCAAGATGCTGCCCGCCAGTCCGCCTGCCAGGATCAGCACCGGCTGAATTCCGGCAGGCAGCCCCGCGGGGATCAGCCAGCCCGCGGCCCCCACGGCCCAGCCGGCACTGGTCCAGAGGAGCGCCCCGCCTGCGAACCCTGCCAGCCGCAGCCAGAACCGCCGCGCACCCCGCCCCGGAGCGCGGAACTGTCGCCACTCTTCCCCTCGCTCATTGGGCGCCCGCTCGCTCATTCGTGGCGGTAAACGCTCAGTTCCGATCCTGCCTCGTTTCCTCGTTTTTCCGTTCCTCGCTCCGGGCACGGCGCTCGGCGGCGGAGCGGCGGTGCACACCGACCGCTCCTGCACCCACCACGAAAAGCAGCCCCAGCCCGACGCCCTGCGCCAGACCCTGTCGGGCGGTATCTGGCAGATAGCGCGCGAACACGACGGCCACGATAAGTATCAGCAACAGGCCGAAGACCGCCGCCTCAGCGCGATTGCGCGCCCAGCGATAGGCCCACCACAACCCACCGC
>JACQGL010000017.1 GCA_016199525.1 Armatimonadota bacterium
AAGCCCGATCCCGAAAGCTTTCGGGACGGCTCTGTGCCGGAGCTTTCGGGGCCTGCTGCTGGCTGTTTTGCTAGCACCCAAGCCAGAATGACCAGGGGCGCCACCGCCTGACCCAAGCCCCGTTGCGGCCAGCCGCCTTGTGTGTTTGTGGTCGCGCAGGGAATCCGCCTATCTGGACGTCCAGGACTCCCGATCGCCTGCTTCTCCAGCATTTCCCAAGCGACAGCGGTATAGTTATAATAGGCTACCACAAACCGACACGCCGAACTGTCCTTCGGGGGAGTGCAGTGATCAACATTCACGAGCTCCTGCAGCTGGCGCTTCGCCACCGCGCTTCTGACCTGCTCTTGAAGTCGGGCAGCCCGCCTGCCCTGCGTATCGACGGCACCGTGGTGACCACCAATGTTCCCGCCCTCACCGCGGATGAAATGGAGGAGCTGGCGCGCTCTATCATTTATACGGCCAGCCGGGACTACGTCCTCAGGTTCTCAGTGGAGGGCGCCAAAGAGATAAGCATCCCTGAGATCGCCGAGGCCCAGATGCGTGCCCTGGCGGAGCGGAATGAAGTTGACCTCGTGTTTACCATCCCCGAGCTGGTGCGCGTACGGGCGAACCTGTTCCTTCAGCAAAGCACAGTTGCTGCGGCGCTGCGCATCATCCCGCTGCGCCCCTACACCATTGAAGAGCTGCACCTTCCACCAGTGTTGCGCGATCTGGCGAATCATCGGCAGGGATTCATCGTCGTTACGGGCCCCACGGGTAGCGGTAAGTCTACCACGCTGGCCGCCCTGATCGACCACATCAATAGCTCCCGCCAGGGCAACGTCATCACCATCGAAGACCCGATTGAGTACCTCTTCGAGGACAAACGGTGCGTGGTCTACCAGCGGGAAGTGGGGCGCGATACCCGCACCTTCGCGGCCGCGCTGCGCAGCGTCCTCCGCCAGTCGCCCGACGCGATCATGATCGGCGAGATGCGGGATGCGCAGACGATGGCCATCGCCATGACCGCCGCCGAGATGGGCCACCTGGTCCTCTCCAGTCTGCATACCACCTCCGCCGTTGCCACGGTAGATCGCATCATTAACGCCTTCCCCCCGCACGAGAAGGGCCAGGTCCGCGGCCAGCTCGCCGCCTGCCTGACGGGCGTCATTTCTCAGCGGCTGCTCAAGTACCAGGGGCAGCCGGGCCGCATCCCCGCGGTGGAGGTAATGATCAATACCCCCACGGTGCGCAAGCACATCGAGGAAGGTAACACGGGAGAACTCTACGCGGCGGTGCGCGATGGTCGACACTTCGGGATGAACACCCTGAACCAGTCGCTGGAGCGGCTCTACCAGGCGCGAGCGGTTAGTTACGAAGACGCGCTGGCCAACGCGGGGAACATTACCGAACTGCGCCAGATGCTCCGGCAGGGGTGAGGAGCCCACCAGGCGTGTGCCATGCCAGCCCACTGGGCTATAGACCTCGGCACCACCAACACCGTTGCCGCGATGGCGGAGGAGGGGAGCGTGCGCGTCGTGCACGTGCCCGACCTCAGCCGCAAGCTGCCTGCCGAGCAATCGCCGCTTATTCCCTCCGCCGTGCACCTCTCCGAGAAGGTGCGGCCCTGGCTTCTCTTCTTCCGCCGCACCGTCCGTGAGATGCACATCGGCCAGCCGGCGCTGGACCGGAACTGGGACGGGCAGTCGCCCGGCTATGCGCAGGGCTTCAAGCGCTACCTGGGGAGCGAGCCGCACCGGCCGATGGTGCGCGCCGGCGACCAGGAGGTCTCGGCGCGGGAGATCGCCGGCCTGTTCCTCCAGGGATTGCTGGCCGTGCTGCGGCGGTTCTCCGGCGCGCGCGTCACCGATCTGACCATCCCCGCCCCCGTAGGCTTCTACGAGCCCTACCGCGCCGAGCTGCAGGCCCTGGTGAAGCGCCTGGGCGTCCGTAGCTTCCGCTCGCTGGATGAACCCGTGGCCGCCGCCCTCGGTTACGGCGTGAACGTGGCGCGCGACGAGACGCTGCTCGTGCTCGACTTTGGCGGCGGCACCCTGGACCTGGCCGCCGTCCGCCTGGGGCCCCACGCCGCCCGGACCGGGGCCGCTCCCGTCCTCGCCAAGCATATGCTCCCCCTGGGTGGCGATGACGTGGATCGCTGGCTGGTCGAGCACCTGGTCGGTCCGCAGTTGCTTCACCTGCCGGAATGGCCGCAGGATGTCCGCTGGGAAGCCGCGCGGGTGAAGGAGCTGGTGAGCCCCGAAATCTTTCGGGGCGAGTTCCGCTGGCGGGGGCTGCGCTATCCGGTGACCCGCGACGATCTGGTACGCCTGCTGGACGGGCGCGGGCTCTACGACCAGCTGCGCGCCGCCCTGGGGGAGATCCAGCGGGAGCTGGCGAACGAGGGAATGGAGGTGGACGAGGCGCTGCTCGTGGGCGGCTCTACGCTGCTGCCGGAGGTGGCGGCGGTGGTGGACAACGCCTTCCCAGACGCGGTAGTGCGCCACGATCCCGCTTACGTCTTCCAGGCGGTAGCCCTGGGCGCGGCCAGATTTGCGAGCGGCGTGGCGGTGGATGACTTCATCTACCACGACTACGCTCTGGCGGTTCAGAACGAGCAGACACACGCCGTGGAGTACGAGCTGCTCATCCCCCGGCGCACCCGCTACCCCACGTCTTCCGACTTCGCGGTGCGCTACTACGCGGACTACCCGGGGATGACCGAGATGCGCTTCAGCGTGTGCGAAGTAGGCCGCCTGGGCCAGGCGCCGGTCCCCTGGCAGGAGCGCCCCAACGGCACCCGCACCTGGGCGCCGCCAGGCGAGCACGAGCGCGCGCTGGTGGTGGCGCTGAATCCCGCCGACCCGGCGTTGCCGCTCCGCCCCGCCGGCCGCGGCTCTTCCCCCCGGCTGCGGGTCACCTATTCCGTCAATGCCGACCGCTGGCTCTGCACCACGGTGGAGGATCTGGTGCGCAAGCAACCGCTACGGGTGAACGAGCTGGTGGTGCGGCTGAGGTGAGGAAGATGGATGAGGTCGCCCGACTGATAGCACGCTTGAAGGATAGGGATGAGGACGTGCGGCGGAGGGCGGCGGCGGCGCTGGGGCGGATTGGGGACGCGGGCGCCGTCCCCGCCCTGTGCGCGGCGCTGCAGGGTGGAGATTGGGACGTGCGGTGGGAGGCAGCGGCGGCGCTGGGGGAGATTGGGGACGCGGGCGCCGTCCCCGCCCTGTGCGTGGCGTTGAAGGATGAGAG
>JACQGL010000138.1 GCA_016199525.1 Armatimonadota bacterium
GTACAGTGGGATTGATCACCGACAACACGGTGGGAGGGGCCGCTGGCATGCCCGCCTCCTTTGTCCATTGTGCATCTCCGCGATGATTCGGTAGTATGCTGGAAGGCGATGAGCTGCCTCCCGGGCGAAACCGTCGAGTTTCGCTTCGCCCGGGAGGTCGGCACGTTCATGCGCCTGCCGGCGCAGGCGCCGAGGCGCTGAGCTGCTGCATGAGCACGTCCATCGGCATATAGACGCGCAGCGCCGTGATCTTGTCGCCCGCCAAATCATAAGTCACCGAGTAGGGCACGTGGACCGACCGGCCCGTGGCGGGCACGCCCAGGAACTCGCCCGCGTGCGTGCCGATGAAGTCAGCCTCAAGCGCGGCCTGCCCATCGCCGCTGATCACGGTCCTGACTCGAGGCTGCGCGTCAAAGGCCTGCTCGTGCAGGAAGCGGATGAATCCTTCCACCGCCGGCTGGCCCTGCACGGCCTGACCCGAGCCCATGAGCGTGAAGGTGACCGCATCGGTGAAATACTGGCCGTACGCTCCGCGCTTCATCAGCGCGTCGAGGTAGGCCTCCATCGTCTCTCGGGTTCGTTCGGTTGACATGGGAGATCTCCTTTTTACATCCGCTCAACAAGCCGATAATCGTTGTGCTCGCGGCCGCACCACGGGGCGTTAGCCCACGAGTGCGCTGGCCCGCTCGTCCCTTATCAGGACTGGGCAACGCTCCCGACCCGACTGGACGACCGCGTCGAGCACCTGCAGCACGCGCCGCCCATCGTGGGCGGTGATGGGCGCGGGTTGGCCCTCCCGGATGGCCTGGGCAAAGGCCTTGAGCTCGGGCACCAACATGGTGGTCACGTTGTCCGGCCCGACGAGTGGCCGGATCACACACGGCTGCGCATAGGCCGTCAGTGCCCGGCTCGCCACTTCGATCTCATACTGCAGGAAATTGGCGCCGCGCAGAAAGACTCGGCCATCCCGCCCTTGGATGTCCAACGTATAGAAGAACGACGCCGCGGCCTGGGTCACCAGGCCCTGGGCCACGGCCCCGCGCGCAAAGCGCACCTGGAACGCGCTCGTGTCGTCCGCGCCCGTATCGGCGCGGCGGCGGACGTCGGCATAGACTTCCACCGCATCGTCGCCCAGGAACCACAAGAACATGTCCACCAGATGCGAGCCGACGTACAGCAGTGGCCCGCCGCCGCTCTCGGGAAAGGCCGTCCACCCCTCTTTCGCCAACGGCGCGAATCCGATCGCGCCCGTGATCGCCTGAATCTCGCCGGCCGCCCCCGCGGCGATCAGATCGTGGACGTGCTTGGCCATGGAATAACGGAACGAGTAACCGGCCATGTAACAGACGCCGGCTTCAGCGACGGCGGCTTCAATCTCGGCCGCTTCGCGCGCGTTGAGTGCAATGGGCTTTTCGGCCATCACGTGTTTGCCGGCGCGCACCGCCGCCAGGGCGGCCGGGGCCAACACGTGGTGCGGGGTGGCAATCAGGATCGCATCCACTTCGCTCTCGCCGAGCAGCGCTTCTACCGAAGGGTGAGTGCTGGCGTCGGGGGCCATGGCCGCCGCCCGGCTCGCTGCGGCCAAGTCGGGGTCGGCGCAGGCCACCAGGCGCAGCTCATCGATGCGGGCGACGGCTCTGGCCAGCTCATTGCCTTGATAGCCACAACCGGCGATTCCAACTCGCAGAGGGTGTTGACTGGTCATTGCTGCCTTTCCTTTCACCGAGGTCCAGAGCGAATGCCTGGACCAATGGCCTTCAGGGTCTCCATGCGGTCCGGCGTTGGCTGCACCTGCCGTTCAATCCACACACAGTTTAAGAAACAGGCGCTTCAAAAGCGTTTCAGCAGCAAATCAGAGATAACCGAGGGCGACGGCCGGGCTCTGCGCGCCTTCCAGCGCCGTCCGGGCCGCCGCCTCGTCGCCGGCGTCTACCGAATGGATGGCCTTAGTCAGAGCAGCCTCTAAGACTTGGGGCTGGAGGTACTGCTTGGGGTCGAGCAGCGCCCGCGCGTACGTGACCGCTTCTGGGATATTGCCGCGGGCCAGCGCAACGGCGAGCAGCGGCCACAACGCGGTCCACTGGGCGGAGAAATACAGCCGCGTCTGACTCCACTCCGTCAGGGCCTGCTGCCCATGGGCATAAGCCTGGTCGAGGTCACCGGACCGCCAGGCGATCCAGGCCCGGTTGCCGGCGGCGGCGCCGATGTAATCGGGCATCTGGACCAGGGTCGCGACGAGCAGGCTGCGCTCCGCGTAATCGCGGACCGCTTCGACTCGCTGGCGCTGGCGGCTGATTATCGTCAGGTAGGTCAGGCAGCGCGCCTCCAGCGACACGTCGTGCTTCTTCTGGGCCACCTCCAGGGCGGTGAGCATCTCCTGCTCGGCAAGGTCAAGGTCGCCGCGCAGGAAGAGTGCCATGCCGTGCTGAAACCGCGCGGCAGGCAAGGCATCGCTTGCCCCGGCCGCCTGCACCTCTTCCAGGTAGCCCGCGGAATACTTCACCGCCTCATCGGATCCGGTACGGTCGCGTCGGAGGCTGGCGAACCATAGCATTTGGCTGATGCGCGCGCGTTGGAGCGGCGAGCCATAGCGCTCGACCGCCGGCCGAAGCGCCTCGACTAGACCGAACATCTCCGGCACTTGCGCCAACCAGTAGTGTGTCTGGAAGCGATCCATCTGGATTTGGATCCACGACTGCCAGAGCTCCGGCCGGGCGACATCGGACGATAGGCTCAGCTCAGCCAGAGCCGCGGCATAGGCGCCAAAGGCTTCGTCGTAACAATACTGGTCGCGCCAGACGTTGCCTATCTTGCGCCGAAGGTTTGCCCGTTCTTGCCGACGTTCGCTTGCGACCAGCTCCAGGCCGTGCTGATAGGCCTCGCGGGCTTCGGCATATTGCCCGCTGAGGTGCAGCAGATCGCCGAGACGCTCGGCGAGCGCTGCGGACCGGGCCCCCTGGTCAGGCTCAGTCAACGGGGCGAGCAGTTTCAGCGCGCGCCGCAGATGGCCGGTCGCTTCGGCATTGGCGTACACGCGCTGCGCTGCATCCGCCGCCTTCTCGTAATACGTGGCGGCGCGCTCCCCGTCCCCGGCGTGTTCGTAGTGAGCGGCCAACTGGCCGCTGATGGCTTCCAGGTTGCTGGCGTGCTCGGCTTCCAGCGCTTCGGCAACGTGCCGGTGCAGTACACGCCGGCGCACGGGGCTCAGCTGGCTGTAGACCACTTGACGCAGCAGATCATGGCTGAAGTCGTACGCCTCGGTGCCCTGTTCGCGCACGATGCGGCGTTGCCACAACTCGTCCAGGCCACGCACGAGCACGGCCTCGGCAACCCCGCCGGCGCGCTCAAGCACCCGGACGTTGAATGAGCGGCCCATCACGGCCGCAACGTCCAATAGCTCGCGCGCCTCTGGGGTGAGCTGCCAAAGCCGCTGAGCAATCACCGACTGCACCCCCGGTGGCACTGTCGTCTCGGTTGGGCTCTCCGTGTCCGGGCCGGCTCCAGCCGACTGGACCGCCCAACCAGCGCGCAGGGTTTCGAGCACGAACAGGGGATTCCCCTCAGTCTCGGCATACAGGCCGGACGCTTCCCCGCCTGCGAGCGTCCGCCCGGCCAGGTACTCAGCCAACTCGGCGGTTTCCGCCGGGCTCAGCGGCATGAGTGCCATTTCCGTCAACTGGCCGCTCCGGCGCAGGTCGTTCATCAGCGCCACCAAAGGATGATCGGGGCCGGCCTCCTCCGGGCGCAAGGTGGCCAGCACCAGCAGGCGCGCCCGTGGCGCGTAGCGCAGCAGAAAGTGCAGCCACTCCAGCGTGTCGCGGTCACACCACGGCAGATCGTCAATCAGCAGCAGCAGTGGACGGTCGCCGGTCAGCATAGCCCGCGCCAGGGCTTCGAATAGCCTCTGACGCTGCCAGCGCTCGGTCAGTGGTCTAGGATTGGCCGCGTCCGGGCGCCCGGCCAGCACTTCGGGCGCCAGGCGTGCCACCTCGCTCAGCCATACAGATGCGAGCTGGGCCAGGCGCGGACGTATCGCTTCGGAGCGCAGCCAGGCGGTGACGGGGGCATAGGCCAGATCGCCCTCGGCCGCGTAACACTGGGCGATGGCCGTTGCGACGCCCTGGCGGCCAGCCCAGGCCAGCACCTCCATGGCCAGGCGCGTCTTGCCAAGGCCGGCCTCACCGGTCAGCGCCAGCATCAGGGGCCGTCCATTCGCGGCGGTCTGCCAGATGGCGTGCGCGCGAGCCTGTTCGGTCTTGCGCCCAACCAGGGGGGAAGTCGTCACTGGCGTCGTGGCAGTCAGTAAGGGAGGCACGTCCGAGGCCACGAGTTGCTCGTAAGCCGCACGCATGGTGGGACCAGGCTCGACGGCCAGCTCATCGCGCAGGA
>JACQGL010000134.1 GCA_016199525.1 Armatimonadota bacterium
CTATGGAGGATGTGGTGGCGGAGGCCGGTGGAGGTCAGGTCGGCCGCCCGCACATGGCGAAGGCACTGGTGAAGCAGGGGGTGGTGGCCTCCACACAGGAGGCCTTCGACCGGTACCTGGCCGACAACGCACCGTGCTGCATCCCCAAGGTGAAGCTCACCCCGGTGGAGGCGATTGATCTCATCCACCTGGCAGGCGGCACGGCCGTGCTCGCCCACCCGAAATACCTGGAGTTTCCGAATATCGCTCGCCTGGAGCAAGCGATCGCGGCGTGGCGAGATGCCGGCCTGGATGGGCTGGAGTGCTACTACTCCCAGCACTCGCCCGAAGAGACGGAACTGTATCTGGACATCGCGCGCCGCCTTGACCTGGTGGTTAGTGGCGGCTCTGATTTCCACGGCGACTCCAAGCCGCATGCGCCGCTAGGGGTGGTCTATCGCGGCGGCGCGCTGGCGGACGGACTTCTGGAAGGACTGCGCGCGCGAGCGCGCCGCGCTCAGTACTCCACCAAGCTGTAGACGTCGTAGCCGGTGAGCAGCTCGCGACCGTTCAGAAACGCCAGTTCCACCAGGAAGATGAGCGCGGATACCTCGCCACCCGCCGCCTCCACCAGCTGCGTCGTTGCCTTCGAAGTTCCCCCTGTGGCGAGCAGATCATCCACAATGAGCACTCGCTGGCCGGATCGGATGGCGTCTTTGTGCATTTCTACCGTGTTCGTGCCGTATTCCAGAGCGTATTCCTGGCGGATCGTTTCCCCCGGCAGCTTACCTAGCTTGCGCACGGGCACATAGCCCACGCCCAGCTCCAGGGCGATCGGTGCTCCGAAGATGAACCCGCGGCTCTCGATACCCACCACCACGTCTACTGGCCGCCGGCGCGCGTACCCCAGCATCTGATCGATGGTCTCCCGGAACGCGACGGGGTGGAGCAGAACAGGAGTAATATCTTTAAATACGATGCCCGCCTTCGGAAAGTCCAGTACGTCACGGATCAGACGATGGGCTAGCAATTTCATGCCTTTTCAGCCTCCAGCCGCGCGGCGGCGGGTCGTTGGGCGAACGGTGCGAGAGCATGCCGCACGCCTCACAGGCAAGGGCCCGCCGTAGCGGGCGTTGGGAATAGCTCCTGCAGAGACTCGGTAGTGGGCGGCCGGGCGACCCCTCGCTCGGTAATCAGGGCGGAAATCAGCCGCGCGGGCGTCACGTCGAACGCCGGGTTGTAGGCCACCACCCCCGGAGGCGTGATGCGCCGCCCCGAAACGGTGGTAACCTCCTCGGCAGACCGCTCCTCAATCGGGATCGCCTCCCCCGACGCCAGCTGCCGGTCGATGGTGGAAACCGGCGCCGCCACATAAAAGGGTACCCTGTGCGCGCGCGCGAGCACCGCCAGGCTGTAGGTCCCAATCTTGTTGGCGGTATCGCCGTTGGCAGCCACGCGATCCGCGCCCACGATGACGGCGTCCACACGGCCCTGGCGCATCAGCCACCCGGCCACGTTATCGGCGATCAGCGTGTGCGAGATACCCAGCTGCTGGCACTCCCAGGCGGTGAGTTTGGCACCCTGCAACCGCGGGCGCGTTTCACTCACCCACACGTGCAGGCGGTGGCCCATTTCCACCGCCGCCCGCACCACGCCCAGAGCCGTGCCGTAGTGGACGGTGGCGAGCGAGCCAGTGTTGCAGTGGGTGAGCACGTTCCCCTGGTCCGGCAGCAGCGCGGCGCCGTGGCGGCCCATTTCCCGGTTAGCGGCGATGTCCTCCTCGATCATCGTGCGCGCTTCCGCCAGGGCAGCGGCCGCCGCCCCGGCCGGGCCTTCGGCGCGATGCGCCGCCGCCGCCCGAAAGGCGCGCTCGATGCCGCCGAACAGGTTGACCGCCGTCGGCCGCGTGCCCCGCAGGTGGTCTGCTGCCTGCGCCAGCCCCTCCCAGAACACCTGCTCCCGTTCGCCCGCCATCTGCGCCGCGGCGAGCGCCACTCCGAGCGCGCCCGCCACACCCAGGGCGGGCGCGCCGCGCACCGCCATGCTCCGGATCGCCTCCGCCAGATCGCCATAGTCTCGCAGATCCAGGAGGACAAACTCCTCCGGGAGCCGACGCTGGTCGATCAAGCGCACGCCGCCATCCACCCAGTCGATGGTTAGCGTATCGGCAGGTGCAGGCATAGCACTCCTCAAGCGTGGGGCGTTAGGGGTCGGGCGTTCAGGGGTTGAGGCATTGAGGTCTTCAGGTCCCCGCACCCCACACTCCCGAACCGTTTCCGCTACTGCGGGAAGCAGGCCCCGAAAGCTTTCGGGGCAGGCAGCCATCAGACCTCCAGCACCTGCGCCTGGCCGCCCGCCCGCGCGGACGCGAGCGCCGCTTCTATAAAGGCGATGATCTCCAGCGTAACCGCCGGCGCCACCGGCGGTTGCCCAGTCTGGAAGAAACTCACCACCTGCTTGAGCAGCTCCCGGTAGATGAAGTTGGTGCCCATCGGCAGATGGTAGATGCCCTTCTCGCAGAAGAGCGTGGCGCCATAGCCGCCCGCGCCCTGCCGGATGCCGCGCAAGGTGCCGATCCGGCCATCTTTCCAGCGCCCCGTGACCATCGTCGTCCCTTCCGTCTCGGTACACCCCACCGTTTCACAGCCCGCGCCCATCAACGCGTAGAGCGTCTCCACCCCGTGGATGCCATAGTGGCAGAGGCCGGGGTTGCGGGGGTGCAGACTGGCGGGACTGAACGCCTCGCAGCCGATCACTGCCCCCGTTTCCTCCCGACGCGCGAGAAACTCCACCACTTCCGGCGCGTAACGCAGCGAGGAAGAGGAGAAAATCGGCACGTTGTTTCGCTCTGTCGTGCGGATCAGGTCCCGCGCTTCGGCAACCGAGCAGGTGAACGGCTTGTCGATGAACAGCGGCACTCCCGCGTTCAGGAACGGCAGCGCGCGTTCGAGGTGGACGCTGCCATCCACCGCTTCGATGAAGACGCCATCGATCCGCCCCAGCATCTTCTCGGGGTGGTCCACCAACGGCAGGCCGAATTCCTTCGTGAACGTGTCCACGTACCGATCTATGATCTCCTGGGGAGTGATCGCCGAAGGAAAGACGCAGCCGACCACCACCTCCGCCCCGTCCACCCACTGGTCCTCCGGACAAAGCCTGTGGTTCAATCGCTTGGTGAACTCGATGGAGTGCGAGGTATCAAAGTCGACAACTCCCAGACGGATCATTTGGCTCCTCCTCGGACTCGCCTATCAAGACCAGAGAAGCACCAGGGACGCGGAGAAAGGGAATGGGGATGTGGAAGGGTAGAGGAATACCAGGCGCTGAACCTGTGCGCCCCTGTTCCCCCGCCCTCCGTGCTCCCCGCGCCTCTGCGGCTAATCCTGTCCTCCCGCCCTCCTACGGCCGCTGCTCCGTAGCCTGGAAGCCTTTCGGCCGGCGGGGGAGCATCTCCTGCACCCCGGCAACGGGACAACGGGAGAGCCGACAAAGGGGATGGAAACGGGTCGTCAGGCGTTGAGCATTCGGAGTGCGGGCTCCCGTTCTCCCTCACCCCTGATGTCCTTGCGGTGTACCACAGAACGCGCGGCCGGGCAGTCCCTCTGGCGGGCGCTTATCTCTGCCCGGCGGGTTTCTCGCGGAGGGCTATGGGTTCCCCGGACCGGACCACCCCCACCGATCCAGCCGCGCCACCCACGGGTGGGCGTCGATCCACGCGCTGATCGAGCCCGACTCGGCATAGAGATGCACTACCGCCAGGGCTGCCACGGCAAGACCCTGCGCCCATAGGGGCAGCGCGCCAGCGGCAGCCAGGCCGAGGGCAGCGCCGAGGGGATTCGACCCCGCGTCGCCGAGCATCACGCGGCGACGTGCTTCCGCGGGGGCGTAGATAGCCCCTGCGCCCAGCATTGCCGCGAGCGCCGTTCCCGGCGCCCCTCCCGCCAGCGCCAGCGCCAGCCCAGGCAGGGCGAAGACCTTGAGCGCGCGCAGAGGGCGGAGGTCCAGCAGGTTCAGAAAGTTAGCAGACAGGGCGATCAGCCCCGCGGCAACCAGCACGCGGATGACCCCTGCCGCGTTCACCGGTGGAAACAGCCACGCGGCGGCGGCGAGCGCCGCGGCGCCGCCGCCCAGCACCTTCAGGGCGCCGGTGGTCAGTCGGCCGTCCCGACACAGTTGGGAGAAGTGCCCTCGAAAGCCGCCCCCGCCGTGCCGACCCTTCACGTCGTCCAGCAGGCCCAGCCCCATAAACGCGGCTATCGTTGCCGCCACGACGGTCGCCCGGCTGTCCCCGCCGAAGAGCACCGGGGCGAGAGCGCCAGGGAACGCGACCGCCAGCCCCACGGCGGTCACCACCGGCTCGCCCGCGAAGTTGCGCCGCTGCAGGCCCGCCTTCGCCAGCAGCCACGCCAGGGGCCGGGTGATCGCCGCACCTGCGACCGCACCCCCACCAGCAGCGATCAGCAACGAGCCAAGCGAGTCCATGCCAGTCGGAAGTGGAACCACAGATAAACGCAGATCAGAGAAGCCAGACAGCGCCAGCAACACCTGAACGGATCATCGGTTATCTCCTCGTTACATCGTCTTCTCGTTTTACCCATCCCTATCTGCGTCCATCGGCGTTCATTGGCGGTTACTGCCCGCCCATCCGCCGCGCCAGCGCCCGCAGCACGGCGACCATCTGCCGCGCCCGGTGCGCGAACCCGGGCAGCGTGCGACCTGTGGGCCGGTGGCACATGTCGGTGCGAATTTCCACCACACGCAGCCCCGCGCGCAGGGCATCCACGTCCATGCCCACTTCCGCCCCGAATCCGGGATCCAGGCGGCCGATCTGCTCCCAGGTGGTGCGAGAGAACGCCCGCTGGCCGGAAAGGGGCGCTTCCAGGCGGCGCCCGGTGAGCATTTGCACGCCCCACCGCGCGGCGCGCAGCGCCCAGCCGAATCCCCCCGCCTTACCCACAGGCGGGAGCACGGCGATGGTGAGATCGGCTTCGCCGGCGGCTATCGGCGCGGCGAGCGCGGGCCAGCCGATGGCGCTCTCACCCAGGTCTGCGTCCAGAGTCACCAGGAGGTCGCCGCCGGCCGCCGCCAGCCCCGCACGCAGGGCCCCGCCTTTGCCGCGGTTACGGGCCAGCCGAAGCACGCGGTCTGCGCCCGCCGCCTCGGCCTGGGCGGCGGTGTCGTCCGGGGAGCCATCGTCCACCACGACGATTTCCACCGGCCCCCACCCCTCCGCGCCCCGCCGGGCGGCGGCCACGGTGGCAGCGATGCGCTTTCCCTCCCGGAAGGCGGGAATGAGGATGGTGATGGCTGGGGATCGCTCTAATCCGAGGGCCACGTCGCTCACCGGCCCCATAGGCGCGCCGCCGGGTGCGTGGGATCTCCCTTTTACTGCACCGGGAGACCTATGCTTAACGAGCACCCTGGGTGTGCCCGACCTTCCACTCGTAAGCCGTGCAGGCTGACGATGTCAGTACTACCAGCACATCGGGGGATGGGGCGTGCCGCTGTAGGGTGCGCAACGCTTCTGCCCCCTGGCCGATGCCCGCTTGAGCCGTGACCTGACCGTTGCGGTCGAGCAGCGTCAGGGTACCGTCCGTGCTGCCTACCACCACCTGGCGCCCCAGCCCCACGAAACGACCCACAGCTACTGGCAGCCCCTCGGGAGGGCCTGGGCCGTTCGTGCGGTAGCTCCAGCGAATGCGGCCATCCGCGTTCAGGACAGATAATACATCCTCCTCGGCTCCCCAGCCCAGACGGGGGGGGGCCTAGCGTGAGCACTTCGTCCACGTCATCTCCGTCGATATCCGCTCCGTAGACCGAGTGCACGTACGTCGCAAGCTTGATCTCCTTCGTACGGCGGCCGCGCACGTCGTAGACGAGAACGGTGCCGCCCCCGTGGGCGCACACGATCGAGGCGGGCGCGCCCCTCGCGAGCCGCGCGCCCGCCACGCTCCACACGTTGCCCAGGTCGCGAGCCTGCCACCTCTGCGTGCCATTCGAGTTGACCAGATGCGATCCGCCCCAGCCGTTGTAGCCCACCGCCACCAAGTCCCCGTCCTTATCCCCAACGTCCACGGGGCAGGCCCAGTCGACGCCGAAGTCATCTCCACGATAGATCCAGAGCAGCCTGCCCGCGCCGTCGTAAGCCACCACTGCGTGCCCCCAGGTGCGAAAGCTGACCAGGAACCCACCGCGCCCGCGGCGACCGAACTCCAGAATGCCGCTCCCACGGTCGAAGCGCAGGTTCCGCTGGCGCCGGCCCGACACATCCAGCACTACCCCGCTGTCTCGGGTAGAGACAATGATCTCAGACCTGGCGTCACCATCGAGATCTCCCACGGCGAGGCCACCAGCCCGGCGCACAGGATAACGCCACAGTTCCCTTAAGGGTTCGTTCTGGCCGGCCCGCCCCGCTACAGCGGGCGACGGTCCGCTGGCGGGCTTCTGCCGCCAGGCAGAGCAACCGGCCAGGACAAGCAGACAGGCTGCTGCGAACGGCTTCGCCGCGCGCCGTGGAAGGCTACCCGCCGTATATCCCCGCGACCCTCGCTCACCCACCCGACGCTGGATGGCGCCCACGGTGTGTTTGGGTTCTTGTGCCATCGCAGGTCCTCACTTCGGAAACGTCAGGATCGACGCACAGGGCAACCGCCCGGCCTCGCAGTGCGCCGTTCGCGGGCAGGACCACAGATTAGACGAGTTCCGGAGGCCGTACAGCCACGAAAGCGGCGGCTTGCCACCGCACTCCAAAAGGGCAGGGACGCGTGGCCGATTGGCGTCTTGGCGGTACGCTTGTCCCGAGGCCTACGGCGACGGAGAGAGCGGCGGGATGGGGGCCGTAACCCCTGGCTTGCTGCCGAACTGCCCGTCCTGTCCCGCCAGACACAGGACCACGGAGAGCTGCCCGGCGGCGGTGTCCACGTTGTCCACGGTCGGCAATCCGCGCGCCCCCAGGAGGCGCACGAGCGATTCCTCGGTGCCTTCCGCCTCCGCGGCCACCACGCGCGCGCCCAGTTCGAGCGCGGCGTCCGCAATCACGATCTCCGGGATATCTCCCGCCTGCGCCCGCTGCTGGCGCTCGGGGGTAGTGGCGGAGCAGAGCAGGAGGAAGCGGCGCACCGGATCGCTGTAGTTGCCATCCAGGGCTAACCCCGCTGCGTCCCCCAGTTCTGCCAATCGCTGGCCGTAATCGCCGTCGCACATGCCGCGCACGAACCACCGCAGGGCCTCATACTTGCCCCCCACCGAAGTGGCGCGGTTCCCCAGGCGGGAGATCGCGCGCGCGCGCACCTCGGGCGGGAGCGGCGACAGATCGTCCGGCACGGTGGTCACGGAGACCACCTGACCTCCGGCAGATCGGATGGCGCTCTCCAGGTCGCTCCAGAAGGGACGGCTCTGCCAGTCCCCGCACCAGATCACCGCCAGGCGCGCCCCGGAAGGCAGCCGCTGGCGCAGGGCGAGGGGCAGCAGCGTGCGCAGGGCGGTTTCCCGCTGCTGGAGGACGCGCTTGTCCCGCGCGCTCTCCTGTTGAATCGCATCGTACTGCTGCCGCAGCTCCTCCTGGCCTTGCTCCAGCCGCCGCAGCATCTGCTCGTACTTTTCAGCATTGAACTGGGAGCCGCCCAGCATCACGCCCACGCCCAGCCCCAGGAAGATGGCGATGAGGGTGGCCACGTGGTAACGAAGGTCCATCATCGCAGGCCGTGCCTCCGCAGCCAGATTTCGAGCGACATACCAAAGGCGCGTAGCCAGGACTGCAGCGTGGGCGAGTGCAGGTAGATGATAAAGAAGCACAGCGCCGCTGATCCCAGCAGCCCTGCCAGCCAGGCGAGAGAGAGCGCGGGCCGATAGAGGCGACTAACCCCCTTCGCATCCACGAGCAGCGACCCGATCCGCAATCGGGTGAGGAACGTGGAAGCCATTCCGGGGCGGCGTTTATCCAGGAATTCCACTAGCGAAAAGTGCGTGCCCACGGCGACGATCAGCTCAGCACCCGCCTGGTGCGCCAGGAGCAGCGCCACATCCTCCGAGGTCCCCGGGAAGGCAAGCGTGTGCGCCGGCAATCCGAGCGACTCGACCCGCTGCAGCCCCGGGCTGGGGCGCCCGTCCGCGTAGGTATGGACCACCAGTTCCGCCCCGCACTTAAGGGCGGCGACGCTGGAGCTGTCCATATCGCCCACCAGGAGATCCGGTTTCAGCCCGCTTTCCAGGAGGGCATCCGCGCCTCCGTCCACGGCGATGAGCACCGGCTTCTCGTTGCGGATGAACAGGCGCGTGGCCGCCAGATCCTCCCGATAGCCATAGCCACGCACCACCACCAGGACGGGCCGCCCGCGGATACGCGTTTTCAACGGGGGGAGCGGTACAGCCTGGAACGCCAGGTCCTGCTCCTTCTCCAGGTAGCGGAGGGTATTCTCGGTGAACCGGCGCAGCTCCTGCGCGAGATTCTCGCGTCCTGCCTGGAGGGCGGCTTCCACCTGCCCCGGATCGAGTCGCCGTCCCTCTGCTATCCGCTGGCCGTCCGCGTAGAGGCCGTCGTGGCGCACTTCCACGATCCGGCCCTCTTGCACGCGCGCCAGCGTGGCGCTGCCGACCTCATCCAGGATCGGGATGCCCGCCGCCAGCAGAACGGAGGGCCCGAGGTTGGGATAGCGACCGGTCATCGAGCGAGCGGCGTTCACCACCGCGGCGGGGCGAAGATCGGCAAGGGCCGTGGCGGCGGTGGCATCCAGATCTTCGTGGTCGATGATCGCCACCTCGCCCGGCTGGAGCCGCAGGCAGAGTTGCTTAGTGCGTGCGTCCACCCGCGCTCGCCCGACCGGGTGGCCGCTGGCCTCCGGTCCCGTGTGCGCCGGGGACCGGCGTTTCCACATCTGTGCGAGCCGTCGCCAGCAGCTGGCGAGCGTGCTCAGTCGCCGTTGCCTGGGACCCCCCGAGCATGCGGGCGAGTTCGCCAACGCGCTCCTCCTCATTCAAGCGACGTACGGTCACGGAAGTGCGCTCGCCGCGCGTGCGCTTCTGGACCACGAGGTGGGTATCCGCCGCGCTGGCCACCGGCGGCAGATGGGTGACGCAGAGAATCTGATTGCCCCGCGCCAGATCCCTCAGCTTGCGGCCCAGAACGGTGGCCGTATGCCCACCGACGCCGGCATCGATTTCATCGAAGATGAGTATCCGCACCGGACTGGCATCGGCCATCGCCGATTTCAGTGCCAGCATCACGCGGGAGAGTTCGCCCCCAGAGGCGATGCGCACCAGGGCCCGCTCTGGTTCGCCCGGGTTGGGAGAGATCAAAAACTCCACGCGCCCCAGCCATCCTGCCAGCCCATCCGGGACCTCCGCTTCCGCCAGGCGAGGTGGCTCGACGGCGACGCGGAAGCGCGTGCGCTGCATGCCCAGATCACCCAGATGGCCGCGGATCTCCCCCGCCAGGTGATCCGCCGCTGCCAGCCGGAGATCATAGAGCGCGCGCGCCGTTTCGTTCAGCGCGTCGATCCGCGCGGTGATCTCCCGCTCCAGCTCGCCGGCACGCTCTTCCCCGCGTTCCAGGCGGCAAAGTTCCGCGGCAATCTTCTCCCGGTAGGAGAGGATTTCCTGGATAGTGTCTCCGTACTTCCGCTTAAGCTGGCGGAGCGCTCCCAGGCGTTCCTGCACCTGCTCCAGGCGCTCCGGGTTGAACTCGATCCCCTCCTGGTAGCCACGGAGCGACCGTGCGACTTCCTGGGCGGCGGCCCACGCCGTCTCCAGGTCTTCCACCAGCGAATTCAGGCCCGGGTCCAACACCGCCAGCGCACTCAGCTCGCGGGCTGCCTGGCCCAGCAGGTCGGTGGCAGCAATCTCTCCATCCGTCAGCAGCTCCCGTACCGCCCCCGCCCCCGCAAAGAGCTTCTCCGCATTGGCTAAACGGGATCGGTCGGCGAGAAGTTCCTCCTCTTCCCCCGGCCGAAGCCGCGCGCTGCCGATCTCCTCCATCTGAAAGCGGTAGAGATCCAGGCGCTGGGCACGCTCGCGTTCGCTACGACGCAGATCCTCCAGCACCGTGCGCGCCTCCCGCAGAGCGGCGTAGAGTTCCGCCGCCTGGCGGCGCAGGCACAGCGCCTCGTCCCCCACCCAGGCATCCAGGAATTCGACATGCCGCTCGGGGTGGAGCAACGACTGGTGCTCGTGCTGCCCGTGGATATCGATCAGGTGGCGGGCGGCGTCGCGCAGGGCCGCCGCCGTGCACAGGCGGCCGTTCAGCCGCGCCACGGAGCGGCCCGAGGCGGCGATCTCGCGGCTGAGGATCACTATGCCCTCTTCCGTCCACTCTTCCACCGCCGTCCCGACTGCGTTGGGATCCACCTCGAACGCCACCTCGATCAGGGCGCGGTCGGCGCCCGTGCGCACCCAATCGGCGGTGGCGCGCTCGCCCAGAGCGGCGGTCATCGCGTCGATGAGGATCGACTTCCCCGCGCCCGTCTCGCCGGTAAGCACGTTGAGGCCGGGGGCGAAGTCGATTTCCACGTGGTCAATAAGCGCGAAGTTGTGAACGTGCAGGCGAGTAAGCACAGCGACACCCCGGTACAGGAGGGAGGCGGGGCGTGCTCCCCACCGCTATTTTGGTCTACCGGGTCCCGACTGCGTCGGGATCGTGGAACAGGTGTGCAGCCCAGGCATCCCGTGCAGAACGCCTGCGCCACGCCTCAACGCGCCACGCTCGACGCGGGATGCTCCGCCACCGCTTGCACTGTGGCCGGACTCGGGGTCGGTCGCTCTGGAGCGGCGGGGGCGTCCGGCCGACCCTCCTGCCGCCGCCGCGGGGTGGCGGGACGCACGGGGCGGGAGAGGCGATAGACGTCCCGGGAGACCACCTCGCGGCGAACGATGCGATCTCCCTGCCGGACGACGCGCGTCCACACGATCGGCCTCCTGCCGCTGCGCACCAGGGTAACGGCGCGCCGATCCGCGTGGTGGCCGTAGACGCGCACGGTAACCCGCGCGCCGTCCAGCGTCGCGGCCAGCACGATGGGGTGCTCCAACCGGTTGCGCAACTTCAGGTCGAGGGAGCCGTGCGCCACCGTGGCGTCCCGGCCCGCGGGCGCGTAGTGGATCGGGAAGGTGTGGTGGCTGCGCCGGACGACCTGAAGATCCGCCAGCAATCCGGCGTTGTACACGGTGGTGCTCACCTGGCAAACGCCGCCGCCGGTACCCGGCACCAGCTGCCCGTCGATGATCACGGGTGCTGTGCGGAAGCCCGCGGCGCGGTTGCGTGGGCCCACGGTTTCGTTATAGGAAAAGATATCGCCCGGGCGGAGCAGCGCCCCATTAATCGCCTGGCAGGCCAGGCGCAGATTGTGAAGCCGGTTGCGCGAGCTGCCTCCAGCGGAGGTGCTGTAGGTGGCCAGGATGGTGTCGATCCCCGCCAGATCGGCAACGGTGGTCGCGGCGGGAACTTTCCGCAACGGCGCGTTCAGCAGGAGCGGCCTGGCGGTGCGCGCCCAGGCATGGAAATCGGGCGTTTGCTCCAGGGAGGCAACCAGCCCATCGCGGCCGGGCGGCTGCCGGAGCGCGTGCGTGATGCGCTGCACGAGCGCGTCGGCGTCCAGCTCCCTGCCGGGGCGATCTGGCGTTGGGCGCAGCCGGCCGTCGGCCAGGCGCAGGCGGGCGTTCACCGGCGGCACGCGCACGGCGGCGGCGAGGTCCGCCAGCCGGCGCCGCGCCTGGTCTGCCCGCAGGTGTACGGGCAGCTCGATCTCCTGCTCTGGATGCGGCCACCAGCGCGCGCGCAGAGAGGGGAACCAGCCGACAGAGCGCTTCCGGGTGGCCCGTTCAGCGGCGGCGATGGCCCCTCCCACGTCCACCACGCCTCCCAGTTCCTGCAACCGGGTGTGTGCGCGGTGGCGGCTAGAGTAGAGATAGAGGGGGGTCACCGCGGCACGACGAGCGAGTTCTGCCACCCGTGCGCGTGCCTCATCTACCGCCAGCCCCCCCACTGGCAGTCCCCCGATGGACAATCCCTGCGCCAGGCGGCCCGGCCCGGGGGCGAGCGCCCGATCGATTCCGAACAGCAGGCCGGCGGCGATCACCACCGCCGCCGCGCTCATCTCCAACCGATGCATTAACTGCTCCCTACCAGCGTTATCCGGCGGCTCGTCGCCACGTCGGACCCTCCGGTCGGTCCTCCACGATGATCCCTAGTTCTTGCAGTCGGAAACGGATCTCATCCGCGGCCGCATAGTTCTTCTGCTGGCGCAGCGATTGCCGGAGTGACAGCAGCAGCTCCACCAGGCGCGGCACCAGGTCATCCGCCGCCGGGGCCGGAGGACGGAAGTCGAGTCCCAGCACCTCACCCAGCTCCAGAAGCGTCTGGGATGCCTGGCCGACCGCCTCCTGGAGCGCCACCGAAGCAGAGGGCGCGGCGGTGACACGGTTCATCTCCGTTGCCAACCCGAACAGCGCGGCCAGCGCCGCGGGAGTGTTGAAGTCGTCGTCCATAGCCTCGTAAAACGCCTGCCGATGGCGCTCGATCTGTGCGCGCAGGGCGCCGGCCTCCGCATCGCCACCCGGGGCAGCGGGCAGCTGGCGGTAGCGCGCGGCGCTCTGGACGGCGATCTGAAGCCGCTCAAACGCGCGCCCCGCTTCTGCCACGGCGGCATCCGTGTAGCCCAGCGGACTGCGGTAGTGGCTGTTCATCACGTAGAAGCGCAGCCGCATCGCGCCGTGGCGCTGGATTCCCTCGTCGATGGTGACAAAATTGCCCTTCGATTTGCTCATCTTCTCGCCATCCACCAGCACGGTGCCGTTGTGCATCCAGATACGCGCGAACGGACGGTGGATGGCGGCCTCGCTCTGGGCGACCTCATCCTCGTTGTGCGGGAAGAGATTGTCCACGCCTGCGCCGTGGATATCGAACGTCTCTCCCAGGTATTTCATCGACATAGCGGAGCACTCGATGTGCCAGCCAGGGTAGCCCGGCCCCCAGGGGCTGTTCCAGCGCATGATGTGGGACGGATCGGCGGCCTTCCAGAGCGCGAAGTCGGCCGGGTGGCGCTTGCCCGCTGTCAGACCGACACGACGTCCCATCTCCTGCTCGTCCAGCCGTCGGTGGGAGAGCTTGCCGTACTGGGGAAACGAGGTGACGTCGAAGTAGACATTACCCTCCGCGACGTAGGCGTGGCCCTCCTCGATCAGCCGCTGGATCAGATCGATCATCTCGGGGATATGGCCGGTGGCGCGCGGGGAGATATCCGGCCGGAGGACGTTCAGGGCGTCCAGGCAGCGGAAGTACTCCCGCATGTAGTACTCCACCAATACCATTGGCTGGATGCGACGCTCGCGGGCGCGGCGCAGGACCTTGTCCTCGCCCTCATCTGCGTCGTCGGTGAGGTGGCCGACATCGGTGATGTTCTGAACGTAGAGGACATCGTAGCCGCGGTGACGCAGGTAGCGCACCACCCCATCGAAGGAGACGTACGACTTGGCGTGGCCAATGTGCGGCAGATCGTAGACGGTAGGCCCGCAAACGTACATATTCACTCGTCCCGGCTGCAGGGGGACGAGTTCTTCCTTCTGGCGAGTGAGCGTGTTGAAGATGCGGAGGGCCATACGGGTCTCCCAGGTGTGATTGTCGTCCGTGGCGCCGCGGAACCCCTCCCCGGCCCCTGTCCTGCAAAGAGAGAGGTGGCTGATACCCGTGATGCGACGGCGCGGATCCAGTTCAATACGGAGGTTACCCTACCCCGGAACGCAGTATCGCGCACAAAAAAACGCCCCCCGCGCCCGGCAAGGGCGACCCAAGGACGAAGGCGATGTGCGTGCGGCATTGGCCCCGGTGGGCACCGAACTTAGCCAGCTAGCAGCAGCAACCCGAGCCGCGACGTGGCGCTCGCCCGTGCGGGCCGCGATAGCGCGGAAGGTGTCGCGCACAGAGTATACCACGGCCGTCAGGGTCGGGCAAGCACGCTGGGGCGCTGGGTATTGGGGATTAGGTCTGGCACCTGCTGTGCGGAAGAGGTGCTCGGCGAGGCAACGGGCAGCGCGCCGCGGAAGCCCGCGTCCACGGGGCCGGCAGCTGCCCATAGCAGCTACGCCGCCCTGCTATACTCATATCCATCCGCCCGCTGCAAGCGGGTGAGATATTTTGGGTGCACATCGCCGCCGTTGAGTTGGAAGCTCGGCCGGAAGCGAATGGTCACCCGCCCCACCTGTCGCCCCGCCATCTTGCCATTGGGCACGATTGCCTTCACCAGATCCCCTGTCTGATAGCTGATGCCGAGATACTGATACTTCTTGCGCCGTTCCGCGTGGGCTACGGGGAAGCCAAACTTATCGGTGCGGCACCGCTGCCGCCTGCCGTGACCGGTGGCCCGAACCCCCAGGGCCCGGCCGCGTTCCACTTGCAGCCACTCGGGGGTGCTGGCGCCGACACAGGCCGCATCCGACCAGTGCGCTTTCGCCAGGCCGGCGCGGGTGCGATTGAACTTGGTTCGCCCGCCGCTGCCGCACTCCAGGGGGAGGCCCGTGGCGTCCAGATTGCGTCGGAGTGCCCAGCGCATCGCGTTCACAGCCGCCGCGTCTTTCAGCGGCGCTTTTGCTCGCGCCTGGACTTCAGGGTGCCCGAATTCCGCTGCCGTCCGATTGCCCTTCTTCTGGTTGCACTTTTGGCAGGCGATGGTCAGGTTGGAGACCCGATCACTACCACCGCGCGTCTTGGGGATGATATGCTCCACCTCCAGGATGGGATCACCTGATCGCCCGTCGCAATAGGCGCACCGATGACCGAATTTCTCCAGCAGGTACTCCCGCACTTCGTATCCAAACAACTCTCCCTGCTGGTACTCCACGCCGACCACCTCGGGGTTCTGGAGTTTGTGCGTGTCGAACTTCACCAGCTCCAGGGAGAGCGCCCGTACGGGCGCCCAGCGCCGCAGGCGGGCCACCCAGGTAGTAACGTGGGCTACGCGGCTGGCTAGCGAGGGGGCTAACCACCCATCCGGCCGCTTTCGGTTCAAGAAGCGGGGCGCCCGATAGCGCGTCTTTCGGGTGCGGCGAGCGCGCCGCAGAGCGCGACGGTCCAGCAGCTTTTGGTGGATGGCCTGGCTGCGGTGCGTCAGCTCCGCGGCCCAGACCACTCGGCCTGTTTCCTCCTGCACAAGGGCCAGACCCGTGATCCGGGATCCCGGATCGATCTTCAGACGGTGAGAATGGGTGACAGAGGTCGCTGCCTCGCGATCCCGCAGAATAATGATCAGCGGCTGGCGTCGCCAGATCGCCGCCCTACCGGCACGCAGGAGCTGGCGCGCCCGCGCCGGGTGACAGGGATCAAGGGGACACTGATCTTTATCTAACACAAGCACACGCATGGTATTTGCTCCTTACGGAGCGCCTCGGCTTTCGCCGGTAAAGTGAGCCTCGTCAATGTTATCAGGCGGCCATATCCCGGAGGCACTGACCTATCCCCTCGGTCTGTTTAACCCCCAGGTTACAGAGTTCGGGACTGGCTCGACGCATCCCGAAGTGTGAACTCTGGCACTCCCTGATAACGTAGCCCCATCCCCGAAAGCTTCGGTAAGAAACCGAACCCCCCGGGGGTGGCTGAAACTGGCCATCATGCCCATCCGAAAAGCTTTCGGGACGGACGCCCCTATAGAACAAAGGTTTTCCCTC
>JACQGL010000136.1 GCA_016199525.1 Armatimonadota bacterium
CACGATGCTCTACGGGCACATCGAGACCGCTGCCGAGCGCGTGGAGCACCTCTGCCGTCTTCGCGAGCTGCAAGATGAGACCGGGGGCTTCCTTACCTTCATCCCGCTGGCGTTCGATCCGCAGAACACGGAACTGGCGCACCTGTCGCCGCCCACCGGCGTGGATGACCTGAAAAACATCGCCGTGGCGCGCCTGATGCTGGACAATTTCTCCCACATCAAGGCGTTCTGGATGATGATCACCCCGCCCGTGGCTCAGCTGGCCCTGCGCTACGGCGCGGACGACATCGACGGCACCATCCTCCACTACGAGATCACCCACGTCATCAAGCCGACGCATGACCAGGCCCTCACGATGGACGATCTGCTGGCACTGGTCCGCGAGGCGGGCCGTGTGCCGGTGGAGCGGGACGCGCTTTACAACGTGGTGAACAGATGGGATGAAGGGCCCCCGGCGCCGGAAGGGGACAGTCGGCCTCTGGCGCTGCCGGTCTTGAATTAGACCTTCCCCCATGGACAACCAGGCGCCTGCTGAAACCACCACCTGGTCCGCCGGACTGCGTTTCGTCGGGCGAAGGGATCTCTTGTCCGAGGGGCGGGTGGAGCTGCGACATCAGGTCCGCCGGCTGCGTGCGCTGAGCTGGATCTCGCTGGCTGCCATCCCCGGTTCCTGGCTTGGCTGGGCAGTCGTCGGCGCGTTGGCCCCGCCGTCCAGAGTTATCCAGGATATCCTGGCGGTCACGGGCATTGTCCTGGTGGTGCCGGTCCTGCCGATGCTTCTGCTCACGGCGCGGGACTGCCGGCGGCGGAGCCGCAGCCTGGCCGCGGATCTGAGCAGAGGGCACGTCCTGCGATTCGCGGGCGTGGTCGACTCTGAACAGGCGGACCCTGACCTGAAGTGCCTTTTGCGCCATCGCCTGCTGGATGAGGATTCGGCGTCCGCGCAGTGGTTCGAGGCCCTGCCGGTATCCGGTCGCATCTGGCAAGCGAACGGTGTGCGACCGAGACGCTGGGCGGCCGTCTCGTGGACCCGGGTGGCGGAGCCACCGGCCCACGCCGCCATTGCCGCGGAGTGGGTGAGCCTCCCTGAAGCAGCATCGCCCGAAGCGCTGCACACCGGCGCACGCGAACTCTCCTTCGGGGAGAAGGAAGAACTGAGTCGCATCGCGGATAGGCTCCTGCGCAGCCGACTCCTCGCCTACTCATTGATCAGCGCCTGGTTCGGAATGGCCGTCCTAAGCCTGATCGTTCATATCCTAACCAGGGACCCGTTCCGGTACTACCCGATAGCTACTGTGGTGGCTGTTTTCTGGTTGCTGGCAACCGGTGATCTTTGGCGCCGTGTCCATCTGGCCCGCCGGCTGCGAAGGGATCGACAGTTTGGTCAGGTGATCATTGTGCGCGCACCGCGAGACGGACAGACGAGCGCCGGGCACGGGGCGCCGGAGCTGGGGCCCCCGGTAGAGGTATTACCGCAGTCAGGGGTGATATGGACCGAGGGCGGTCAGCCCTCCGTATGGCGACGGAGCGCCCTCAAATAGGGCGGTATCGGAGGACGAACGTGCGGCCTCACGGAGTGATGGGGTACCAGCGATGGCTACGCTGACACAGAGACATGCCGCCTCCCTGGCGGACATCGCCGAGAAGGTCTGGGCGGGCGAGCGCCTCTCCTTTGAGGACGGCCTGCGCCTCTTCCACGCCGACGACCTGCTCCTCCTCGGCTCCCTGGCTAACCTGGTCCGCCAGCGCCAGCACCCCAACCGGATCGTCACCTTCAATATCGGGCGGAACATCAACTATACCAACGTCTGCTGGGTGCGCTGCAAGTTCTGCGCCTTCTATCGCGTCCCCGGCCACGCGGAGGGCTATATCCTCCCCACAGAAACGATCATCGCCAAGTGCCAGGAGCTGCTCGCCCTGGGCGGCAAGGAGATTCTCATCCAGGGCGGCCTCCACCCCAAACTGAAGATTGGTTACTTCGAGCGCCTGTTCCGGGACATCAAGAGCGCCTGCCCCGCCATCGATATCCACGGTCTCTCCAGCTCGGAAATCAACTACATCGCCCACATCTCCCGGATCTCCCTGGAGGAATGTTTGATTCGCCTGCGCGACGCGGGTCTGAACACGATCCCCGGCGCGGGCGAGATGCTGGTAGACGCGGTGCGGGAGCAGATCGCGCCGCTTAAGGAGAAGACGGCGGCGTGGATCCACCTGATGCGTACCGCGCACCGCCTGGGCATTCGCTCCTCGGCCACGATGGTCTACGGCTGGGGCGAAACCTATGCCCAGCGACTGGAGCACATGCTGCGCGTGCGTGAGCTCCAGGACGAAATGAGGGGATTCACCGCCTGGATCACCTGGAGCTTCCAGCCCGACGGGACCGAGCTGGGCGGAAAGAAGGCTAGCGGGTGGGACTACCTGAAGAACACCGCCGTCTCCCGCCTGGTGCTGGACAACATTGAGAACCTGCAGGCCTCCTGGGTGACGCAGGGGCCCCGGCTGGCGCAGATCGCCCTCGATTACGGTCTCAACGACTTCGGCAGCACGATGCTGGAGGAGAATGTCGTCAGCCCTACCGGCACGAACTTCCTGATGCCGATTGAGGAGATCCGCCGCCTGATTCGCGCGGCGGGTTACGAGCCCCGCGTGCGGGATACGCTCTACCACCTGCTGGATTAGCGGCGAGGGGCGGCGACCCCGCCGCCCCCAGCAACGACCCTCCCGGCAGAGCGTCCTCAAGCGCCCCGTCAGTCCTGTACCGTTTCGCCACTCTCGCTCTTGCCCGCCGCCGTCACATCCCAATGGAGATGTACTTAGTCTCCAGGTACGCCTCCAGGCCCTCGTGGGAGCACTCGCGCCCGATGCCGCTTTCCTTCATCCCGCCGAACGGCGTGTGCGCGGTAGCGGGCACGGTATCGTTGATGCCGATGACCCCGAACTCGAGCCCCTCCGCCATCCGGATGGCGGTGCGCAGGTCGTTCGTCAGCACGTAAGCTGCCAGGCCGTAGGTGGTGTTGTTCCCTTCGCGGATCGCCTCTTCCACGTTGTCGAAGCGCATCAGCGGCATGATGGGGCCAAACGTCTCCTCGCAGGTGATGCGCATCGAGGGATCGATGTTGTCGATCACCGTGGGTTCGAACCAGTAGCCGCGCTCGAACTGCGTGGCCCGCCGGCCGCCGGTAAGGATCTGCGCCCCCCGGCTCCTGGCGTCCTCCAGGAAGGAAACTGTGTTCAGCAGGGCGCGCTCCTCAAACATCGGGCCGATGTCCGTCTGCGGGTCCAGCCCGTTTCCCAGCTTCAGGCTGCGAGTGTGTTCCACCACCGCCTCGGTGAAGTTCTTGCGGACGGCATCGTGTACGTAGATGCGGTTGGGGGCGATGCATACCTGGCCGTTGTTGCGGAACTTGCCGACGGCGGTAACCTTCGCTGCCTGCTCGATATCCACGTCGGGGAATACGATCACCGGCGCGTGGCCGCCCAGCTCCAGGCTCAGGCGCTTCAGATGGTCGCTTGCCCGGCGCATCAGCTCCTTCCCCACCTCCGTGGAGCCCGTGAAGCTGATCTTCCGGACGATGCGGTTAGTCATAATCTCGTCCGTAAATGCGCCCGGCGGACCGGTGACCAGGTTGGCCACGCCCGCCGGTATGCCCGCGTCATCCAGGCACTGGAACGTCAGCATCGTGGATAGAGGGGCCTGGCTGGGAGGGCGCGCGACCACCGTGCAGCCCGCCGCCAGGGCAGGCGCCACCTTGCGCGCCTGCAGCAGCACGGGGAAGTTCCACGGCGCAATCGTGGCGCACACCCCCACGGGGTGCTTGATGGCCCAGTGCCGCTTGTTGCTCACCGCGGGCGGGATGATTTCCCCATAGGCGCGCTTCGCCTGCTCCGCCATCCACTCGAAGTTGTTGGCGGACTGGGCGATCTCACCCCGCGATTCCACGAGCGTCTTGCCCTCTTCCATCGTCAGGGTGCGCGCGATCTCTTCTAGGCGGCCCCGCATCAGATCCGCGACCTTCTTCAGGATGACACCGCGTTCGTGGGCGGTCATTGCTGCCCACCGGGGTTGGGCCTGACCGGCGGCCTCGATGGCGCGCCGGTAATCCTCGGGGCCGCCGTAGGGCACATCGAGGATAACCTCCTCGTTGGCCGGGTTAATAATCCCGAGAGTGCGCCCCGAGGTGGCGTCCGTCCACTCGCCGTTGATATACATCCGCATGCGTTCCTGCTGCATGATTGCCTCCTTGGCAGCCGTGGCTAGGGGAGAAGTCTGCCCCAGCCTGTCCAGAACTTCCGGGGCCGGCTCTCAGTTGGGCCGCGCTCGCCGGTTCCCCTGCCCTGGTGCGGCGCGTTCGCGCGGGCGATATGGAGTATGCTTAAGGAGAGGATGTCCGGGCTACACACAAACCCTGGGGTATATGACCAACCACGATTAGCTCCGCCGCCTGCCGCCGCAGAACGGGAACTCCTAGCCTCGCTGGGCGGCGCCCTTATCGGCGGACGCTGGGCCATCCTGGGTGCCGAGCTCGTTGCCGCGGCGCTCCGCTTCCCGCGGGTTCAAGAATCGCCCCTCGCGGAGATCGCCCTGGGGGCCATGATCGTTTATAACATCGTGGCCGTGTGGGTGTTGTACCGTCTCCCGCCCACGCGCATCCCTGTCGCCCTCCTCCTCGCCGCCGATGTCATCACCGTCGGCGCGCTGGCGGGACTGACAGGCGGCATCGACAGCCCGTTCGCCGGGCTGTTCTACCTGGTCACCCTGGCGGGCGCCATTTACTACGACCTCACCGGGGGTCTGGTGGTTGCTACTACCGCCAGCGCGATCATCCTGATCTCCTCCGCCGTTACCAACAGCCTTTGGGAAGATCTGGTTCAGGGCCACGCCAGAACCCAGATGATTCCCTACCTGATCCTCACGGGCGGATTCGCTGGCTATCTGGTGGGCCGGCTCAAGCGGCTGCACGAGCGCCGTATCGAGATTGAAGAGCGCCTGCGACGCATCCAGCACGAGGAACAGTTGCGTCAGCGCGAAGCGGAAATCGCGCAGCGGATCCAGCAGGCGGCGTTCACGGAACCGCCCCCGCATCCCAACTTTGAGATCGCTGTGCGCTTCCAACCCGCGCGCGAGGTTGGGGGCGATTTCTATTCTTTTTTCACCTACAGGCGGCGGGTGGGGGTGCTGGTGGGGGATGTTTCCGGCAAGGGGGTGCCTGCCGCGTTGGTCTCCACGAGCCTCGGCTACCTCGCTCGCTGGCTGCGGCCCCTCGAAGACCCAGACCGCTTCCTCACGGCGGTAAATCGGGCGCTGTGGGAGCGGCTACCTGAAGATGCGTTCGCCAGCATGGCCTTTGTCGTTCTGGACCCCGAAGCCGAGCGCCTGGTGATCTACAACGCCGGGCACCCGCCGCCCCTCATCATCGGCAGCGGCGCCATGCGGCGTGCTCAAACGCAGAATCTACTCCTGGGTATTGCCGCGGATGCCCGATTCGAGCCGGAGACGTTCTCCTTTCGAAATGGCGATGTCCTGGTGCTCTACTCCGACGGCTTCTTCGAGGTGCGCAATCCCGCCGGCGAGTTGCTCTCGCTAGAGGGTCTGGAGGCGCTGGTGGAACGGCACGCCGCTCTGCCGCCCGAGGATCTGGCAACCCGTCTGGTGGCCGATGTTCAGGTGTTTGGGACGGTGACGGATGACCTCACGCTGGTGGTGGTACGCGCACGTCAGTGAGCTCCGCCCGGCGCTGGCTCCCGTTCCGCCCAGCGGCCCACGTTGTCCAGCACCACCCGTGACCCGGCGAAGGCGTCCGCCAGGAGCCGGTGGTAGAACGCTTCCTCCGCGGAACGCAGCCTGTCGTGCCGGTGTGCCCGGATGTACGCCGGCGTGCGAAAGCTGTCCAGTGCCGCGGATAACGCACGGTTCAGCAGATCCACCGTGCCGCTGCCTTCGTCAAACTGCTGCTTATCGCGCCAGACGATGTCGGCGGGCAAGAGGTCCTCGCAGGCCTGGCGCAGAACCCACTTCTCTACGCGGCGGCCCCGGGCGTCTTCGCAGAGCTTCAGTTCAGGCGGGATGATTCCCGCCAGCTCGATCATCGCCGTGTCGAGAAACGGCACCCGGCCCTCGATGCCGTGTGCCATCGTCATACGGTCCACGCGCTGCAAGTTGATGTTGTGCAGCGCGGTTACGGAGCGGCGCAGTTCGCGATGGAGGGCCTGGGGGTCGTGAATGTCCTTGTAGTAGGTGTAGCCGGCGAACAGTTCGTCGGCTCCCTCGCCGGTAAGGATGACCTTGACGTGCTCCGCCGCCAGGCGGGAGCAGAAGTAGCAGGGAATGGCACTGCGCACCAGGTCCTGATCAAAGGATTCCAGGTGGTAGACGATCTCGGGCAGCTTCGCCAGCACTTCGCGGGCGGTGAACAGGTACTCGTGATGCACCGATCCGATATGCCGCGCCACCCGCCGGGCGGCTTCGATATCCTGCGAGCCCTCGATTCCGACCGAGAAAGTGTGCAGCTCCTCCATATGCTGCCGGGCGAGCGCAGCGATGATACTGCTGTCCAGGCCGCCGGAGAGAAACGCTCCCAGCGGTACGTCGCTCATCAGGCGTTTGGCGATAGCGTTTTCCAGCGTGCGGCGCAGCTCGCGAAGATAGACTTCCCGAGGGAGCCGCCGCGGGGGCAGTTCCGGCACCGTGTAATAGCGCATCAACCCCTTGCCGGTGTGGTAGCAGGTGCCGGGTGGGAACTCGCACACCTCGATATCCTGGTGCGCCAGGGCTTTGAGTTCGGACGCGAAGTAGAGCGCCTTCCCGCGCCCGTTCGCACGGTCGAACCCGTAGTAGAGCGGCTTGATGCCAATGGGGTCGCGAGCCAGGAAGAGACCGTCATCGTCCGCGATGGCGAACGCAAACATGCCGTCCAGTCGCCCTGCTGTCTCCGGCCCCAGCTCCTCGAATAGGTGCAGGACGACTTCAGTGTCGCCGGTGGTGTACAGGCGGTGCCGCGCTTCCAGGCGAGACCGGAGCGCGCGGAAGTTGTAGATCTCTCCGTTGGCGATAATGGCGGCAGAGCGATTTTCGTTGTAGATCGGCTGGTTGCCGCCCGCCGGGTCCATGATCGATAACCGCCGGTGGCCCAGGGTTCCCGCGTTTCCCTGGTGGTGGAGACCCTCCGCATCCGGGCCACGGTGGGCCAGCCGATTCATCATATCTCGCACGAGCGGCTCATCCGCCGCGCCCCACACTCCTGCGATGCCACACATTATGACCTCCCTGCCGGCAGCCCGCGGCTGCGGAGGAACTCCCGGGCCACGTCCGCGGCCGCCCGCTTCTTCTCGTCCACCTCGTAGTTGAGGCGCTGCATCAGCGCTTCATCCAGGGCCCCGGCGAGCGGAGCGAGCGCCTCGCGCACGCCGGGGTGCGCCTCCAGCGTCTCCTGGCGCACCACGGGCGCCGCGTTGTAGGGAGG
>JACQGL010000152.1 GCA_016199525.1 Armatimonadota bacterium
CTGCTGGCATTGCTGGCCTGCCGGCTGATCCCACCCGCGGTGCCGAAGATTGAACTGCGCGCTTAGCGCTGTTCTTGGTGCGATAATGCTTCGGGCGAGGATCTCTCCTGCCCTCCAAGCGAGCTGGCACGCGTGCGCGCACGCGTGCCTGGAGACCGTCTTCCGCCCCGACGCAGTCGGAATGCCCAGCCGATCCAACCGGATGAGTACGGGCTCCGTCTGCAGGCAGAGCCGGAGCACGAGGCCAAACAGGTTGAGGGGAGCGTAGTGGCCGGTCGATATCGGGTCGCTCAGATTGGAAGGTTAATCCATCCGAACTTACCCACCGACCGCTACGACCCCCGGGTTTTACACCAGAAACCAGAACTAAAAGGTTGTTTTTCCATTATTTATGGCTATATCCTCGCCAGGATGCGGTTCATGGCCTCGGCATCAAAAGCGCGCAACGCCTGTGTGCGCACGTTCCCCAGCGATGCTACGCCTAAAACAGTACGGCGCTCATCGTCTCATCATCGGGGGCGTCCGCGATGATCACGATGTCATACTGCCCCATCGTCCAGTATTCTGCCTTCACCTCGACGCCCGACTGTGCCGCTGCTTGTTTGAACGCCTGGGCGCGCTGTGTCGTGGCTTTAACATTCCGTACGCCCTGGTCGGTGAAATTTATCAGCGTGACATAAGTTGCCATGGCAGGCACTCTCTTTCTCCACAGTGGCTTGATGGTCGCTTAAAGCTCCATCAAGAGCGTGCTTGGAGGGTTACCTGGCGGCACCCTTACCGAGCGAGAGCGCACGATAAGGGGCCGGGCAGGGCTGCGCTAAGTTAGTACCCACGAGCAGCGCTTTCGGAAACTCCCTGCGCTCGCCAACAAGCGGGCGGGTAATCATGGTTATCGGAGAGGGCCAGCGATCACGACGGTAGTACCGATGGGCACTCCACAGCACCCGACGACCCTGGAGCCGGATGCGGCCCTGGTGGCCGCAGCGCAGCAGGGCGATAGCGCGGCCTTCGACCGGCTGGTCGCTCGCTACCAGACACGCGTCTACCGGCTGATGGTAAAGATGTGCCACCATCCGCAGGATGCGGAGGAAGTGGCCTCCGAGGCGCTGCTGCGAGCCTATCAGTCCCTGCAGCAATTCGAAGGGCGCTCATCCTTCATCACCTGGCTGGGCCGGATCGCCAGTAACCTGTGCCTCCGCCGCCGGGAGCGTCCCGACCTTGCCATGCTGTCCCTCGAGGAACAGGCCACGCGCGCGCCAGAGCGCACGGCCCACGAGGTGGCCGCCGCGGCCGGCAGCCCCGAGGAGGCCGCGCTCCGGCAGGAGCTGAAGGGAACCATTCAGGCGGCGCTCCAAAGTATTCCCGAGCCGGATCGCACGGTGCTGCGTCTGCGGGACATCGAGGGGTGGACGGCGCCAGAGGTAAGCAGGCAGACAGGGCTCACGGTGGCTGCCGTCAAGGCGCGGTTGCACCGCGCCCGCGCGCGGCTGCGGGAGCAGCTCAACACCTATTTCCTCTCGTAACGGTCATTAGCGGCCATCCCTCTCTGCCACTCAGGCCGGATCGCCAGCCTGTGGTAGGGTTTCATCGCTGCTCCCATCGTAAGGCTCCCGCCCGCAATCTCTTTGAATCCTTCTCCTCCGCCCGCGTATCTATCCACCCGGAAACGGCTCGTGGATCTCCCTCCCGAGCCGGACGGAAAGGAGAGGTGGGCAATGGAGGGATGGAAAACCTGCTCCGTGCGCGAGCTGCGAGAGCGGCTGAACGGCTCTGGAGGCGGGGTGCGCCTGGTAGACGTACGGGAGTACCCCGAGTTTGCGGACGGCCACATCGAGGGCGCGCGGCTGGCGCCGCTGAGCGACCTGGGCCGGAACCCCAAACTCGCTGGAGAAGCCGACGAGGTGATCCTGGTGTGCCGGACGGGGCGCCGCGCCCGCGAAGCGGCGGCAATTCTCCGCCAGGCGAACGGCGGTGAACCGGTGATCGTCGAGGGTGGCCTCGAGGCCTGGAAGCAGGCGGGCTATCCGCTCCGCCGCGAGCAAGGGCCGATTTCCCTGGAGCGCCAGGTGCGGATCGCCGCGGGCAGCCTGGTCCTGGCGGGGCTGCTGATTCCGGGGCTGGGGTTCCTGCCCTATGTGGTGGGAGCGGGGCTTATCTTCGCGGGCGTGACCAATACCTGCGCGATGGGTCTGCTGCTGGCCCGATTGCCCTGGAATCGGCCGAAGAGGGAGACGACCGCCTGCCCGCGGTAGGAGCAAAGCGATGGGAACCGTGGGCATGTGGGCGGCCCGTACGGGCGGGGATCGGTCTCTCCCTCGGGCTGGTGGGAGGGGGCGGCTCCATCACCCTGGTACCAGTAGTTGCTGCCAGTTCCGCGTCCAGATTTGCTATGCACCTGGGGGAGCTGCGGGGTAGCTTGAGTCTGGCGGTTGCGTTCACGATTGCGGTGCTGGGCGGCCTGGTCGGCGGAATCGCTCTGCGCCGCCCGTACGGGCGGGCCTCAAGAAGGTCTTCGGGGGGCTGGCTCTGGCGGTGGCCGCCTACCTCGTGGCGATGGGCATTGGGCCCTGGTGGGGCTGATGGCTCACTGTGGGTGAGCCGGGAGGGGATGGATGTTCACCGAACGGTTCTTTGTCGAGGGGTTGGCGCACGCCTCCTACCTGTTCGGTGCGGAGGGCGAGGCGGCGGTCGTGGACCCGAAGCGTGACGTGGACGATTACCTGGCTGCAGCGGAGCGCCACAGTGCCCGGATCGTCGCCATCTTCGAGACCCACCCCCACGCCGACTTTGCCTCCGGCCACCTAGAGCTGGCGCAGCGGACAGGCGCACCGATCTACATCTCCGAACAGGCGCCCGCGACCTATGCGCACCAGGATCTCCGGCACGGCCAGATCATCTGCGTGGGATCGCTGAGCGTGACGGCGCTGGCTACCCCGGGGCACTCGCCGGACTCGATGTCCTTCTACGTCGAAGACGGCGAGCAGCGCCTGGTCTTTACGGGGGACATTCTGTTCGTGGGTAACGTGGGCCGGCCTGACCTCCGCGACGCGGATGCCGATCCGCGGGCAATGGCGGAAGCACTCGACGACACGCTGCGCTACGTGCTCTTCCGGCTGCCGGATGAGACGATTGTCTACCCGGCGCACGGGGCGGGATCGCTGTGCGGGCGGCAGATCGGCGCCGCCCCGCAGACCACCATCGGCGCCGAGAAAAAGAGCAACTGGGTGGGCCGGTTTCCCACGCGGGATGAGTTTGTGGCCGCCATGCTCTCCAATTTGCCGGATCGTCCCGCCTACTTCTCCCACGACGTGCAGATCAACCTGGCGGGCGCGCGGCCCCTGGCCGAAATCCCGCGACCGGAGCCTCTGGCGCCTTCCGCCCTCCGGCGAGAGTTCGCGGAAGCGCTGGTGCTGGATACCCGCACGCCTGCCGCCTATGGCGCCGGCCATCTGTCGGGGAGCCTCAACGTGGGCGTGGCCGTGCCGGTGTTCTCCACCTGGGTCGGCTTCTTCGTGAGCCCCGAGATTCCGGTTGTGCTGGTGGTGGAACGCTCCGAAGACGCGGAGAAGGCATGGCTAGAGCTGGCGCGCATCGGCTGCGAAAACGCGGTGGGTTACGTGCTGGCAGATTCGGCGGCCTGGCGCGCCGCGGAGCTGGAGGTGCGGGAGACGCCGCAGTTGGACGTCGAGGACGTGGAAGCATGGCTGCGCAGTGGGAAGCCCCTGCTGGACGTGCGCACCCCCGGCGAGTGGCACGCGGGGCGCGCGGACGGCGCGCAGTGGATACCGCTGCCCACGCTGCCCGCGCGGCTTGCCGAGGTGCCCCCCGGCCCCCTGGCCGTGATGTGCGGCACCGGCTACCGCTCGTCCCTGGCGACCAGTTTGCTGGCACGCGCGGGACGGACCGATGTGGCTAACGTAGCGGGCGGATGGTCCGCATGGATGAGCCGCCGCTGCCCCGAGCTGGATGCCCTGAACCCCTGCTGCCGAGATGTCGCGGGCAAAGAGGGGGGCGGCGAGATAACGAAATAAGCAGAACAAGGCGGAAATTCATCCCTGAATAGACTCCCAGAGTGATGCCTGGCCCTGAACACATCCCCCGAATGGGGAAAGGAGACATCCAGCCGTGAATGCTAAGCGTATCATTATCGTGGGGGGCGTGGCCGGAGGGGCCAGCGCGGCGACCCGCTCCCGCCGGCTCTCGGAGGAGGCGGAGATCACCGTCTTCGAGCGGGGGCCGCACGTCTCTTTCGCCAACTGCGGTCTCCCCTATTTCGTGGGCGGGGAAATCGCGGAGCAGGACCGCCTGCTCGTTCAGACCCCCGAAAGCCTGCGTGCTCGCTTCCGGCTGGATGTGCGCGTGCTGACGGAAGTGGTTCGGATTGACCGGCAGGCGCAGGAAGTCGAGGTGCGCAACCTGCGAACGGGTGAGTGCTCCCGGCACCCTTACGATGCCCTGGTGCTCTCCACGGGAGCGGCGCCGTTGAAGCCGCCGATCCCCGGGATCGAGCGCCCTGGCCATTTCACCCTGCGGAGCATCCCTGATCTGGACGCGATTGTTGGCTGGGTAGAAGCCCACCAGGCGCGGCGGGCGGTGGTGGTCGGCGGCGGCTATATCGGCCTGGAGATGGCGGAGCAGCTGCACCGGCGCAGGCTGTCCGTGACCATTGCCGAAGCGCTGCCCCAGGTGATGGCGCCGCTGGACCCCGAAATGGCGGCCTGGCTTCACCGGGAACTGCGCGCGCACGGCGTAGCACTGCATCTGAGCGACGGGGTGGCCCGGTTCGAAGATCCCCGGCCAGATGAGCAGGCGGCGGCATCCGTCGTCGTTTTGAAGAGCGGCGCGCGGCTGCCGGCGGACCTGGTCATCCTCGGCCTGGGCGTGCGCCCGGAAGTCGGCCTGGCCCGTGAATCCGGGCTGGAGATCGGCGCCCGGAGCGGGATTCGGGTGAACGAGCACCTGCAAACGAGCGATCTGCGCATCTGGGCGGTGGGGGATGCCGTGGAGGTGCGGAGCGCGGTGACCGGTGAATGGCTGGTCATTCCCCTCGCCGGTCCGGCAAACCGGCAGGGACGGATCGCGGCAGAGAACATCTTCGGCCGTGCCTCGCGTTACGAAGGCACTTACGGCACGGCGATCCTGCGGCTGTTCGACCTGACCGCCGCCTGCACGGGGGCGAACGAGAAATCTCTGCGCCAGGTGGGCATCCCTTATGAGGCCGTGCACCTGCACCCCGGCTCACACGCCGGCTACTATCCCGGCGCCGAGCCCATCGCTCTGAAGATCCTCTTCGCGCCGGACAGCGGCAGATTGCTCGGCGCCCAGGCCGTCGGCCGCGATGGGGTGGACAAACGCATTGATGTGCTCGCCACGGCGCTGAAAGCGGGGATGACCGTCCACGATCTGGCGGAGCTGGAACTGGCCTACGCGCCCCCCTACGGATCGGCGAAGGACCCGGTGAACCTCGCCGGGATGGCAGCGCAGAACATCCTGGCGGGCGATGTCCAGGTGGCACAGTGGTACGAACTCGCCGATCTGGATCCGGCACAGACTCTGGTCCTCGACGTGCGAAGCGCTGAGGAGCACCAATCCGGCGCCATCCCCGGGGCGAGGCACATTCCCCTGCCAGAACTCCGGTCACGTCTGGAGGAACTGCCCCGGAACCGGGAGATCATCGCCTACTGCCAGACCGGGCAGCGCTCCTACTACGCCAGCCGGCTCTTGAGCCAGCACGGCTTCCGTGTGCGGAACCTCATCGGCGGTTTTCGCACCTGGAAGACGGCGCGGGAGGGCGCGGGGAGCCAGATACCGGCCGACGTTCCCCCCCGGCGCAGCCACCCCGACTGCGTCGGGGCAGCGGCTAACCGAGGCGGATGAAGTCAGCCTTTCGGGGTGGCCGAAGCCGTGGTGAGGAGCAAGGGTGCTCAAGCGCGGCGTTTCTATCTCGCACAGCTAGAATGCGCGAGAATGGTTGAATGAGGGCACGTAAGATGAAAGAAGTGCTGATACCGGCGCTCGTGATCGCGGCTTACCTGGTGCTGATGCGCTGGGTGCTGCCCTACTTCGGCGTGCAGACCTGAATATCCGGTCCCTGCCGCGTCGAGTCTCGACGCCCATCTGCACAAGCCGCCCCGCGCGCCCCGGAGGAGGGCGGCGCGACTGATCCCGCGCGCCCGCCGCAGTGAGACGCGTATGCCGGCGGAAACAAAGGCTGTTTCCGCCGGCATACGCGCACCGGGATCACAGCGTTACCACGTGGTCTGCCTCCGTGCACTTGCGCGCCACGTCCGCGGGTGTGACCCACTGTGACTGGATCCACCGCAGGTCGTCATCGGTGACCCCACGGGCCACCCCACAGGCCCCTCACGTGTGGATGGGGACGCCGTTGTCCAGGCAAAACCGGACCAGCTCCTGCAGGGCGGGCACGCCCACGCCCTGGATGTTGTCCGTAACCGCCCTGCGGGCCAGCACGGCTGCGTCGCCGGCGAGGACCACTTCGGCCTGGTGTCCTGCCTCGATCGCGCCTCTGGCGAACAGGAAGGGCAGGGTCGCTCGCGTAGGATCTTCAGACCCGTGGGTGCACATATAGAGCAGTTTCGCCATCTGGTTCCACCTCCTTCAGGTCCTGTAGCCTCGCTTCGGTGCCCCTCCCACCGGGCGAGAATCTTCTGCGTTTCTTCCTTGTGCCGTGTTTCGTCGGCCACTATATTCTCCAGGCGCACGCGCAGAGCAATGTCCCCAAAAGCATCTGCGTCCCGCACTCGCTGGCTGTAGTTGGCGATTGCCTGCTCCTCCGCGGCGAGCACCTGTCGGAACATTTCCTGGTTGCCGCTGGCGGGGGAAACGGCGGCGGCCTGAGTGGTTGGTTCTCCGTCGAGAGCCGTGATCTTATCGGCCAGGAACTGCGCGTGGTCGAGTTCATCCGGTATCTCCGCCCGCAAGAAGGCGGCCAGCCGCGGCCGGTCGGATCCTGTTAGCCGGGCAGAGTAGTGGTTGTACATCACAATCGCCTGATACTCGTGGCTCAGATCCTTGTTCAGGCGGCGGATCAGCTCCCGCTTATCTATGCTGGCTTCCTCCTGGGGAATGGGTGGTTGCCCTGTTAAAAGATTCCCCGACAGGGGTCGGTCAAAACGAGTTAGGAGCGGCTAAGAGGGCGACCGGCGTGGCGCCACTGCGAGGACGAGCCGACCGCGCCCGCCTGGCCTGAACGGCCGTTCTCCGTGGAGACAACAGGCTCGCGCAGCCAGAGGCTCTCGCTGGTCCGATCAAAGAAAGAGGGCGGGTCTACGCTTCGGGAAGGAGGACCGCCATCAAGGGCTCGCCCTGCTGGACGAGGCGGCCATTGCCGGCGTGGATGGCGTATACGGTGCCCGAGCAGTCGGCGGGCACTTCGCTGAACAACTTCATCGCCTCGATGAGGCCGACAGTCTGACCCGGCTCCACTGTGCTGCCCACCTCCACGAACGGGGGCGCGGCAGGCGAAGAGGAGCGATAGAAAGTGCCGGTGAGGGGGGCCACCAGGGTGTGAAGTCGTTCGAGAGGGGGACCCGTGGGGCGGGACGGGATCGCCGCCGCTGGCCGGGCCCCGAACGCGTTCGGGGCGGGCGAGGGCTCTCCGGCAGCCCCGTGCGCCCGCATGCGAATCGTGAGGCCACCCTCGCGCACTTCCAGCTCTAGAAGCCTGTACCGTCGCATCAACGTGGAGAGCCGGCGGAGGGCGATGAGCTGCGGATCCTCGTTCACGGACGAGATCCCCCGTGACCCAGGTGAGTGAGAGCCTCTCGAATCGTGTCCCGCAGTTCGTCCTGGCGGAGAGCGGTGGTAAGTTCACCCCGCGTCTTCTCGATGATGCCACGCACGGCGTCCGTCGTGCGCCGGAGACCGCCGGTCATCGCGTCCGGATAGTCCATCGTCACCAGGAGATAGTAGATTTCATCCATCTGGTTGAGTAGCGCCTCGGCGTGCGCCAGGTGGCCGCGGCGCATTTCGTCGAGCACGTGGCGGCGCAGCTCGCCCACCGCTTCCCCCATGCCATTCAGGTAGGCCGGATACTCGACGCCGACCTCATCCGGCGTGGGCATCTCTGCCCCGGGGATCAGAGCCAGAACGATGGTCGCCTCTGCGAATTCCTTCTGGCAATCGTGGACGTAACCGGCGCCGTACAGGTCGGGCTGATCGGCGAGGCCCCGGCCCATGTCGCACAGCGCCTCGCGCGCGTGC
>JACQGL010000148.1 GCA_016199525.1 Armatimonadota bacterium
GGAGATCGGGCCGGGCCTGGGCACGCTCACCCGTGAGCTGGCGGCGCGGTGCCGCACCGTGCTGGCTGTGGAGATTGATGCCCGCCTGGTGGCCGTGCTGCACGAGGAGACGGTCGCCGACCTGCCGAACGTGACCGTTCTCCAGGCGGATGCCCTGGAGGTGGACCTGGTAGGGGAGGCGCGCCGCGCGCTGGGGCCAGGTCCGCATCGGGTAGTGGCGAATATCCCCTACGCGATTACCAGCCCGCTGGTGGTCCGGCTGCTGGAGGCGCGGGAGGCGTTCTCCCTCATCGTGCTGATGGTGCAGCGGGAGGTGGCCGACCGGCTGACGGCCCAACCGGCGACGGAGGCGTACGGCGCGCTGACGCTGGTGGCGCAGTTCTACGCGGAGGCGGAGCGAACCGCGACGGTATCGCGGCGGGCGTTCTGGCCACCGCCGGAGGTGGATTCAGCGATTGTGCGGCTGCGCCCGCGAGGGGAGCTGCCGCCGGTGGCGCCGGAGGCCTTTTTCAGCGTGGTCCGTGCGGCGTTCCAGCAGCGCCGGAAGAGCCTGCTGAACGCCCTGGCGGGAGCGGTGGGATTGAGATGGTCCCGGGAACAGGCAGCGGCGGTACTGGCGGCGGCGGGCATCGATCCCGGGCGGCGGGGGGAAACCCTCCCCCTGGAAGAGTTCGTTCGGCTGGCGCGAAGGGCAGGGAGCGGTTAGCGAGCGCGCTGCAGCCTGACGCCAGCACCCGATTAGAACCAGGACCACACCTCGGTGCGGAACCAGCGGGAGAGGCGGCGGAAGAGGACGTCGCGCAGGGGGCGCTCGCCGCACGAGATCTTGGCGAAGCCGGTAAGGCCGGGCCGCAGATCGCCCGTGGGATTGGAAAGAGAAACGCGCACTTCGTAGGCCTGCCGGCCCTGGTACGGCTCGGCGCGCGGCGCGACCGCTTCCACGATGCCCTCGTACCAGCGCTCCGAATAAGCGCCGATCCGCAGGCGGACGCGCTGTCCGGTCTGCACAGCGCCGATCTCCTTCTCGTCCACCATCAGCCGTGCGGCCAGCCGGTCCACCAGGTCCAGCCAGCAGATGGCCTCGCCTTCCTGGTAGCGGCGGCCGATACGCTCCTCAACGCGGGGGGTGCTGAGGATGCCGGTGGCAGGGGCGTAGATGCGCGCCTGGCGGATCTTCTCGTTCAGACGGGCGAGTTCGGCAGCGGCCCGGCGAGCATCCATGGCCTTCACCCGCCCTTCGATCCGCTTCACATCCGCAGCGCCACGCAGGAGAGTGGCGGCGCGGCGCGATTGTTCGCGGGACTGAACCTCGCGGCGCGCGCGCTCGATCTTTTCGGGGCGCGTCTCGCTCTCCACGGTGCGCTGGGCTTCCAGGGTTGCTTCGTAGGCAGCACGGCGGCGACGGGCCTCCGCCTCCGCATCTTCCCTCTGTTCCTCCAGTTGCTTCTGCTCCGCCCGCAGCTCGCTCCGGAGCGCCTCCTCTTCCTGGCGCAGGGCGTCCAGGGCGGCGCGGGCCGCGTCTAGCCGGCGCTGTTCGACGGCGCCCTCGCTTACCAGGTACTCGACGCGGTTGATCTCTTTGCGGGCGAACTCGGCATCCACACGCACCTTCCCCAGGCGATCCTGGATGGCCTGCATGCGGGGGGTGAGCTGGCCCGCGGCCACGACGCGTTCATCAGCACGCAGCCGCTCGGCGACGCGCTCCGTCGCGTCGAGGGCCGCGCGCGCCTCCTGCACGCGGCGTTCTGCCTCCGCGCGCCGTGCGGGGTAGAGATCCTCGCGGTCGGCGAGCTTCTCTTCGGCGTCACGCACCTCCTGGGCGGCTTCCAGCACCTCCCGCTCCTGCTCGGCGGCGACCACGGGGACGCTGCGCGCCACGATCTCCCCTTCGATGCGAGCTGCCTGGAGCTGCGCCTCAATCTGCTGGCGCTGTTTGTTCAGCTCAAAGGTATCCAGTGATCCCAGGACGGCGTGACGCGGCACGTGGTCCCCCTCGCGGAAACGCAGATCGGCCAGTACGCCCGCTGTGCGGGGGCGCACCGCCACTCGCCGGGTGGCTTCCAGCACGGTGGGGCAGGCAACAGTAAGTTCCCATGTGCCGGTGAACAGGTAGGTCATTACCCCCATAAGGGCGGCGAGGTAAAGGTAAAGCCGGAGACGGGGTTTCATTGTGAAGCGCCTCCCAGATGGCAGCCGGGCCCGGATAGCGGCCCATCCACGCCGGAGCGAGGGCCAGAGCAGGCTGCCGAATAAGAGCAGCCAGAGCACTGCCCCCCAGCCGCCCAGGTGCGCGGTGAGCCAGCGGCCCAGCAGTCCACCCATGGCGACCAGAATCGCCGCGCTGTAAACCAGCGAGCCGAGCCCGAACCAGAAAAAGATGCGCCGCTCGCGGGGCGTTTCGCCCACGGAGGGGAGCGGGCCCCCGAACAGCAGCTGTCGCGCCCGTGCGCCCAGGTACGCGAAGGAGCGCCGGCGGAGGTTCGGCAGGTTGAGGAGGTCGGTGAGGATGTAGTAGCCATCCAGACGCAGGAACGGGATCAGGTTTATCAGCGCCGTGAGCCCGCAGAAGCCAACCATGGCATGCAGCACCCGTCCCGTCAGGGTGGTGGGCTCGATGGCGCGCCACATCAAGAACGCGGCGGCCCCGGTTACGAACTGCCAGCCCAGCCCCGCGAGCCCCACCAGGACCCGCTGCCGGCGGCTGGGAAGCGTATAGGCCCCCGATACGTTGCAGTAGAAGGCGGGGATGCCGTAAATCAGCATCACGCCCACATCTCGCGCCTCTGCGCCGAAGTAGCGGCAGGTCACGCCGTGGCCGAATTCATGAAAGAGGCTGAGGAGCGTGAATCCCAGGTAGTAAATCGCGAGTTGAGACCCGCTCGCGTGGGGGCGCGCGTGGTAGAGCCACTGGTCCCAGCTCCCCAGCCACTCGTAGGTGGCGAGCAGCACGAGCAGGGCGCAGGCGAGCAGTGGGCCGGGCCGGTAGAGCCACCGGACAACGGGGAGCAGACGGGTGAAGAGTGGGCGAGTATCAAATAATGGCAGGCGTAGCGTGAGTCGCCGGCCAACGTCCCAGACGCGGATGCGCGTCACCGGCCCGCCCGCGAGGAGCCCCAGGCTTTCCAGGCGCTCCGCGAAGACGACCACCGCGTTGACGGAGAGGCGGGCGCCAGGGAATTCCCGCAGCACCGCGGTGTGCGCCTCGGCGAGGCTGGTTGCCCCGTCCAGCTGCTGGAGAAGGAAGCCCTCTACCTCCCGCACGCGGAAGAAGCGGCCCGTGGCAGGATCCTGGATGAGCAGGTAGGTGCGCCCGCTTTCCGCCTGCAACGAGAGTCGCAGGTCAGCGCGGCGGCGCGGCGCGTCAGCGGCCTGCATACGCGGGGTAGTCCATCAGGCGCGGCCCGGGATGCCGCGAGAGCAGCCGTTCAGAACGTACCTCCTTGTGCGCCTGCCGAATAGGGGCTCCTCGCCGTTCCGGGGGAACGGCGAGGAGCCCCTGAGACCCGGAGCAGCGGTTCCCAGAGGGATGCTCCGGCGGCCCGAGTGGACTCTGCGTGCCGACGCACCGGGACGATGAAGGTCTGGCTCTTGCATTGCGATGGCACGCTTCTTGCAACCAACCCTGTGGCGAGCCGGATTCCAGCCGATAACTGGAGGGTGGGTCCTCCAGTCCGGCCTCTGGCTCATCGGGGTTTAGTCTCGATCGGTGCCGGCGGGAGGACCTGCCTCCCGGCGGATGGAGTTAACCGCTAGTCGTCGCCAATAAACATATTGGGAGCGGTGCGGTCCTCGAGCTCCTCGATTTCCAGGACGAGCTCCTGAGTCCGATCGGGCATAGAGCGGCACCTCCTCTCTGCGCGAGGTTATAGGGCCGCCGGATATACCCCTGGAGCCCGCGCGTCTGCACGCGGGTCTTCAGCAGCCCGGAGCTCGCGTAAGCTCCGGGCTGCTTGCTTCCTCAGTTCGCTGACCTCTAGAAGATTCCTCCTCATTCTTAGAGCCACACGTCTATCCGTACTCCTGGGGCCTGCTGGGATAGGTACGTTTCTCAACCAGGGCCAGCAGGCGAGGGCTATGTATCGTCGCCCCTCCCCCAACGGGAGATCCCGATATAATCGGGATTCCCTTGCGGGGCAGGGGCAGCAGCGTCAGGTCCATAGTGAAAGCCTGCTGCCGCTGGGTGAGACTGCCCCGAGGTTGAGTCACACCCCTTAGGGGGACTTGCGGGTGCGTTCGTGTTCAGTGGGTAGCGCAGGCATCCTTGCCTGCTTAGCCTCCCGACCTCTATGCCCCGAAAGCTTTCGGGGCGCTACGTCTCGGGCCGGCCCTCGGGCACGAATTCCTTACCTACTCATCTCGAAGCACCCCACCAGGGATCGCCGCCATGCGCCCGGCGAAAGCAGCGGTGATCGTCTGGAGCACTCCTTGACGGTCGTGCTACTGTTCTGCCGCCCGCATTACCTCCCTCCCATCCCCGTCAGCGTGATCCCCTGGATGAAGTAGCGTTGCGTGAAGAAGAACAGCACCACCACGGGCAGGGTCCACATCGTGGACGCCGCCAGCAGGAGTGCCCACTCGGTGGTGTTCTGGGATCGAAAGAGGTGCAGCGCGTAGGTGCCGGTCATCCGCTCGGGCGCGCTGATGTAGATGAGCGGCCCCATAAAGTCGTTCCAGGTGCCCAGGAAGATCATAATCGCCAGCGCCGCCAGCGCGGGCTTGATGAGCGGCAGCATCACACGGGCGTAGATGGTGAAGTAGCCGCAGCCGTCGATCTTGGCGGCATCCTCCAGGTCGGTGGGAATGGTCAGGAAGAACTGGCGGAGCAGGAAAACGTTGAATGCCCCGGCAAAGGCGCCCGTTACCCAGAGCGGGCGCAAGGTATCCACCCAGCCGAGCGACTTGAAGATCAGGAATGTGGGGATCATCGTCACCGCGGCGGGAAGCATCATCGTCGCCAGCAGCACACCGAAGAGCGCATCCCGCCCCGGCCAGCGCAGGCGCGCAAAGCTGAATGCCACCAGCGAGCTGGAGGCCAGGACGAGGGCCATAAACGGCGCGGTGACCAGCAGGGTGTTGCCCACGAACCGCAGCCCGTACATGGTGCCGACCGGCAGGGCAATCTCCAGGAAGCGGAGCGCCTCGGGGTAGTTCTGCCAGCGGTAGTCAAGCGGCCGCGGGATGGCTAGCGGCTGCTTGAAGATCATGTCGTCCGGCTTCAGGGAGGTGGCCACCATCCAGAAGAACGGCAGGGAAAAGACCGCCGCGCCGGTGAGCAGGATCAGGTGCAGGGCGATCTGCCCCGCGTCCTCACGGAGTCGCCGCCGCCGCTTCCAGTCGCCCGCGCGCCCCGGTCCCGCCAGGTAAGCCGCACCTGCGGTCGCCACCATCGCTGCCAGCCACAGGAAGCCCAGCCCGACCACCGACTGCCGCGCGGGTGCAAGCGCCTGCCAGACCCCCGTAACCGCCGCCGCGGAGCGCTCCGCAAGCCCGCCCGGGTTCACGATCCGCGCCAGAAGCCATCCCGTCTCCAGGAGATAGCCGAGCACCGGCCACAGGATCGCCAGCAGCCCTGGCGCACCGGTTACCGTCAGCGCCCCCAGCCAGCCCCAGCGGCGATACCGAAGTGAATCTGAGACCAGCGTCAGCCACGCCCATACGGCCGCGTAGCACGCCAGCGCCACTCCCACTGCCAGGTAAAACTGCCCCGGGTTGCGCATCCTGCCGGTTTCTGGTTTCTAGTTGCGGCCTCGCAAGCGGAGTCTGCAAAGGGGAATTCTGCCAATGAAATGTTGCTTCTTAAGCAATACTATACTTGGTGCAGCATCCTGCCTGCGGGCATCAGAAGAGCCACCCAGTTGGGCGGCTTGGCTATTCCCAATCTTCATTTAATTGCGCTCCAGTCCTCGCATGACAACTGGTCATCTATACGCTGGTAGTGATCGGCATTAAGCGTTACAACAATACAGTTGTTGACACACGCAATCGCGGCAATGCGGCAGTCGTTTGTGCCGACCTGCTTCGCGCTGGCAGGCAGCGCCCGATAGACACGTTCGGCCGCTTCAGTGAAGGGGAGTATTTTGAAGCGGCCAAGGTCAGCGAACAGCTCGATGAATAGCACGTACGCGGCAACTTCGGACCGCTTTTCTGTCTGCGCTTTACGGATTCGGTTAAGCGCCCCACGCAGTAACTCTTCGACTGTGATGGGACTAATCCGTATGTTGCCCGGAGGTTCCCGCTCAAACCTCGCCCTCAACTGCGGGTTCTGGCGCTTCTTGTCAAGGAGGTTACTGAGAACATCCGTATCAAGCAGGTACACGGTTCCGCTATCCCGCACGGTTCAGTGCATCTATCTCCTGCCTATTCCGTCGCACTTCCTCCAACAAGCCGTCCCACTCTTCGCCTTCGTACTTCCCAAGAATATCTGCAAGCGGATGTACGACTACTCTGTACTTTGTGGCAACTGTGGTGCGAGGGGGCGCCTCCTCACGATCCCGACTGCGTCGGGACGGGCGGATCGCTCCAGAGAAGTAGCTAAGTGTTAGTGCCATCAGCGTCCTCCTCTTCTTGGAATTCCACAATCAAGGCAGCCCCACCGAGAGAGACTCTTCGATACGATACATCCACCCAATAGATGCCCTCAACCGGCGGTGCGAACAAAAAGGGCATCATCAACTGCGGCTGCACTGGCTCTCCGGGTACTCGATCTTCTGCTGTTACACGATACTCCGGCCCTGCAACAGTTTCTCCGCCGGGGCCAAAGAACGTGATATTGATTGGATCGTCCAAAGTCTCGGCAGTTCTGACGTACAAATAGAACCTATGACCCGTGCGACCCTTACGCAAGATAAGACGATCAAAGGTTCCAATAAGGTTGTGCTTGTGATCGGCGGTCTGGTTGCCCCAGTCGCAGAATAGTAATGCGATCAAGCGAGGTCGCTTGATCTCTTCCTGTACGTCGATCTCCGGTCGGAATACACTAGCGGTCTCGTCAGCCACGGGCGTCCCCCCTGGCTTCCTCGGCGGCTCCGGTTCCCTATCTCGGCCTTTTCGCCTCATACTCAAGGCTTGTCTCTGCCTCATCTCTGCCGGCGATGCAGCAAGCAGACGCCGTGCCAGGACCAAAAAACGCTGGTCTGATATCAGTTACTCGAAGAATTCGAGGTCCGAATCCGTCATCGGCTGCTCCTCTTTGGAGTGCTTGGTCTCAGGGCATTGTATCCGCCTGACTTGGCGGGTGACGGGTTATGCCGGTGACCGTGGTCCGCGCCAGCCTGTTCGCACTATACCTCGGCAACTCCTCTTTCGGTCATGATCCGATGAGCTGCTGGTAGGTCAGCAGTCGGCTCGTAGCAGGAGCTGCCGCGTTCAGAAACCGACCCCGGTCGCGGTCACGGCACCCGGTGAACTGGGGCGGCTCTTCGTCTAAACCAGAAACCACGAAACCCTGCCTACTCCAACCGCGTGCTCGCCCATTATATGGCACAGGCCCCGAAAGCTTTCGGGGCAGGCTGGCGGATACGCGCCGATTACCCGGGCGAACACCGGAACGGCAAGGAAGTCACGGGGCGGGCGTCGCTCCCGGGCGCGCTGCGCCGATGATCTCTCGCACATCGCGGATGCCATGGGCGCGCAGCCAGTCGCGCAGTCCGGCGATGATCTCCGGACAGGCGCGCGGGTTGAAGAAATTAGCCGTCCCCACCTGCACCGCGGTGGCGCCCGCCATCAGGAATTCCAGCGCGTCCCGGGCGGTGGCGATCCCTCCAATGCCGATCACTGGCACCTGCACCGCCCCCACGACTTCGTAAACCATCCGCAGCGCCACCGGACGGATCGCCGGCCCAGAAAGGCCCCCCGTCACGTTTCCCAGGATCGGCCGGCGGCGCTCGACGTCGATTGCCATGCCCACGAGCGTGTTGATCAGGGAGATGGCGTCCGCCCCCGCCGCCTGCGCCGCCTGCGCCAGGACGGCCACATCGGTCACGTTGGGGGAGAGCTTGGCGATGAGGGTGAGCCGTGTGGCCGACCGCACGGCGCTCACCACCTCGGCCACACTCTCCGGGGCCACGCAGAACTCCAGCCCGCCCCGTCCCACGTTCGGACAGGATAGGTTCAGCTCGATGGCGTCGATGCCACCTGCCTCGGTCAGGCGGCGCGCCACGCGCACATACTCGGCGACAGTGTGGCCGGGGACGTTGGCGATCAGGGGGCAGTTCAGATCGCGGATGCGGGGGAGGATATCGGCGATGAACCCCTCCACGCCCGGATTCTGGAGCCCGATGGCGTTCAGCATCCCCGCCGGCGTCTCATGAATGCGCACGCCTGTGTTTCCGGGCCGCGGCTCAGCGGTGACCGCCTTCCCCACGAGCGCGCCCAGCTCGTTCAGGTCGAAATAGGCGCGGAATTCCTCCCCCCAGCCAAAGCAGCCGGAGGCAGTCATCACCGGGTTTTTCAGCCGCAGCCCGCCGATGGTGACGGCGAGCGAGGGTTCGATGGACATTCGTTCACACGTTGGCGGGTTGGCAGATTCTACCTTTCAGATGCTCCCGCGTTCCCACGCCTCCCAATCGATTTCCTGGGCGGCGAATACGGGTCCCTCGCAGCAGACGCGCGCGAAACTGCCGCCCGCGCGCGGCACGGTGCATCCCAGGCACGCGCCGACTCCGCACGCCATGGGCGCTTCCAGCGCGAGCTGACAGGATACGCCCGCCGCCAGTGCCGTCCGCGCCGTCTTCACCAACATGGGTTGTGGGCCGCAGGCGTAGATCGTCGCCTGCCCTGGTTCCTGGAGCGCCGCGGCCAGCAGGTCGGTGACGAGGCCGTGGTGGCCCAGGGAGCCGTCATCGGTCGCCAGGCGCACCTCCGCCCCCGCGCGCCGCAGGTGCTCCACCCCCACCAGGAACTTCCTGGACGATGCGCCCACCAGGCCTAGAAGCCGCATCGGAGCTTGCGCCAGCCTCTCCGCCAGGAACACCACCGGCGGCACGCCCACGCCACCGGCCACCAGGATTACCCGCTCCGTCTCCGGCAGATCAAACGGTCGGCCCAGCGGCCCCCACATCGTGGCGAACCGCCCCGGTTCCAGCGTCGCCAGCTGGCGTGTCCCCCGGCCGACCACCCGGTAGAGGATCTCCACGCACCCTGCCTCGATATCGGCGTGGTAGATGCTGAACGCCCGCGGCAGGAGGGGGTCCCAATCCGGCCCTGCGCGCACCATCACGAACTGGCCGGGCCGCGCGGCAGCGGCAATCTCGGGCGCGTCGAAGGTGGTGACCCAATGGTCGGGGGCCACCTCACGCAGATCCAACACTTCACTGGTTACCAGATGCATCGGACTCCGGCGATACAATCACCAGCTCGCACACGCCCGGCGCCAGGTGCGCCTCGCGCACGCGGCCCGTGAGGTCGATCCCCCAGCGGGCCAGCAGTGCCGCAGGATCCCAGTCAATCGCCCCCGGCCCCGCACGGCGCACGCCCGGCTTCTGTGCCAGGCGATCCAGCAGACCTTCCACCACCCCCCGAGGCACCGGTAAGAACCCCACGGCCCGCAGACCGGCCACCTGGATGCGGAGCATCCCGTCCGCCGGGACGGAGATTGCCAGAAGACACTCCCAGGGTACGATCCCCCATTGCCCGCGGAGCAGGATGCCCTCCCGCTCCCATCGCAGCGAGATACCCCAGCGCGCGCCCATCAGGTCCGCCAGTGGTTGATGCAAGCGCGCCCGGCCGCTGCGGATGACCAGCCGCCAGCGCGTCTTGCTGTCGGATGGTCCCGACGCAGTCGGGACCGCGCCGTTCAGATCGAGCAGTTCCAGGGCGGGCGGGGACGGGAGCATGCCGCTATTCCGAGCGCACGCGCAGCACGCCCGCCTCCACCTCCAGCCGCAGGCTGGCGAAGCGCAAGCGAATCCGCACCGGCGCGCCGTCTCGATCTGGCCAGGACGTCTCCACCACCACGTCCCCGGGGCGCAGCTCGATGCGCGGCGCGGTCCCGATCCCGATGTGATCGGGAGGACGCACGGCGGCTTCCGGGGCGGCGCTTTCGAGCCTCGGGCGCGGGGACGCCCCGCGCGCCAGCAGTTGGTTCAGAGACGCTTCCGAAATCGAGCCGTCCAGGCGGTGGAGGGTGATATCAACCCCGCGGCCGGCGAGGAGCGCCTCCAGCCCCGGCCCGCTCAGCTCCAGAGCCGCATTGTCGATGCGAATTCCTTCTTCGCTCACCATTGGTTCTCTTCGCCGGGTAGGGGGCGCGCTGCCGCCGGGCGTCCCGAAAGCTTTCGGGATCGGAACGGTACACGCGCCCGAAGCCAGGCCAGCGCCACGCGCACCGCGCCTGCGGCGTAGATCGCCGCTACCGAGATGGCGTACAGGGGTCCGGGCATCCTGCGGCGGTAGTGCTTGGACAGAAGGCGGTGCAAGCCGCGGTGGGACGCCCAAATAGCGCGGGCGCGCACCTGCCGGGTGCTGGCACCGCCGTAGTGTATCACGACCGCCTCCGGCAGATACCAGATCTCCCAACCCGCGGCGTGCAGGCGCAGGCAGAGGTCCACGTCGTTCCAGAACAGCGGCAGCCCCTCATCGAATCCGCCGATCTCCGCCAGCGCAGCTCGTCGCAGGAGCAGGCAGGAGGCCATCGGCTGATCCACCGGCATCGGCCGATCCAGCGCGGGCGAACGCCGATAACCGCCCCACCGGCTGCGGGGAAAGAGCCGGCCGAATCCGGTGACTTCGCCGAACAGCGCCGTGGGGGTGGGGAATCCACGCACCGAGGCCTGGGTTTCGCCCGTGGGATAGACCAGGCGCGGTGCCACGCCTCCGGCTCCCGATGAAATCGGGACCATCAGAAACTGCCGTAATCGCGCCAGCGCGGTGGCGGATACCTCCGTGTCTGGGTTCAGAAGCAGGATCAGATCCCCCTGGGCGATTGCCAGCCCCTGGTTGCTGCCCACCGCATAGTTGCGGTTCACCTGGTTGGCGATGAGACGGACTTCGGGGAACTCGCGGCGGACCAGATCGGCGCTTCCGTCTGCGGAAGCGTTGTCTACCACGATGACCTCTGCGGATCCCGATTTCATCGGGACCAGCGCGCCGCGCAGCGAACGCAGGCAGCCGCGCAGCAGCGCCGCCGTGTTCCAGTTGACGATCAGAACGGAGAGATCCACGCGGCAATCTCGCTGAGGTGGCGGATGACGGCGTCCGGCGGCGCGGCGGCAAAAACGCTTTCCGGGCGATCGGGTCCCAAGAAGCCAACGGTGCGCATGCCCGCCGCCCGGCCGCCCTGCACGTCCATCGGGTGGTCCCCCACCATCATCGTAGCATGGGCGGGCACGCCCAGCCGGCGAGCGGCGATGAGTAGGTGCTCCGGGTGGGGCTTCACGCGCGGCACATCGTCCCGCGTGAGCACCACGCCGTGCTGCAGCGCGAACGCGGCGATCAGGGGACTTGCCGCCGCACGGCAGTTGCGAGTGACGATCCCGACGGCGAGCCCTGCGCTCGCCAGGGAGCGGAGCAGATCGCGCGCCCCGGGAATCTCACGCGCGCCCGGCAGCGCGGCCATCTCGATCGCCACCATCGTTTCCTCGGCGCGGGCAAGGAACACCCGTGGGTCTGGCAGCCGCGCCGCGGCGGCCCGCACCATCCCCAGCACGTCTGGAGCGGCGAACTCCTCCGGGGACAGGCCGTGATCCGCAGCCAGGCGGGCGATCTCCACGCGCATCCGACGGAAGTCGATGGCTGACTCCACCAGCGTGCCGTCCAGGTCGAAGAGGACGGCTCGCGTTCCCGCAAACGGGTGATCGGAATGGGTTTGCGTCGTGGATCGGATGCTCATGGCGAACGGTACGCGCCGTTATGATAGCAGAGGGAGCCGCGCGAGGGAAGCCGTGGGCCACAAACCTTCAGGATGCCGCTCGCCTGCCGATAATGCGGGGGAGCGAGGTCGGGATGATCCGGTCTGGTGATCGCGCCTGCGGGTTTGTGGAGGCTGGAGATGGAAAGAAGTGGGGTCAGGTCCGAACTGGAGCGGGCTCACCGGGTCCTGGAGCGCTGGAACGAGACTCACCCCGACCAGTGGACTTGCTGGGAGTGGCTCGAAGAAGCGATTCTCGCGCGCCAGCAATGGCGATGGCTGGCGCGCCGCAATCCGGTCCTGGCCCTCGGCCCCTGCCAGCGCTATAGTGAATTCGCCCGCAGACTGCCACCGGCGCTGATAGAGCAGCTGCGGTGGTGAAGCCTGCCACCGCCGCGGTTGATACCTGCCAACGGCTCCCCGGCACGGAAGGCAATCCACACGCCCGAGCGCTTTCTCCTCTGTGCGGCACGGAAGGGTAGGGCTGTCATCCGTCGGATCTGCTGCCCCGCTCCTTCATCCGCGGGCGACGACAGCGAGGGGGTCTCGGCCTGCTCCTCGCGGACGGGTGGCCGCAGCCGGCACGCGTCCTCGCAGCCTGAATTCTCCGGCGTGAGGGTGGAGGCATCTGGCTCGGGAGGACACCCGCACCGCGGAGCCGAACGGTCCCCCCGGGTGCGGCGCGCGCCGCGTGCTCCAGAGAGTGGCTGATGGTCGGATTATGCTAGACTTCCTCGAGATTCTGTGGATGCTGGTGCGGGCAGGGGCCCTGGCGATGCTCGTTTGGTGGGCGCTCCAGGTGTTCGGGCCGCACAGGCCCCCGGGGCCGCTTACCGCGCGTCTTCGCCGTGCCGCAGGAGGGATCGCCGCCAGCGCCCTGGGCATCTTCCTGGTGAGCTGGGCGCGCGGAGAGTACCGGCTGCCAGAGCAGGAGCGGAGCCTGCTGCTGCTCGCGGGCGCCTCGCTGGCTCCCTACGGAGTGTGGCTGGCGTACCAGGCGCTGTCGGAGGCCCCAGGCGCGCGCGTTCTGTCCCTCTGGTTTCGCAGCCTGGGTCTCGCCCTGGAAGCAGGCGTGCCGCCGGACGAGGCGCTCGGCCTGCTTGCCCAGGACCCGGCGCTGGAGCGGCTGGCGCGGTTCACTGGCTTCCTGCGCAGTTCGCTGGCCGCGGGAGGGGGAGTGACGGAAGCCTTCTGCCAGGCTGCGCGCGCCACACCCGGCCTGCGATTGGGGCCGATTGCGGCGCGCGCCCTGGCGCGGGGTGAGGAAAGCGGTGAACTGGCGGAAGCCTGCTTCGCTGTGGCCAGCTACCTGGTGGCCCGCGCGGATGAGCCTGTGTCCAGGGCGCCGGCGCCCCCGAGCTCGGCCACACCCGGAGCGGATGATGGGAGGCTGAAGCGTGGGGATCGGCAGGCCGCTGATCCGCTCCTGGTGACGGACGACGCGAATCAGTACGCTCTCCGCCTCCTGCGCGAAATAGTCATCTCCCGCGCCCATCGCGCGACGATCATCGCCCGCGCCGATGCGGCGACGGTGACCTGCGCCGTGGGCCTGGAAACACGCACCTTCGGCTCCAGCGTGGACCCCTCGCTGGGCTGGATGCCGCTGACCCCCGCTCTCGGCCAACGCCTGGCGCGCGTGCTGCTCTGGCAGGCCGGCATTCCCTACTGGCGGCGGGATGTCCGCGCAGGGTCGCTCAGTATCCGTGTGGACAGCCGCACGGTCCCGCTTTCCCTGCGCCGGAGCCCGGAGTCGGACGGAGAATGGCTGGAACTGGAGCTGCCGGACCTGCCGGCAGCCGATCCGGCCGGCGGTGCGCCAACCATAGAAGCCTGGGAACGATCCCGCGTTTCCACCCCCGAGTCTGCCAGCGCGAACGACTGACAGCACCGGGGTCAGCAATCGCACCCGTGTGAGCCGTATTCATCGGCAGCCGGCCGCACGACAGATATCAGCCTGGGCTCTCGATCACCCGGCGGTCCGA
>JACQGL010000149.1 GCA_016199525.1 Armatimonadota bacterium
GCGGGTGCGTTCGAGATGAGTAGGTAAGGAATTCGTGCCCGAGGCGTAGCGCAGGCTTCCAGCCTGCATGCCCCCGCACGGGGCCCCCGCGTGCAGGCAGGATGCCTGCGCTACCCACTGAACGCGAACGCACCCAGGGGGTGCTCCGGGCTTGCCGGCCCCGCCCCGACTTGCCTATAATGCTCCCGTCGCCGACCGCCGGACTCCTGCCGAACGAGGTTCATCCCGCGATGCCCAGCAAGGTCGATCAGGAACTGGAAACTCTCATCCGCGCGCGCTACCCCCTCATTTATATTGTTTCCTGGGAGGAGAAGCGAGTAGAGGACGCCCTCCGACAGATCAGCGCCAACCGTGGCAAGCGGATGTACGTGTGGACCATCACCCAGGGGATGGTGCTTTCACCCACCGCCAGCGACGACCGGACCCGCAGCCCGCTGTCGGCGCTCGATTTCGTCCTCCAGTGTCAGGATCCCGCCCTCTTCGTGCTGAAGGATTTCCATCCGTTCCTGAAGGATACCGAGACCACCCGGCGCCTGCGGGACCTGACCTATAACTTGAAGACGAGCTTCAAGACCCTCATTGTCCTCAGCCCCATGCTCCAGCTGCCACCAGAGCTGGAGAAAGAGGTCACGGTCATCGATTACAGCCTGCCGGTCCTGGAAGACCTGGATCGGCTGCTGGAGAATATCATCCAATCGGTGCGCCACAACCCGCAAATCGATACCCGGCTCACGCCAGACCAACGGGAGCATCTGCTGGAGGCGGCCCTGGGATTGACCGCCAACGAGGCGGAGAACGTCTTCGCGCGCTCCCTGGTGGAGAAACGTCGCTTCGATGTAGATGTAATCCTCACCGAGAAGGAGCAAATTATCCGTAAGAGCGGCACGCTGGAGTATTTCCGCCACCAGGAGGGGTTCGGCGATGTGGGCGGGCTGGACATGCTGAAGAATTGGATGCGCAAGCGGGCCCACGCCTTCAGCCAGCGGGCGCGGGAGTTCGGCCTGCCCGCACCGCGCGGCGTCCTGATCCTGGGCGTGCAAGGCTGCGGCAAGTCGCTGTGCTGCAAGGCTGTGGCGAACCAGTGGCGCCTGCCGCTGCTGCGGATGGACGTGGGCAAGATCTTTAGCGGTATCGTGGGCTCCTCGGAAGAGAACATCCGCCGCGCCATCCGCACCGCCGAGTCGCTGGCGCCCACCGTGCTGTGGCTGGACGAGCTGGAGAAGGGCCTGTCGGGCACCCAGTCGTCGGCGTTCAGCGATGGCGGCACCACGGCGCGCGTGTTTGCCACCTTCGTCACCTGGCTTCAGGAAAAGACGGCCCCCGTGTTCGTCGTTGCCACTGCGAACAACATCGAGCACCTGCCGCCGGAACTGATGCGCAAGGGCCGGTTCGACGAGATCTTCTTCGTCGACTTGCCGTCTGTCTCCGAGCGCCGTGAAATCTTCGAAATCCACATCAAGAAGCGCAAACGCGATCCTGCCCGCTTCGACCTCGACCTCCTGGCCGAGCTCTCCGAAGGATTCAGCGGTGCGGAAATCGAGCAGGTGGTCGTGTCTGCCCTTTACGACGCCTTCGACGCCGGGCGGGACATCACCACCGAAGACTTACGGCGCAACGTGCGCGAGAGCGTCCCCTTGAGCCGCACGATGCGCGAGCGAATCGAGGAGTTGCGGGAGTGGGCGGAGACGCGCGCCCGGGCGGCGTCGTCGCCGAATGGGGCGGCGGCAGGTGTGGTGCCGGTGCGGGCCGCAACGGAAGCCCTGTCCACCCCGGAGCCTGCTGCCAACGGCTGATCCCGACTGCGCGAGAAGCGCCCCGCCGCCCGCTCGCCCGCAGTCAGGGTGGCTATGTCACCTATGCCTACCGGTTCAATGACCGCTGGCAGGACGTCGCCCGCTGGGACATCTGGGACCCAGATACCGGCCGTGGCGGCGACGTGGAACAGGACTGGCTGGTGGGTATCAACCACTACCTCAACGGGAGGCACGCCAAGATCCAGGCCAACTTCGTGCGCAAGAATATCGGCAGCCGGGCGCCCGGCTTCCTGGGCGGATCCCGCTCCTTGTTCCTGCTCAACTGGCAGACGGCTTTCTGAATCGGCAGATGGCCGGTTTGGGCCGGGGAGTCGCCCACCCGGCCCGGAGGGGATCGTATGAAGTGGGTTACCCGCGAGCGGGTGAAGGTGGACCGGGTGGCCTGCCCGTGGTTGATCTGCCGGTTCGTGGACCCGGACGCGGAGTTCCTGTTCGTGGCTGCGGACCGGGTCCTCGAAGTGGCCGAGCGGGAAGGGGCCATCCCCTTCGACGTCCCTGGCGTCGAGCTGGGGCACCACGGAGCCGAGTGCACCTTCGACGCCATCATCCGCAAGTACGGGATCACCGACCCGGCGGTGCTGGAGCTGACGAAGATCGTGCGCGGCGCGGATACCGCCGATAAGGGCCTGACCCCCTACTCGCGCGGGCTGGAAGCGATCGCCGAGGGGTTTCGCTCCCTGGGCAGGGACGACCACGAGATCCTTGCGAAGGAGTCCATCGTCTACGACGCGCTCTACGAGTTCTGCAAGAAGCAGGCCGGGGCCTGACCATGCCTCCGGCGGCGGGTAACACAGCCTCCCGGAGTGGTGCGCCGCTCCTGGGCATGACGCGGGACGGCCGCCTGCTCCTGGTGGGACGGGCCCTGCGCACGTTCGGGTTCGGCTATCTCTCGGTGATCCTAGCTCTGTATCTGGCCAGCCAGGGGCTCACCGCGCCGCAGATCGGGGGCGTATTCACGGCCACGCTCATCGAGGACGCCCTGGCCACGAGCCTCCTCGCGGCGGTGGCGGACCGCGTGGGTCGGCGACGTATCCTCATCCTCACGCCGCTCCTCATCACCCTAGCGGGCTCTGCGTTGGCGCTGGCGCGCCATCCCGGCGTGCTGATCGTCGCTGTCGTGATCGGCACGTTGAGTCCTGGCGGCCAGGAAGCGGGGCCCTTCTCGCCGCTGGAGCAGGCGGCACTGCCGGAGACGGTTCGCTCCGAGGCGCGCACCCGCGCGTTCGCCTGGTACAACATCGCCGGCTTCCTGCCGGCGGCGCTGGGCGCTCTGGCGGCGGGCCTCTGGCTGACCGCGGCGCGCGCTCTCGGAATACCCGAATCCGCTGCTTACCGCGGGCTTCTCTGGCTCTACGCCGCCAGCGGCGCGGTTCTGAGCCTGCTCTACACGCGTCTCTCGCCGGCGGTGGAAGCGCGGGAGCAACCGTCTGAGGCGCGCCCCGCGCTCCTGGGGCTGCATCGCTCGCGCGCTGTCGTGTTCCAGCTGGCGGGCTTGCAGGCGGTCGACGCCCTGGCGGGCGGCTTCGTGGTGCAGAGCCTACTTGTCTACTGGTTCCATCTGCGCTACGGGGTGGGGCCGGAGGTGCTGGGGCCGCTGTTCTTCGGCACCAACCTCCTGTCAGCGGCTTCATTCCTGGTGGCGGCGCGCGCGGCGGAGCGGATTGGCCTGCTGAACACGATGGTGTTCACCCATCTGCCGTCCAACGTGCTCCTGGCGCTCGTGCCGCTGATGCCCGGTCTGCCGCTGGCAGCAGCCACGCTGCTGGCCCGCCACCTGCTCTCTCAGATGGACGTGCCCACCCGCCAGGCCTACGCGATGGCGCTGGTCACCCCCGATGAGCGCAGCGCGGCGGCGGGGTTCACCACGAGCGCCCGGGCGCTGGCGCAGGCGGCGGCGCCCGTCTTCTCGGGCTTCGCCCTGGCGACCACGGCCACGGGGCTGCCCTTCTTCCTGGCGGGCGGCCTGAAGATCGTCTATGACCTGACCCTCTACTTCCGTTTCCGGCGTGTGCCCCTGCCGGCGGAAGCAGGCACATCCGAACAGTGATCAGGTCGGATCACCACCGCCGTACTGCGCGACGCGCTGCCCTGAACTCCTCGTCAGGCAGAGGCAGGGGAAGCGCCCTGCCTCCCATGACCTGGCTACGGCCCCCTTCTGCTTGCGGCGTGTTTCCCAGGAATATACGGAGCCCTCTGCTCGTCCCGTTTGTATATATGCTATTGGGTCCCCCTGGCACGGGAATAGCCCGAGGGCGCGGCTCCCGGCACGCCGGTCGCCGGTTCGTCAAGAGGCCCTGCTGTCAGATATACGCGGCGCTATGGTCGCCACTCGCCCTCCCAGGGATGCAGGTCCGTCTCGGTCGCTCGATCGAAAGGCGGATGAACGCCTGGCGCCCCGTTTCCGACAGAGGAGTATCCGGCTCCAGCGCTCGTGGAGGCGCCGGTACCGGACCGTCCCGAAAGCTTGTGGGACGACCCGCCTCTGCTCGTCCCGGCACAGGGAGCGTGCCCTACAGGAGACGGAGGGTTCACCCCTCGGCACAACTGCGGGAAGCAGAATTGCCACCGAATCATTTGGACGATCTGTCGAAGGCCCGGGGGAGAAGATCTGAATATGAGAAGTCTCTGCAAAACGCGGGCACGAATGGTGCTGCTCCTGGGACTGCTGGTGGCGCTGGCCGCGCCCGCGCACGCGCGCGGGCTGCGGGTAGAAGGCGCTCTCACTGCGGTTGACCAGGTATCCGTGCCCCCTACCGTCACCATCGCCGGAGTTACCGTCAACGTCACAGCAGACACGGAGATCGAGATCTTCGGTCACGACGCGACGCTCGCCGAGCTCGCTACTTACATCGGGCAGACGGCGGAGGCGGAGTACGACTCGACCACCCATATCGCCAGCAAGATCGAAGTCTCTGAGGAGGCCGTGGTGGTGGGAACCGTAACCGCCGTGGATGCCCTGGCAGGCACAATCACGGTGGCTCTCAGCGGCGGCACGGCGGTGGTTCTTACCGTGGACCCGGATACCGAGTTCAATGTACACGGTGGGGATCTGGAGGACGTAGTAGCCCCGGATCTGAGTCAGCTGGTCGGCCTGCGGGTGCGTGTTGAGTATGATACAGCGACAAACGTCGCCCAGGAGGTGGAGGTCCTGGCGCGCTTCCGTGCCACCGCCGGGACGATTGCCGCCGTAGATGCCGGGGCGGGCACGTTCGCGCTGAACACGCCGCGCGGAGCGCTGAACTTCGTGGTCTCGGGCGTTACTCACATCCGGCTGAAAGGCGCTTCGGGCCCCTCTGGGGCGACGCTGGCCGATCTGGCGACGGGCGACGCGGCGCGCGTGCAGTTCGCCAGCCTGAATGGCGTCCTGGTGGCGCTTGATGTTCAGGCCCGCGCCGGCGGGCGTCCGCAGATGGCTGTCGGAGTGATTACCGCCGTGGATGCGCTGAGCTCCCGGTTTACCATCCAGACCCGCCGGAGCGGCCTGGTGACCCTGACTGTGGACCCGGCGACGTTGATATGGGTGAATGGCGCTGCAGGCACCCTGGCCGACTTAGTCGCGGGAATGCGGGTGACAGCCCAGTATATCGCGCGAGGCGGTGCGAACCAGGTACGCCGTGTGATGGCGCGGAGCCCGGGCGGACACGGGCATCCGTAGTGATCTGTCACGCGCGGCGTGAATCGTCGATAAGGCCATGGGGCAGTGGCCCCAAAACGCCCTGTTGACCCATTGCCCGGCCTAACCTGCCCACCACGGCGAGCCACGGCGCGATCGGCCCGCCCCACCGGGCGCGGGCCGGTTTGCGTGCGCCAGACCAGGGAGAAGTTACCAGCGGCGTATGGCCTCCGCGTAGAGCAGCAGTCCGTGGTTACTGCTCCCGTAGATGCGGCGCACGACGTCCCCACCGATTGCGTAGCCCAGATAGAACGACAGCGTGGTGTGCTGCTGCCACTGGTAGTCCACGCTCAGGTCCACCAGGGTGGCCAGATCGCTCTGGCCGTTGCTGGGGCGGCCGGCGAAACCGAAGGACGGCCGATCCTGAAACGCGCCGCCGCCGATGTACCACAGGTCGCTATCATCCGCCAGCCAGAGGGCGTGCACATCCGTGCGGATTGCCCACCGGGGGTGGGGGCGCAGGATCACCTGGCCAAACGCATCGTTCAGGTTGGTTAGCGTGTAGAATGGGAACCGCGCGTAGCTCCGCGGCGTGGGGAGGATGAGGAAGAACGTCTGGTGATCGTCATCCGTCGGATCGCCATCCCCGCTGGCGCGGTAGTAACCGGCGCGGACCCACGGCTTCAACGGGGAGTTCCGGGGTTGATAGCCCACTTCCACCGCGAAGGCGTAGGCGCCGTGGTCCTGTCTGCCCCAGGTTCCGAGCTGGCCCGCCGCCCATAGGAGGGCATCGACCTTGCCTGAGCCCACATCGTACAGCCCCAGATAATGGCCGCCGATCGTCCCGATGCCAATGGCACGCCGATCTGCAGCCCGCACCGGTCCCGGGCGGTTGTCGGCCTTGATTACCTCGTCACGCGTGTCTTCATAGTAGATCCCGAACAGCCTTCCCTCTCCCTGGGAGCGCTTTCCCGAGAGCGGCGTGGTGGCAGCCACATAAGCGACCTTGACATCGGGGAGCGTGTCCATGCCGTTGAGATCGAACACGCCCCGCGTCGGGATGCCGCCAAAGAGAGTCAGGTTGAGTCGGGGGGTGTTCCGCGCGAAGTGCAGACCATTGAAGCTGCGCTGCACGTGGCTCCAGCCGAAGTTGCCGATCAGACGGTGGGCGATGCGCTCCCGCTTCAACCAGGCAAGGGACGAGTCCTTGGGGATGGTCTCAGTACCCTCGATGAACTCGAACCGACCTAACCGGAGGCTGTTGGCCTGGCAGCCGATGTTCTTGCCCCGCCAGAACGCCTGCTTCACGAACAGGCTGGCATCCTGGCCGTCATTGGCATCGAAGTACGCGGCGCCAAGGCCCATCTGTCCCAGCGGTGCGGGCTCCGTGGCGTGGTGGGGCAGATTGATCAGGCCAACCTGGGCCAGCTCCAGGGTGATGTCCTCGCTCGGGGTCTGGCGCGTCGCTCCCAGCCGCAGTATAGAACCGGTAAACGTGTAGCTGTCCTGCCCCGTATGTCCGAACCAGTCCCACCATTCCTGTCGCACTCGCCAGCTGCCGGTGAGCAGCCATCTCTTCTTAGGTGGGGATGGCTGGGCGAGCGGAGCGGTCTTGGGTGGCGGTTGCGTAGCGGTTGTCAACACGAGCGAGTCAGCAGCACCCGCGGTGCAGAGCGCTATGACGAGGATTACGACCGCAAGGTAGCGAAGCAGAGCCACTGACTTGAACCGGCACGCGTAGATGAGCATAACGTTTCCTCACCAACTGCCGGACAGGTTGACCGTGCGGGTGGGAAGCACTGCCTCGCCGTGTGCAGCGCACCGTTTATGAAGCCCAAGGCGGGAGGCAAGCGCCAGGGCGCCAGATTTTAGAACCAACCTAACGCTTTCTCTGTTCGCCATGGTTAACGTTTGACTCCTTGGTGAAACAAACCGGGGGCGGCCTCACAGGCTGCCCCCGGTCGATCATCGAGAAGCGCCACAGCTGCCGGCGTCATTGATGGCCAGTGTCCGCCGGAGTGCCACGTTCAGGAAGCAGGGTAGAGTCAGGTGGTCTCTGGCGCTGGCAATCCAGTCGGGCGCGGCTGCGGGCTTGCCGTTCCGTCGGCTGGCACGGGCGTGCCGACGGGCAGGTTGGAGATATGCGAGTAGGGATAGGCGAGCGTTCCCATCTCGGGGATATCCAGGCCCGCTAGTTCATCCTCTCTGCGCGAGCGGATCCCCATCACCGCCTTCTGCACACGGAAGAAGACATAGGACGCACCGAACGCCCAGGCGAAGACGGCGACCGCGCCGATGACCTGAGCAGCGAGCTGGCTCGCGTCGCCGTAGAGGAGGCCTCGCACCGGACCGGAGACGCCGTTCCACGGGTCACCGTAGGTGCCGTCGGCGAATAGACCGACCGACAGCAGACCCCAGACGCCACACACGCCGTGGACGGAGATAGCACCAACGGGATCATCCACCCCGGCGTGCTCGAAGAAGCGGACGGCGACGCAGACGAGCAGGCCGGCAACGGCGCCGATGATGAAAGCTGCCCAGCCGTTCACGAAGCCGCTGGGAGCGGTAATTGCCACCAGGCCAGCCAGCATCCCGTTGGCGCACATAGAGGGATCGGGTTTACCCGCTGTTTTCCACCAGTAAACCATCGCCGCCAGCGCGCCGGACGCCGAGGCCAGCATAGTCACCGTAGCCACGATGCCGATGCGCAGCGCTCCCCCGCCCGAGGCAGCCAGGGTGCTTCCCGGGTTGAATCCAAACCAGCCGAAGGCGAGGATAAATGTGCCCAGCAGCGCCATGGGGATATTATGACCCGGGATCGGCTGCGGCCGCTTCTGCCGATCGTACTTGCCGATGCGTGGCCCCAGCACGATCGCGCCCGCGAGCCCACAGAAGCCGCCGACGGCGTGCACCACCCCGCTGCCCGCAAAATCTACGTAGCCGTGCCCCAGGCCGAAGTTGGTCCCCAGATCGGCAAGCCAGCCGCCGCCCCACGCCCAGTTGCCAAACAGCGGGTAGAGGAACATGGACATGAAGAAGCCGTAGGCAATGAACGCGCTGAATCTCCACCGCTCGGCCATCGCCCCCGTGGGGATGGTACAGGCGGTATCCATGAACACCATCTGGAAGAGGAAGAAGGCGAACACCCCCACGTCGTAGCAGTCCCCATTGAGGAAGAAGCCCTTCAGGGCGAACAGATCCAGGGTTTTGCCCCCTCCGATGGGGATGCCGATCTCTGTGCCGGTAAGCGGCGCTAGCCCGCCCAGGGACGCTACGCCACCCACGGCGCCGAACATCAGCGCGAAGCCGCAGATCCAGAAGCCGATCATGCCGATCGGGTAGATCATAAAGTTCGTCATCATCACGTGCGCGGCGTTCTTGGCGCGGCAGAAGCCGGTTTCTACCAGCGAGAACCCCGCCTGCATAAACATCACCAGGAAGCCCGCAAACAGCAGCCAAACAAAGTTAATTGCGACCCGGTTCTGGCCAATGGACTCCGTCAGCTTCGCGGCATAAGGCTCTTCCCGGGCCGCGGCCTTCAGATCATCCTGGGTGGGCGAGCCGGGAACCATGCCCACGGCATCGGAGGCCAGGCCCGTTTTCGTGCCGCCGGGATCGCCCGCCCAGGAGGGTCGTGTGCTTACCAGCATCCCCACCATCAGCAGCAGGGACAGGCCGCAGTAGCGCAGTCTCACACGGTGTGGCACGGTTCTCGTCCTTTCTCCCATTGCGGGTCACGAATGCGCGGCGGGCGTACCCCGGCCGCTCGCTGCCAGCGCAGTCGGAGCGAGCACCAGAGCCGTCCGAAAGGGGAGAGCCGCCACGCCGTAGCCACGCCTCACGGGTGGGCACGACGCAACGGGTAAGCTCCTACACGAAGGTTAGGGCAAATAGGTTTCCTGCGGATTAGCCGGAGGTGAACTGTTCGTTACCTGGAAGTTGCGAATGCGTTTCCTGGGTGGCTGGGCGCGACGGTCACGCGGCGATGCTCTATCGCCCCTCCGAAGGCAATGGTGGTTCCCCGAGGGCCACGGCAGCCGTGAGAGGGTGCAGGCTACCAAGACACGGCGACGTAACCCAGATTTAACCTATCGGCAACGACGGAGCAACGTGCGGGTGGTACGGTAACCTGGCAGACCTGCCGGACAGCTTGGTAATAAGGAAGGGTATCCCAGCGTGCGTGTCTTGATCGCGACCCGAGCGCCGCAGCGATTCTTCCCGTGGCTGTCGTTCCTGGAGCGGGAGGGGGTGCTTCTCCTGGTGGCGGCGCCGGAAGCGCGTCAGGTGGGGCAGGTGTTGGGGGATGGGGCGCCCGACGCCACGCTCCTGGACCTGCTGGACGATGGTTGCCAGGTTGAGGAGTTCCGGCACCTCCTGGGGCAGCTCTATCCAGGCGAGAGCATCGGCTGCATCGTGATCGTGCCCCGGCAACGCCTGATGGCGCTGGCGGGCGAGGAGATCGACGACGTGGTAGAAGCGGCAGCGGCGCCCGAGGAGGTGCTGTTCCGACTGCGTCGTGTCGCGGCGCGGCAACGGCGGACACCGCCGGCGATCGAGCTGGCTGAACTCGTCATCCGTCCCGCGGAGGGGCAGGCCGTGCTCGCGGGTCGTCCCCTCCCGCTGCGCTACCGCGAGTTCCAGCTGCTGCGGTTCCTCGCCTGCCACCCGGACCGCGTCTTTCGGCGAGAGGAACTCGTCCGCGAGGTTTGGGGGCCACGCTTCCGGGGCTCGCTGCGCACGGTAGACGTGCACATCCGACGGTTGCGCGATCGGCTGGGGACGTTCGGCGAGCAGCACCTCCAGACGGTCTGGCGGATAGGCTACCGTATGGCGGCTTTACCCGATAACGCGGAAGTTTCCGCCCTCTCGGGCAGATGAGGAAGCGCGCCAGTCGCCACACCTTCCTCACGGGGATCCCCAGGGAAGTTGATACCCTCGCTTCCGGGCGGCGAAGGAGCAGGTCCGGTCTGCGGGGCCTGGGAAATCGGCCTAAGTCTGCCGCTCGCTTACGGCAGAATTGAATGTAGGCCAGCCGGGGATTCCTGTGTCCGGCGTCGCTCCGTTCGCCTGGAGGCACTATGTCCGAGCCGACTGCCGCTACCTGTCCGATTACCTCATTGCTGGGATGCGCAGTGGAAATCCACCTCGCCACGCTGACGCTATCCGCTCTGCTGGCGGAGATTCGTCGTGACGAGCTGCTGGTTTGCGAACCGGTTCTAGAGGGGTCTGCCGTACGCCTGCCAGCCGGTAGCCGCGTGCGTCTCCTTGCCGACCACGCCGGGGAGTGCTGGGAGGTGCTGGCAGAGGTAGATAGCCCGCAGGACGAGCTGGAAAACGGGGTGCGGCTTCGCTGCCGGAGCGCCTGGCGTCCTTGGGTGCCTCGCCGCGCGCCCCGGACAGACCGGCGGCTGGCTGTCGAAATCATCAGCGGCCAGCCGGGCGACTTGCGTCGCGTGCTCTGTGTCACGCGCAACATCAGCGAGGCCGGCTTTGCCGCTCTCTTCGATCCCGAGGCGGAACTGACTCCCGGACTTCAGGCGGAAGCCCACCTGTTCCTATCTGTGCACCAGCCGCCGCTGCGTGTCACGGCGCGCTGCGTGCGCCGCCGCGCGTTGGCCGGGCGGCTCCGGGGGCGGATGGAGGTAGGGTTCGAATTCACGGATCTTGGTGAGGCCCAGCGGGTGGCGCTCCGTCAGACGCTATCTGGTATGGCCGCCGGTTAGTGAGCGGTTGCAGTTACCTTCGTGCAGCGCGCCCACCGGCGTGTAGCCTGCTGGCCTGCCGTCTGGCTGTACTGCTTCGCACAAATCGGTGTTGTCGGTCTCTGGTACCTTGCTACGGCCAGAGCGCCGACCAGCAGGCACTCGGGGCGCCGGATAAGGAAGGGGGCGTGATTCCGCTCCCCATTGCCGTTAGAATTCCCATGGATGGAGGAAAAGCCGGACGAGGTCGCACGCCAGGGAATGGCCGGTGCGTAAGTTCGGGTAGCAGGCAAGAAAGTTCCGCCGGGAGCCGATAATACCTTTACAAGACCTGATCTGACAGCGTTGTCCCCAGACGGGGAGGGTGCAGGGAGATCTCAGGTTTTACGAGTGGTGGCTTTCTGGTAAGGCTAACCAGGAGAGGATCAACCGATCTTTGGGAAGCTTATCTTGGTGGTGGCAACCAGCAGGTGCCAGGTTCGACGGGCGCACCGCGAAGGAGGAAGCGCCGGCAGTTTGAATTCGCGCTGAAGCCGGCAAAATCCCGTTTGGAGGTATATGGCCCATCCGGTGCGCGGGCTGGCTGTCTGAAGGACGGCATCACCGGGCGGTGAGAATACGAAGAAGTGCGGGCGACCGTGTCCATTGACTGTAGGCGACTGAGTCGCGCGTCGGTAAACCGGTAACGCAACCCCGCCTTTGCTGCGGATGTCGGCAGTTCGAAGCGGTGATCGGGACTGTCCGGAAATCGGGGAGCGTGGAGGGTGAGCTAAAGGTCAGACGGATCAGAGCGCTGCTACGTTCCGCTGCAGACGCCGATAAGATAGGGTTGTGACGTTCCGATCGGAAAGGGGTGACGTTCTGTGGACTTAATGGAGAGGCTTTCCCAATACCGTTCCGAAGAGGAGAAGCTTCGCTGGGAGGGAACGTTTGCGGATTACTTTCAGATGGTGAAGAAGAACCCCCGGCTGGGCCGGCTCGCTCACGCGCGCATATTCGACATGATCGTGGCGGCCGGCGTGGAGCCTCGTGGTGAAAATGAGCCTCCAGAATACCGGTTCTTCTCCTCCGAGCTGTTCGGTCTGGACAAGCCCCTCCAGTATGTGGTGGAGTACTTCAGCTCCGCCGCGCAGCGGCTGGAAGTCCGCAAGCGCATTCTGTTGCTGATGGGGCCCGTGGGGGGCGGCAAGTCCACCATCGTGAACATGCTGAAGCGGGGCCTGGAAGCCTACACCCGCACCGACGAGGGCGCCGTCTACGCCATTGTCGGCTGCCCCATGCACGAAGAGCCGTTGCACCTGATTCCCGAGGTGCTCCGCCCTGAGCTGGAGCGAGACGGCATCTACATCGAGGGGGATCTTTGCCCTCACTGCCGCTTCTACCTGGAACGCAGCGCCAACGAGACGCCGAACCACCCGTGGGGGCCGGAGTTCCGCCGGATGGATTTCGAGCGGGTGCCAGTGCGGCGCATCGTGTTCAGCGAGAAGCACCGCACCGGCATTGGCACCTTCACGCCTTCCGATCCCAAGAGCCAGGACATTGCCGAACTGGTGGGCGGCATCGACTTATCCACCATCGGCGAGGTGGGGGTGGAGAGCGATCCGCGCGCCTATCGCTTCGACGGGGAACTGAACATCGCCAATCGGGGCATGATGGAATTCATTGAGATGCTCAAGTGCGATGAGAAGTTCCTCTACGTCCTGCTCACCCTCTCTCAGGAGCAGAACATCAAGACGGGCCGCTTCTCGATGATCTACGCAGACGAAGTGGTCGTCTCGCACACCAACGAGAACGAGTACACCGCGTTCGTCGGTAACAAGAAGAGCGAGGCGCTTCAGGACCGCATCATCCTCATCAAGGTCCCGTACAACCTTCGCGTGGGCGACGAGGTGCGCATCTACGAGAAGCTCCTCAGGCAGAGCAACATCCTCGCCACCGTGCATGTGGCGCCGCACACCCTGCGAGTGGCCAGCGTATTTGCCGTCCTGAGTCGGCTGGAGCCGCCCAAGAAAGTGGGTATGAGCCTGATGAGGAAGCTCAAGCTCTACGACGGCCAGGATGTGGAGGGCTTCACCACCAAGGATGTGCGCGAGCTTCAGGAGGAGACCACCCGCGAAGGAATGGATGGCATCTCGCCGCGCTATGTCATCAACCAGCTGTCGCGGGCGCTGATCCGCGAAGGGGTGCGGTGTATCAACCCCATCTCCGCTTTGCGCGTGCTGAGGGACGGGCTGGATCAGCACACCAGCATCAGCAAGCAGGATCGCGAACGGTACCTGAACCTGATCGATGAGGCGCGCCGCGAGTACGATGACATGGCCAAGAACGAGGTCCAGCGCGCGTTCGTCTACTCGTTCGAGGAGGCGGCGCGCACGCTCCTCAACAACTACCTGGACAACGTGGAGGCCTACTGCAACCGCCAGAAAGTGCGGGACCCGATCACCGACGAGGAGATGGATCCGGACGAGAAGCTGATGCGCGCCATCGAAGAACAGATCGGGGTCACCGAGAACGCCAAGAAGACGTTCCGGGAGGAGATCCTCATCCGCATGGCGGCCATGGCGCGCAAGGGGCAGAAGTTCGATTACACCAGCCACGAGCGCCTGCGGGAGGCGATCGAGAGGAAGCTATTCGCCGACCTGAAGGACGTAGTGAAGATCACCACGTCCGCCAAGACGCCGGACCAGGAGCAGCTGCGCAAGATCAACGACGTGGTGGACCGGCTGGTGGCGGAGCAGGGCTACTGCGGGGTGTGCGCCAACGAGCTCCTGCGCTACGTGGGGACGTTGCTGAACCGGTAGCTTCTTGATGGGGCGATGATACGCGGCCCGGGGCACCCGCTCCGGGCCGCAGTGTTCTTCACAGATAGGCTGCAGCCCTCCTTGCCTGAACCTCCAGCGTCTGCTATAATCGGCGTACTATGGAAGATAGACGCCGATCACATGCATCGCCGAGAGCGACCATCCGGCAGCAGATTGAGACCGGTTGGGAGCGCTTGTATGGGCGGCCTCCTGCAACCGCCGAAGCACAGGCGGCAGTGCAGAGGTTGGTGACAGAAGCCTGCTGGTTGCTCCGCACAGGGCGGCACGACTGGGTGCGACGTCGGCTGCGCGAATTCGGTGACCCCAAAGCGCAGCCGGGTCTCTGCCTAGAACTGCATTTCGCTAGTGCTTGCGAATACGGCGGCGTACGCCTAGCCCGACCGGTGACTACTCACGGCGACGACAATACCGTCGTTGACTTCATCCACGA
>JACQGL010000146.1 GCA_016199525.1 Armatimonadota bacterium
GCCATCGCCGCGCTGCCGGGTCTCCGTATCCTGCGCCAGGACCCCTGGGACTGCCTGCTTTCCTACCTCTGCAGCCCGTGGAATAACATCCCCAAGATCGAACTCAGCACCGAGCGCATCGCGCGGCGCTGGGGAACGGTGCGGGAGTTCGAGCGCGCGGAGGGGCACGTGGAGGTGGCTTGTCTGCCGTCGCCGGAAACGCTGGCGCAGGTGGCACCAGAGGAACTGCGCGCCTGCGCGCTGGGCTATCGCTGCCCCTACCTGTCCGCTACCGCCGTCCGTGTGGCCAGGGGAGAGATCTCGCCGATGGCGCTACGCCGCGCCCCGTATGAGGAAGCGCTCGCCGTCCTGCTCAGGTTGCCGGGTGTGGGCCGCAAGGTGGCCGATTGCGTGCTCCTGTTCAGCCTGGACAAGTACGAGGCGTTCCCCGTAGACGTTTGGGTGCGGCGCATCCTGCACGAGCGTTATGGGACGGAGCTGACGGCCTGGCTTCCCGATCTCGCTGCGCGCCGCGAGCGCCCCCTCTCCCCCATGGAGCACCGCGCCCTCGTGCGCTTTGCCTGGCAGCGATGGGGCGCCCTGGCCGGCTACGCCCAGGAATACCTGTTCTTTGCCCGCCGGCGTGGCCTTCTCTGACCACCGGGCCACCCTCCATACGAGTGCGCTTCCGGTTCAGGGCGGTTCTACCGGGCGACAGCAGGCGTTCACTACAGACCTGACCCCGCCGCTCCCTTCCCGTCGCGGGAAGGGAGAGAGATGGGGTACCAAACCCGTTACTGCGAACCGAAGACGCTTTTCTCCCGTGGGGGGGAGGGATTGTGATGCACGGCCCTCGTCTGCTTGCCCTTATCAAGAACGCACCCTGCGCAGGAGCCTCCGGTACGGCCCCCGAATAGCCAGGCGTGAAGGGAGCATCCAGGGGCAAGCGATTCCAAAAGTCTTCGGGAACGACGACGTTATGGGTCGTCTGGCTGGCCGAGCTGATCGCCGTTATGGGGATGTCAAACGTGGGGATCCTGCCGCTCTTCCTGATTACTGCCGACTTCCTGGCGGCGCTGGGCGGCGCACTTCTCAGCAGGCAGGACTCTAAATCCCTCCGTGCGTCTACCGGCAAGGGTTGAGGAGCAGGGCTGCGGGGAAGGGAGAGCTGCCGATGCGTGTGCGAGTTGTTACTGCTCTGGTCGGCGTGCCGCTGCTGCTCCTGCTGGTCTTCTGGCCGGGAGGGGCGCCGCTGGTGTTGGCAGTGGGCGTGCTGGCCACCATCGCCCTCTGGGAGTTCTACCGGGGCGCCCGTGCGGTGGGCGCGGCACCCGCGGCGGGGTTTGGCTACGCAGCGGTGTGGTTGTTCCTCCTCAGCGCTGTACCGCTACTGGATTCGGTACCGGCCGGCAGCCGGGCCACTGGCCCGCCGCTCGCCGGCCCCCGCGCCGATTTCCTCTTCCAGGCCGGCTTCGCCCTGCTGCTGATGGCCAGTCTGGTGGCCGAACTGGCGCGGCGGGACCGGGCGCCGCTGCGCAACCTGGGGCCGACCTGGCTCGGCGCGATCTACATTGGCTGGCTGTTCCCGTACACCGTCCGCGTGCGCCTGGCAGGCGCTGCGCTTCTGGCGCGGCTGGATTGGTATCCCGCCCGGCTGCCAGACTGGCTGGCGAGCGTGGACGCGGGTGCGTGGCTGCTCCTGTTCACACTTGGCCTCACCTGGGCCGCGGACACCGGCGCCTACCTGGTGGGCAAGCGCTGGGGCCGGCACCGGATGGCCCCCGTCCTGAGCCCGGGCAAGACGTGGGAAGGGCTGGCGGGTGGATTCGTGGCCACCGTTCTGGTCGCTGGCCTGCTAGGCGCCGTCTGTCTCCGGTTTCCGCTGGGCTGGTCCCTGGCCACCGGACTGCTCATCGGGGCCCTTGCACCGCTCGGGGACCTCGTTAAGTCTGCCTTCAAGCGTGAGATCGGCATCAAGGATTTCGGCGCCCTCATCCCGGGACATGGGGGGGTGCTGGACCGGTTCGACTCCCTCCTATTCACGGCCCCCGCCGTCTACTTCAGCCTCCTCTGGTGGCCGTAGGCGCTTCTCGCGCCACGCCCCCGGCGCTCCCTGGCAGGCATCCTGCGAATGGATACTCCCGTTCCATACTAAAGATGGATGCCCGCGTGCGGCGCTAACTGGTATCATCACCCTGGTAGCGAAACAGAAATGCCTGAAGGCACTGCCGGTTGTCCGCCCGTGCGGAACCGGCTCGTTAGGCGACCGAACGCAACTCCTCTCCCACAGGCATCAACGTCCGATATACCCGCTGCTTCACGGCCAAAGTCCGTCGTGGCCTGATGAGCCGCGGCGGGGCAATCGCTCGAGGACGGTAGCGCCATGCGGATCCCCTCCAGACGAGGCGCGGCCCTGGTCGTCACCTTGCTGTTCATGCTGTTGATGGTCGCCTGGGGCACGTCGTTAATCTCCCTCTTGCTGTACGGCCTGCGGCGCAGCGAGCGGGACACGTTGCGCGCTCAGGCCCTCGCTCTGGCGGACGCAGGCGCAGAGCGAGCCATCCATTACCTGCTCAACACCGCGCCCGACGGATCCACGAATGCCAGCTGGCGCACCACGACACCAGTCGCGGAAACGATTGCCGGCCAGGGGCGCTTCTCTCTGGAAGTGGTAGATGGCTCGGACGCAAATGCAGGCAAGGTGGTGGTCACCAGTACAGGCACCGCTGAAGCCGGGGATCGGGCAGTGAGCCGCGCGGTGCGGCTGGTACTCACCGTCCGCCTGCTGAATATCTCTGTATGGAACAACGCCATCTTTGGTGGCGTCGGCCAGTCCGGCCGCAGCGTCAACGGCAACGTGGCGATTCGCGGGAATGTCCACCTGCTTGGGGACGGAGAAGACTTTACGGATGTGGATGGGGACGGGAGCTGGGACGCGGGCGAGAGCTATACGGATAGCAACGGTAACGGCGTCTGGGACGCCGGAGAGCCGTTCACCGATAGCGATGGCGACGGCCACTACGACGCGCGCGAGCCGTTCGAGGATGTGAACGGCAACGGCACCCGCGATCCCGCGCTCACGGTTACGGACCTCGCCAGCGAGATCGCCGGCGACGCCAACATGGCGAACAGCTATCAGGGCATGAGCAGCACAGTGCGCGCCCTGCTCCCCGAAATCCCCACCGTTTCCTACAACGGCGAAACCGTCCAGTCCCTGAGCGCCACGCTGCGCGTGAAGCACGGCCGGGTGAACATCTCCGGCTCCGCCAGCGTCGGCTATCCCGACTCTCCCGGCGGGTCTCCGCCGGTTAAGGAGCCTATGGACGGCACCTACGTCAGCGACGGGTGGGGCGGCAACCAGGGCGCATCCCACGTCTACTCGGACAACGGCAGCCGGATGGCGTACGATCTGGGAGATGTGGTCGACTTCCCCGTCGTCAGCAGGGCCACGACAGTGGATGGCGTCCCTTACGAGAGCCACATGGAATACCTGCGGCAGGCGGGGTTGTCCGTCACCGCTCCTCTCACACTCACCGTAGGGCAGACGTACGGCCCCGTCTCCGATGGGAGGGGCAACTACCTGCGCGTGGACACAGACGGCACAATCACCATCCAGGGAATCGTGTACGTAAACGGCGCGGTGAACCTCAACCGCAACGGAAACCAGGCAACCTTCCGCTATACCGGGAGCGGTACGGTGGTCGCCACGGACACCATCTACGTGCACACAAACCTGCTGCCCTTGAGCACTTTCCCCACGCAGGACCGGTTGGGAATGCTCGCGCGGCGGCGCATAGAGCTGGCCACCGGCAGCGGCGACGCGCAGTTGATGCTCATCGGCGCTTTTTACGCGCAGGAGAAGATCATCAGCGCCAAGCAGAATGAGGTGGCGGGCAGCTTCGTTAGCAGCTATTATCAGATGTCGAACGTGCCCCGCATCTATCATGTGCCCGCGCTGCCGGATTATCTGCCACCCGGCCTGCCGGCGCGCGAGCCGATCTGGGTGAAGATCCTCCGCATCGACGGCCGCCGCGAAGCCTGAGCCCGGATCCAGATGTAGCCTGCGCTGCTTCTCCTCTCTTGCCCGCCCGGAGAGGGCGACAGCCCATCGCCAGCACCCCTGATCCCTGGGTCTGACGATGCCGACCTTTCCCTCGAAACGACAGAAAGTCGAGACGCATCTGGTTCAGATCAGCCTGAAGTGCGCCCCAGTACGCTACAATCCATCATCCGGCAATCGCGCCTTCCTCGGTCGCTGGGCGAGGAAAGCCCGTGATCGCGTGCATCGCCCAGCGGGCCGCGCTCCGCCCCCGGCGTGTCTTCACAGGGCAACGCCTGGATCTGTTTCGAGACGAGGACCCTACCCATGATCAACCTTAACGACCTGCCGATGCGCATCGCCTTGGGTCAGTTCGGCGAATTGACCGATGAGCAGGTGGCATTCCTGAAGCAGTGCGGCTGCGAAGACGTCCTTCTCCATTTCCCCCCCATCCCCGGAGAAAAGAAATGGGAGTTCCGCGACCTGGTACTCCTGCGGGCCCGAGCCGAGGATGTGGGCCTGCGCCTGATCTGCGTGGAGAACGTACCCATGCGGTTCTACGACAAGATTATGCTGGGCCTCCCCGGGCGGGAAGAACAACTGGACAATATGTGTGAGACCGTGGCCAACATGGGCCGCGCCGGCATCCCGATCCTCGGCTACCACTTCATGCCCAACGCCGTCTGGCGCACTTCCCGCACCACCCCGGTGCGCGGCGGCGCCCTAGCCACCTCGTTCGACTACGAGCTGGTGAAGAACGCTCCCCTCTCCGCGGGCCGTGTTTACACGGAAGAAGAGATGTGGGAGAACTACGATTGGTACCTGGAGCGCATCTTGCCCGTGTGCGAGGAGTACAACGTGCGCCTGGCTCTCCACCCCGATGATCCCCCTGTGGCGTCCTTAGGCGGCATTGCACGCCCGTTCCGCAACTTCGAGAACTTCAAGCGGGCGATGGAGGTCCACAACAGCCCCATGCACGGCCTGGATTTCTGCCACGGCTGCTGGTCTGAGATGCGCGGCGGCGAGGGCGTGCTGGAGGCGATCCAGTACTTCGGGGAGCGGGGCCGCCTCTTCTACATGCACCTTCGGGACGTGGTGGGCACGGCGGAGAAGTTCACCGAGGTGTTCGTTAATGACGGCAACGTCGATCCGCTCCAGGTACTCCTGGCATTGAAACAGGTTGGCTTTAACGGCTTCATCATCGACGATCACGTGCCCCAAATGGTGAACGACAGCCCCTGGGGCCACCGCGCCCGCGCCTGGACTACCGGCTACCTGATGGGGCTGCTGGACGCCGTCAATCAGATGGGCACGTTAGCGAGTTAGCACGCGGAAGCGTCAGAACCCGCCCACCTGCTGACAGGGGACTGCACATCCCGAATCGCGCCGCGGATGCTATAATGGGCCGTAATGGCCAGAACCGGGCCCCAAACTCAGACCGGTAAGATCCGCCTCCTGGGCCGCAATCGTGCCGCGCTGGAGCAGTTCGCCGCGGGCCGGGGCCAGCCACCCTACCGCGGCCGCCAGCTGGCGCGCTGGATCTATGCCCGCGGCGCCTGCGATTTCGCCTCGATGACCGACCTCCCCGCCCTCTGGCGGGCGCAACTGGACGAGGAGGCGGAGGTCGGCCGCGCCACCGTCGCCCGCACGCAGCGCTCCCGCGATGGGACGGCGAAGCTGCTCCTCGAGCTGCAGGACGGGCAGCGCGTGGAGACCGTCCTCCTCCCCTACGAGGATCGCACGTCCGTCTGCATCAGCACCCAGGTGGGCTGCCCCGTGGGCTGCACGTTCTGCGCCACGGCCACGATGGGGCTAATCCGCAACCTGGATGCGGGGGAGATCGTGGAGCAGGTGCTGGCGGGGCGGGAGCATGCGCCCTCGCGCTCGGGTCCATCGGTAACGCACGTGGTGGTGATGGGGATGGGCGAGCCGCTGCTCAATTACGAGCCGCTGGTGGCGGCCGTGCGCCTCCTGCACGACGAGATGGGCCTCTCCTACCGCCACCTCACCGTCTCCACCGCCGGCTACATCCCCGGCATTCTCCAGCTGGCGGAGGAGGGCCTGCCGATCACCCTGGCGCTCTCCCTGCACGCGCCGGACGATGCCCTGCGCGCCGAGCTCATCCCTATGGCGCGGCGTTATCCGGTGCAGGAACTCATGGATGCCATGCAGGAGTACACCCGCAAGACCAGCCGCCGTGTGAGCCTGGAGTACCTGCTGCTGGCGGACGTCAACGATACGGAACCGCACGCCCGCGCCCTGGCCCGTCTCCTGCGGGGCACCATCACCCACGTCAATCTGATCCCCTGGAACCCGGTCGCCTCTTTCTCGCAGTTCCAGGCGCCCTCCTCCGCGCGGGTGCGGCGCTTCCGCCAGGTGCTGGAACGCGCGGGGATCGCGGTCACGCAGCGGGCGGAGCGCGGCCAGGACATTGACGCCGCCTGCGGGCAGCTCGTCATTAAAGAGGGCGTCCGCCGGGAGGCGCCGCCGATCCCCATCAACACGCTGGCAGGTTCGCACGTTTGAATGTTGGCAGGTTGGCAGGTCTGTAAGCTGGAACATCCTTATGTAGCAACGTGTAAACGTGCCAACCTGATAACCTGGATATGCGTCTCCGGCGTGTAGTCGTGCTGTCGCTGGCTCTGGCGGCCATCCTGGGCGCCATCTGGTGGCTTTCGCTCCCCGACGCCCCCCAGAAGCCCCTGGTGACCCTACAGCACGCCCTCTGGAACTGGCGCGCGGTGTTCTCACCGGACGGCCGGCTCCTGGCAGTCCAAGGCATCGAGGCAACCGGGCGAGGCCCCGCGCTCTCGCTACGAATCTGGGACACCCGTACGTGGCAACTTATCCACACGCTCAGGGGAACGACCTTCAGCGGGTTCACCGCGGATGGGAGGCAGATGGCCGGGGAGGGCCTCGACGGCGCCGTTCGCATCAGGGACACAGCCACTTGGCGAGTGACGACTACCATCAGACCCCGCCCCGCAGGCATCGTGGCCCTGGCTCCGGACGGAGACACGCTGGCGGTGGCGACTTGGGAGGGTGCGGCGCAGTTCTGGAGCATACGTCGCCACGCCATCGTCCGACGGCTCAAGCTGGCGGTCCATCCGCAAGACTCGCTCGGGTTCTCCCCGGATGGCAAGACCCTGGCATATGTCATCCAGGATCTCGGCATCGTTCTCGCCGACGCAACCACCGGCCGCTTCCTCCGTGATCTGTCCGCCGGGTGTATCGCGTTCGCGCCCGATGGCAGGATCGCTGCCACGGTAGGCCGTTCTGTCACCCTCTGGGACACCGGCGCGTGGAAGCCCATCAAGCACATCCCCGTGCCCGGCAGGCCCTGGTACTCACTCGCTTTCTCGGGTGACGGGCGCGTGCTCGCCGGAGGCAGCGATCAGACCGCCCGCATCTGGGACGTGGCCACCGGCCGAGAGCTCCTGGCTCTACACATAGACGGGGGCTACTGCAAGGTGGACCTCACCCCTGACGGCCGGCTTCTGGCGGTGAAAGCGATGAAAGGGGTGACGGTCTGGCGGCTCCCGCCGCGCGGCGTTATGCTAGTAAGGGCTTGGTTTCAATCCTGGCTGGGTAGATGAGCCGCCAAGCATACAGCCGTCTCCTCCACCAGGCCGGCGCGCGGGAGCC
>JACQGL010000147.1 GCA_016199525.1 Armatimonadota bacterium
ACCTTGAGGGCGGCCCGTGGCGGCAGGCTGAACGCCAGCCGTACTCGAATCGTGCGCGACATCGCGGTCCACACCGACGAACCCACCGTGGAGGACTGGCTGACGCAGCTGTCAGAGGCGCTGTTCCAGTTCGCACAAAGCCACGCGAACGCGATGGAGGCATTGAGGCGTCGGTTGTGGTAGATCCGCCGCTGACAGGAGGGATCACGATGACCGACTTGAGGGAACGCGGGGCGGAGATTCCGGATTCCGCGCGCCGGCGTCTGCAAGATATGCGCGGGCCGACTGCCGATACCCCGCGGCTGTTCACCAGCGATCTCTCCGTGAACGAGTTCCTGCTCATCGAGCAGGCGGGGTTCGAGCCGATCGGCTTCGTGATGGGCAGCTCGTTCTTCCACACAGGAATTCAGTGGACCGTTCAGCCGTTCCAGAACTATGAGCTGGACGTGCTGACGCAGGCGCTCTACAGTAGCCGCGCCTACGCGATGGCGCGGATGGAGGAGGAGGCCGCCATCCTGGACGCGGACGGGGTGGTTGGGGTGCGATTGGAAATCGGCAAGCCCGCGTGGGCGCAGAGCATGGTGGAGTTCAACGCTGTTGGCACCGCGATTCGCCATCGACAGGCGGAGGGGCGGGCGTTCCGGAGATCAGACGACCGCCCGTTTACCTCCGACCTGAGCGGCCAGGAGTTCTTCACGTTGCTGCGCACCGGCTGCCATCCGCTGGAGCTGGCGATGGGCAACTGTGTTTACCACGTCGGCAGGCGCGGGACGCGCCAGGTTCTGGCACAGTTCGGGAGGAACGTGGAGCTGCCGAACTACACGCAGGCGCTCTACACGGCGCGGGAACTCGCCCTGGAGCGGATGCAGGCGGATGCGGAACGAGTGAAGGCTAGCGGCGTCGTCGGTGTCAAGGTAACGCAGCAGAACCACGGCTGGAACGCCCACGTCCTGGAGTTTTTTGCCATCGGCACCGCCGTCATCCGGGTGGGCGCGCCGGCGGCGCTGCCCGAGCCACAATTCGTACTGCCGCTGAACGATCCCGTGCCGCCCGTCCTCGAGGCGCCGGTGCCCGCAATGCCCGGCGCCGGCAAGGTCGGGGAATAGCCGGGCGGTAGCGCAGGCTTGCAGCCTGCATAGAGGTTGGGAGGGGAGGCAGGCAAGGATGCCGGCGCTACCATACGGCAGGAGAGGTGATGTAGCGCAGGCTTCTAGCCTGCAGACCGGACGGCGGACCTGGGCAGGCAAGGATGCCTGCGCTACCGCATATACGGCAGGAGAGGTGATGTAGCGCAGGCTTCCCAGCCTGCGTAGAGGTTGGGAGGGGAGGCAGGCAAGGATGCCTGCGCTACCGGTACGTCCCAGGCAAGGAGAGACAACGCATGCGCAAAGTGATCCGCACCGAACGGGCCCCACAGCCCGTGGGGCCGTACTCCCAGGCGATCATCGCCAACGGCTTTGTCTACGTTGCCGGGCAGGGCCCGGCCGACCCGGCCACCGGCCGGTGGCCGGAGGACGTGGCGGGCCAGACCGCGCAGACCCTCAGGAACATCCAGGCGATCCTGGAGGCGGCGGGTTGCTCTCTGGCGGACGTGATCAAGACCAACGTCTACCTCGCCGACCGGCGGGATTTCGGGGTGATGAACGAGGTCTACAAGCAGTTCTTCCCCACCGATCCTCCTGCCCGCACCACCGTGCAAGCGCATCCGCCAGTAGAGATCAAAGTGGAGATCGATTGTATTGCCGTTCTCCCGGAACAGTAGAACAGGGACATGAACGAACGATGAGGCGAGGAAACGAGTCCCTGGTGCCGGCGCTTGTTCAGGAGCGTAATCTCGCCGCCACGCGGTCGCTCTCCGGTTAACCGTTCTGCCACTCTTCATCCCGTCGTTCTGTGTTTCCTCGTTCCGCATCCGTTCGTATTCCGATTATTCATATGGTGTCTGACGCTGCGGGAACCGGCGAGGTGGGCGGGAAGAGAATGGCCAGGCGAACGCGGGGCCGGCGTTTCCTCGCCCAGGCGTTGAGCATCATCCTGGCGCTGATCCTGCTGGTGCTGCTGGATCCCGCCGCCACCGCGCGGTTCCTGGCGCCCGGCAACCTGGCCAACGTGGGCGTGCAGATGGCGGTGGTCACCATCACCGCCATCGGCGTCACGCTGGTGATCATCGCCGGAGGAATCGATCTCTCGCTGGGGTCTGTGGCGGCGCTCGCGGGCGTGGTGTGCGCCCAGCTGATGGTGGGCGCCTACCGGTGGGGCCACTGGAATCCCTGGCTGGCGGGGATCGCCGCGTGCGGTCTGGGCCTGCTGCTGGGGGCGATCAACGGCGGCCTGATCGCCTGGGCGTGGCTGCCGCCGTTCATTGTCACCCTGGGGATGCTGCTGGTGGCCCGCGGGGCGGTGCACTACCTGACCAACGGGGAGAACGTGTTCGGATTGCCCGAATCGTTCCTGGAAGTGGGCTCCGGGCGCTGGCGGCCGGCGGCGTTCGGCTACGCGCTGGCCATCCCGGTGCCCTACATGGTGCTCTACTTCCTGGCGCTGGCGGCGATCACGCACCTGGTGCTCACCCGCACCCGCATCGGGCGCTACTGGTACGCGATGGGCAGCAACCCCGCCGCAACCCGCCTCTCGGGCGTGGCGGTGAACGCCTGGACGATCCTGGTGTACGGTGTGAGCGGCCTGCTGGCCGCGTTCGCGGGGGTGGTGGGGGCGGCGCGGAATTCCATCGGCTCGCCCACCGCCTACGACGGGCTGGAGCTGGATGCCATTGCCGCCGCGGTGATCGGCGGCGCCAGCCTCTCGGGCGGCGTGGGCTCCGTGCCGGGGACGCTGCTGGGCGCCCTGCTGCTGGCGGGCCTGCGCAATATCCTGGATCAGAGAAACCTGTCCTCAGACGTCCAGAAGCTCTACATCGGTGTCGCCATCCTGCTGGCGGTGCTGATGGATCAGGCGCGCCGCAGGGTGGCGGTGCGTTCTACGGGAGGAGCAACGCCATGAACACCTTCGCGCGGGCGGCGGCGCTTGTATTGCTCCTGGTGGCGAGCGGTTGTGTGAGGGAGTCCGAAACCGAATCCGGTTCCGATGCCATCAGAATGGGTGCGCGCCCCCGGCCTGCAGCCCCGGGCGCGGCGGGAAAGCAGCTGCGCATCGCCGTGATCCCCAAGGGCCTGGGCCACGATTTCTGGAACACGGTGCGCGCGGGTGCCGAGAAGGCGGGCCAGGAAGAGGGCGTCAGGGTGGAGTGGAACGGCCCCGAGAAGGAGACGCAGCACGACCGCCAGATCGCCATCATCGAGAACTATGTGCAGAGCGGCGTGGACGCCATCGTGATGGCAGCCACGGATCGTAAAGGCCTGGTGCCCACCGTGGAGAAGGCGGCGAAGCGGGTGCCGGTGATCACCATCGACTCGGGTGTGAATACCGACGTGGTAAAGACGTTCATCGGCACCGATAACGAGAAGGGCGCCGAGGCCGCCGCCGAAGAGCTGAACCGCCTGCTGGGGGGCAAGGGTGAGGTGGGCGTGATCCCGTTCATCCCTAACGCCGCCACATCGGACCAGCGCGAGCACGGCTTCAAGAAGGGCCTGGCCCGGTTCCCAGGGCTGAACCTGGTGGCGACCGTCTACTCCGGGTCCGAGGTGGCGGGGGGGATCAAGGCCACGGAGAACATGCTCACCAGCCACCCGAACATCGCGGGCATCTTCGCCGCCAACGAGCCCGCGGCCATCGGCTGCGCCCGCGCCCTGGAAACGATGGGGAAGGCAGGCCAGGTGAAGCTGGTAGCCTTCGACGCCAGCCCGAACCAGATCCAGGCGCTCCAGAAGGGAACCATCCACGCGCTGATCGTGCAGAACCCGTTCAAGATGGGCTACGAAGGCGTGAAGCAGGCCGTAACGGTATTGCGCGGTGAAACAATCCCGCGGGTGATCGACACCGGGGTGAAGGTGGTGACCAGAGAGAACCTGAACGATCTTGAGGTACAGCAGCTCCTCTACCCGCTGGGCAGGAGGTAACTGATCAAAGCTCCCGCCGTGAGGTGACTGTACGCTGTTAGCGGCTCACCGCCGTTGGTCTGCACATCCATCGATGGCCTGGTTCACTCGCATTCGCGACCCTGTTCATGGTTTCGTGGGTTTGACGCACCACGAGGCGAAGCTCATCAACTCGCAGGCTGTGCAGCGGCTACGCGGTATCAAGCAGCTGGCTATGGCCCACCTCGTTTACCCCGGGGCTCTGCATACGAGATTCGACCACACGCTCGGCGTGTGTCATGTTGCCGGCCTCATGGCGGCCAGCCTTGATCTGAGCAACGAGGATGAGCACTTGGTGCGCCAAGCAGCTCTGCTACACGACCTGGGACACGGCCCGTTCTCGCACGTGAGTGAATCTTTGCTGGATCGTTTCTGTGACCGGGATGTGCTCGATGACGTCGGCCCCGAGGAGAAGATCCACGAGCGTCTGACGCTCGACGTGATCCGCTACGATGAAGAGCTGAGCCGACTGTTGAGTCAGGATGAGCGGGACACCATATGCCGCCTGCTTGGTCCCGGCTACGGCCACCCTGTCCTGCGCGACATAGTATCAGGACCTGTGGACGCCGATAAGCAGGATTACCTACTGCGCGATAGCCTGTTCTGTGGTGTCAGTTACGGGGTGTTCGACCTTACGCAGCTACATCGGAGCTTGCGTCGGTCGCAAGATCATGATAACATTTGTTTGGTAGTGACCTCCGATGGGGTACATGCTTTGGAGCAGTTTGTATTGGCCAAGTACTACCTCACAACCCAGGTCTACAGGCATAAGGTGCGTTTGATCACGGATCAGATGCTGACGCGAGCAATTGCGCTGGGCATCGAGCATGATAAGATCGATCTTCTGCGGGACTTGTACCGGTACGACGGTAGCGACGAGTTTGTTAGGCGTTACGTGGCGTGGGATGACGCACGGTTTCTGCTGACTTTTGGCGGCGACGAGTTTCGCGGCACCGCCTGCCACGCACTGATCACCCGCCTGCGCCAACGCCACCTCCTGAAGAGGGTCTATTCGCGCGGCTTGAACGAGAAGGAGTTCCCAAACCCGGAGACGCGCTCTGTCTTGAGCAACATCAGCGAGGCGCAGCGCTCGGAAGTAGAGGATCAGATCACAGCTGCGCTGGAGCAAGCCTACGACACCCAGATCAACGCCAGGCAGGTCATCCTGCACGTCTACAACATCCGCTCCGTCAGGGTCCAGTCTCGGAACGACGAGAAGTCCATCCTGGTAGATGATCGTCCGTCACCTACACCGTTTGAGGAGAAGTCCACGCTGTTCAAGTCCATCGACGAACGTCTGGACGACACTTTTGTCGAGGTGTACGCGCCTGTGGTCCATGACCCTCCCGACCGGAAGTACGCCATGATAAACGCTCTTCAGGGTAGGATCGATACTATCCTGGGCAATCTCACGGACAGAGCGGAGGACGAAGATGCGGCCTCATGAGTTTGTCCTGCTGGCGATGGAGACGATGGGTGGGCAGGTTCAGGGGAGGACCCTCCTGCAGAAGTGCGTCTACTTCCTGGCCATGCTGACCGACAACCTGCCCCTCCTCGACTACGGACCGCACTATTACGGTCCCTACTCCGGGATAGTGTCAGATGCGGTGGGCGCCCTCCGCTCGCTCGGATTTGTGGATGAGCGGAGAGTTGGCCTGGGCATGAGTGATCGCTCTGGCTTTGAGATGGCGCGACATGACTACTCGCTCACCGCTGATGGGAAGAAGATCGCCGCACTGAAGCGTCAGCAGCATCCCAAACTGAGCAAGCAACTGCAGGAGGCGTGGGGAGCAATCGAAAAAGCCGGGGTCCTCGACTACATGACGCTATCAGTAGCGGCGAAGATCCACCATATCCTTCGCGAGGTAGATGCTCCCATTACACGGAGCGATGTCTGGCAGGCGGCGGAGAAGCTGGGATGGTCTCTTAGGCCGGACCAAGCAGCAGCCGAGCGCTTCCTGATGAAGCTAGGCCTTATCGAGGTGCAGTCCGAGTGATCCGACGCCGATCATCTGGAGCTCGGCACGTAGGCCTTAAATGACGCGCATCAACGGAAGGAGACACAAGGTGCCCCAGAAAGTCCGTATCGGCTTGATCGGTTGCGGCGGCATGGCCAATGCGCACATCCGCCAGCTGCAAGCCATTCCCGAAGCGCAGATCACGGCGATCACTGATCCATCCGAAGCCGCGATCAAACGCACTCTCGAACGCTGGCCCGCACTGCGAGGCAAGGTGGCAAATTGCCCCACCCACGAGGACCTGCTGGCGCGAGCGGACGTGGATGCGGTACAGATCCACTCCCCGCACACGCTCCACTTCCAGCAGGCGATGGATGCCCTGGCAGCGGGGAAGCACGTGCTCATCGAGAAGCCGATGGTCTGCCGCACGGATCATGCCCGCGCGCTGATCGAGCGGTGGAAGGCGAGTGGGAAGGTGGCTCTCATCTCCTACCAGCGCCACCTTCAGGAAGAGTTCCGCTACGCGCGGGAGGTTATTCAGAGCGGCGGCCTGGGGCAGGTGCAGTATATTGCGGCGCTCCAGGCGCAGGACTGGCTGCGTCTGGCGCGGGCAACCTGGCGGCAGACCCAGGAGCTGGGAGGCGGCGGCCAGATCACCGATAGCGGCAGCCACCTGATAGACATCATCCTCTGGGTGACAGGGGAGCGCGCCGCGGAAGTGCACGCTTATCAGGACTGCTTGGGCACGCCGGTGGACATCAATACCGCCGCCGCCATCAAGTTCCAGAGCGGCGCGCTGGGCACGATCAGTGTGATTGGCAACGCCCCCAGCTGGTGGGAGGACATCACCTTCATCGGCAGCGAGGGCGCGATCTACATCCGCCCGCCGGTTACCGATTCCGGGCAGCCGTTGCACCGCTTCGATGCGGTGGGCAAGCCGGTGGAGGTGGGGGTTCTGGGCAAGGGCAGCAATCCGGACCGCAACTTCATCGATGCCATCCTGGGTCGGGGCGAGGTGCAGGCGCCGCTGACGTGCGGCCTGGCGGTCATCGAGCTCACCGAAGCCGCCTGGCGCAGCGCGGAGAGCGGCAAGCCGGAGAAGGTGGGGTAGGCGAGCGGAGAACGACGAGGAGGTGAAGGAGCGCGGGGCGGGTGGTGCCCGTTCCGCGCTCCCTGCGACTGATAAAGAATCACGCACGGGCTTCGACTGCGATTCCGACCACGAGCGCTGCCAAGGCAGGCCTCCCGCGCTTCTGGCGTAACCGGGTCTCCCACCCGGCCGCACGTGGCGTCCCGATGTGGCTGGAGTAGCGCGTCTGCTCGCCTGGCGCGTATCGAAACCGCAAACTAACTACGCCGGGCGGAGGTCACACCCGATTCAGCGCGTAACGACTCCGGGCTATGGCGCAACACCCGATCGCCCTCATCGACTTCGACTTCCTCGCTGAGAACGTCGCCAGGCACCTCACTGCGGCTGCCCTGAGCCCACTCCCTCCGCCGAGTCGCTTTGCCGGCAACGGGCTCTACGCGCTGTACTACTGCGGGGAGTTCGCTGATTACGCGCCCGTTGCGAGCCCCGACTGCACGACGCCCATATACGTAGGTAAGGCCATAAAAGCCAGGGGCAGAGGCGAGGATGTCTACGGCCGCCTCCAGGAGCACGCAGAGTCTACCCGCCATGCGGATAACCTCCGGCTGGAGGATTTCCGCTGTCGGTACCTGGTGGTCGAGCCAGTTTGGGTGGTGCTGGGTGAGCATCTATTGCTCATGCGCTACCATCCGCTATGGAATGACGTGGTCAAGGGATTCGGTATCCACGACCCCGGACGTGCGGGCCGGGGCACGCAGCGCAGATCCAGGTGGGACACCCTCCATCCCGGCCGAAGGTTTGCCGAAGGTCGCCCGCCAAACAACAAGACCGAAGAGCAGATAAGGGCACTGATCGCAGCTCACTTCAGGCAGTACCCGCCCGGGTGATCGGGTTCGTCTGCTCTACCAGCGACCGGGCGAACTTTAGCTGGACGACCAGCATAGACTCGTATATACTGGTATAGACGGGTAATCGATGCAGTAGCGTATGTTCCCTGGTTCCCTATGCCAACCTCATCGTCCGCCGCGCCCGCTCTCTACACCGTAGAAGAGGTGGCGGAGAAGCTTCGCCTGCAACCCGAGACCGTGCGACAGATGGCCCGCGACAAGCGGTTGCCAGCACGCAAGGTAGGCCGCGTTTGGCGGTTCGTCCCCGAGGAGGTCCAGGCCTGGCTCCAATCGCAGCCCAGGTCGGCAGAGGGCGCGTATGTCGGCGCAAGTCGTGTCCGGGAGGCAGCGCTACGGCTCCCTGGCCTTGGAGAATCCCCCGAGGTGAACGGGTCTGCGTTCAAGGACCCGGCCTTCTCGGAGAACCGCTCCCTGCCAGTCCACCGCTGGGTACCCTGGATAGCCGGCTTCTCCGCAGGGTTTGTGCAGGATTGCCTGCGGGAGTACCTGTGGCGGGCCGAGGCGAGTCAGGCGCTCGTCCTCGATCCCTTCGCTGGTGTAGGAACCACCCTAGTAGAGGCGTATAGGGCGGGCTTCAACACGGTAGGCTTTGAGATCAACCCTTACGCCGTGCTGGCAGCCCGAGCAAAGCTGGCAGCCGGCGAAGTCTCTGTTCCTATGCTGGAGGCCTGGACCAGGATCTTCAATGTTTTCATGGAAGACAACGTAGCCAGGGAGCTGCCCCGGCAGAACGGTACCTCGCCGCCCGGCTTCCGCAGCCGTATACCGTTCTTCAGCCCGCAGGTAGAGCAGCAGGTCTCGTGGGCTCTCAGGTTCATCCGGAACACGGGCGATCCCGAGCTGCGTGACTTCTTTCTGATAGCGTTCGGCTCGGTGATGGTGAAGTTCTCCAACTACACCTACGAACCCAGCCTTGCGTCCCGGCCAGGGTGCGGAAAGCCACTGGTTGAGATAGCTGATGTGACCGGCACGATGGTTGGCAAGTTACGGGAGATGATCGAGGACTGCCGTCGCTTTCAGCGGGGCACGCAGCGGTCAGCGTATGCACTCCGCCGTGATGTGTTCCAGGACAGTTTCTTCAACGCAGAGCGGCATCTCCCCCCGGGTTGCGTGGACCTGGCCATCACCTCCCCGCCGTACCTGAATAACTATCACTATATCCGCAACACTCGGCCGCAGCTCTTCTGGCTCCAGTTCGTGGAGCGCGCGGCCGATCTGCAGAAGATCGAGCAGGCTAGCTTCGGCAGGTTCTGGCAGACCGTACGCGACGGGCAACGCCTGGATCTGGAGTTTCAGCTACCTGAGCTGGAAGTGATCCTGGACCAGCTCCGCCAGACTAACCTCCACCGGGGTGTCTACGGTGGCCCGGGCTGGGCCAACTACGCGGCTCAGTACTTCAACGACGCCTACCGCTTCTGTGGGGTTATGGCTCGTCTCCTCAAGCCAGGGGGCCGTACTGTGGTGGTCATCGGCAACTCGATCCTGCAGGGCATCGAGATAAAGGTGGAGGAGTTCCTGGCTGAGATTGCCGAGCAGCACGGCCTCAAGCGAGAAGATGTCCATATGCTGCGCACCAAGCGCGTGGGCAATTCGATCATCCGCTCCTCGGTCCGCAACGCGGCAAAGGATAGAGTGTCTCTATACGAGGTGGCGGTGGTATTACAGAAGCCGCCGCACACACTTGCGTGATCTGCACCCTCGGGCCGCACAGTAGGGCACCGGCCATCGGGTAGGTACAGACTCGGGAGGCAGCTAGTGGCACGCTATAAGCGCTCGTTAAAGGGGTCAGGTATATCGCTGGAGTGCGCTACCGAGAACGCGCCGGATGACGGGTGTTACCACGTCCTGCGCGACGGCCGCATCGTAAGTAGCCACCGCACGCTGAAGGCGGCTACTGGTGCATACCGGGCGCTCCTGGAGGAGAGCGGGGCTCTGCTGGAGCAGCCTTCAGAGCCCCCGGCCGCCCAGGACCCTCGGCGTCTTGTCGGGGAGTTCTACGTCTACGGGAAAGCCCGCCGTCGTGGCACCGGGACCAGGACCTACGGCTAGAACCGTTGTGCCCCCCATGCCCCCCTCCGCCTTTGTTATCTCTCCTCGCCCTCGCCGCCGTGCGGCCGGGCCCCACGCGAGCGCTCCGGCCCGCCCGCGATCCCCAGGACATGGCGGCGATGCTCATCGGGCGGTTCTTGGCCGGGAAGGGGCAGGGCACAGCGAAGGGACGAGGAAACGAGGAGAGCGGCAGCGGGGCAGGTGCGGACCGGGTGCGCGCCACGGCGTTCGGGAGGTCACTGCGGACGGGCGTTGGCGCCGCCTGATCTGCCCCACAGGTGGGGAACGATCTCCGGCGGGAAGGTGCGGCGCGGATCGTTGTCTTCGGGCCGGAAGGGCGGCAGGCTGGGGTCCTTTGCCGCGGCGCGCAGGTAATCGCGTTTCGTGACGCGCTTCCCGTGCACCCAGTAGCGGGGATAGCCGCGGCGGAGGCGTCCCCTCAGGTTCCAGTTCCGTTCGATGCCGTGGAGCGTCCCACGGTCCCAGTGGCGTTCCTCGTACACGCTTTCCTGATCGTCGTTCAGCCACCACTCGAAGCCGTGTGGGAAGCCGCCCTGCATGTAGTGGATCTCCACCAGCGTAACGGGGCCGTCTTCCCAGTCCTGCCACCACAGGTCGATGCCGGTGCCGTGCTCCAGGGTGTAGGTGCCGATGAGCTGCCCGTCGCGCCCCCACTGGTAGGCAGTTCCGTGGGGCACGCCGTTCTCGTAGGGCTCCGCGGAGAGCGGCTCGCCAGGGAGGGCCCACCAGTAGACTACGCCGTGCCGGACACCGTTCCGGAGCGGGTACTCCACGGATGGCTGGCCGCAGGGGTGGAAGTGGCGTTGGCCGACGCGCTCGCCGGCCAGGTAGTACTCGGCCTGCTCCTTCGCCCCGTCGGGGTAGCGGACTGTTACCCGCTCCTCGGCATATTCAGGGATGGAGGAGACGTAGGCTGTATCGCGGCTCAACATAGCTGCCCTCCGCCCCGGCGGTGGCCTTCCCTCTTCTCAAGTCCCCATGCCCTCCGTGGTTCCTCCTCCGTCTGGTTCTTCTCCGTGCGCTCCGTGCCTCCGTGGTGCAGTCTCTACGCCAGGTACTCCCTCGGGTCCGCGATGGCGCCTACCACAGCGCTGGCGGCCACGGTGAGGGGCGAGGCCAGATAGACGCGCGCCTCTTTGTGGCCCATGCGCCCGGGGAAGTTCCGGTTCGTGCTGGAGATGCAGGCGAGCGGCTCGTTCAGGCGGCCCAGGGTGTCCGCCGGACCACCCAGGCACGCCCCACAGCTGGGTGGCCCGATAGTGCAGCCCGCCGCGGTGAAGATCTGCCGCAGCGTGTGGCCGTCCGCCCGTTCGGTATCCAGGCCGCGCAGGATCTCGGTAGTGGCAGGCACGATAAAGGTAGGGATCTTCACCTCGCGGCCGGCGAAGATGCGCGCTGCGGCGCGGAAGTCGGAAATCTTGCCGCCCGTGCAGCTGCCGATGTAGGCACGGTCTAGCGGCGTGCCCGCCACCTCCTCCACGGAGGCTTTGTTGTCCGGAGAATGCGGTTTGGCCACCATCGGGCTCATGCGGGACACATCGTAGCGGTGCTCGCTGTGGAAGCGGGCGTCCGCATCGTTGGTGACCGGCTCGAACGGCAGGCCCCGTTGGTTGCGCTGGCGGACGTAGGCGAGGGTGACCTCGTCGGGGGCGATGACGCCGTTCTTCCCGCCCGCCTCGATCACCATGTTGCACAGCGTCATGCGGGATTCGATATCGAGCTGGCTGATCGTCTCGCCGGTGAATTCCATTGCGCGGTAGGTGGCACCGTCGCAGCCGATATCCCCGATGACCGCCAGGATCAGGTCCTTGGCCATCAGGTAATCGGGCATCTCGCCCTGAAAGACGAATCGCATCGTCTCGGGGACCTTCACCCACAGCTTCCCGGTGCCCATGACGAAGCCTGCATCTGTATTGCCGATGCCAGTGGCGAACTCGCCGAACGCGCCCGCGGTGCAGGTGTGGCTATCCGTGCCGAACAGCACCTCACCGGGCCGCGTGTGACCCTCTTCCGGCAGGGCGATGTGGCACACACCCTTGTACTTCTCACTGCCCACGTCGTAGTAGTGGGGGATGCCCTGCTCGCGGACGAACTCGCGCAGGATGTCCACGTTGCGGTGCGCCAGCAGATCGTTCGTGAAGATGTAGTGATCGGGGATGATGACCACCTTCTGCGGGTCCCAAACGCGGGCGTCCTTCCCGAACTGCTGCTTGAAGATCCCGATGGTCCCCGGTCCGCACACGTCGTGGGTCATCAGGACGTCAACATCGATCCAGGTATTCTCTCCGGGTGCAACTTGGTCCCGGCCGGCGTGGCGAGCCAGGATCTTCTCGGTCATCGTCATGGGCATAGCGGATCCTCGGTCGGTGGCGGTGCGTGGGAATTATACCCGCGGGGAGCGGAGCGGGGCAAGGCGGCGGGCGCGGGGAGAGCCAGGAATATGCGGCCCGCTTCCGGCGCGACCACAGAACAGGAAGCGATGGGCCGGTCCGCTGAAGCGAGGCGGGGATAGAAGGCGCCCCGCGATCCCGTTCCCCCGTGATGCTGGCTCCCGATCAGTGTGCGGTGACAGCCGCAGACGTTTGCCGCGCACCGGGGCGTGTAGACGGCTCCAGAAGGACGTAGGCTCCCTGCCCTGGTGGATCCCCGGCCGCTGCCCAATCCGGAACCCAGGGTTGGTAACTGGGACCGCCTCACTCTTCGCTGCCGTTTCGCGGCACGCCCAGGCACAGCAGCGCGCCGCCGCGCGTGCCGAGG
>JACQGL010000142.1 GCA_016199525.1 Armatimonadota bacterium
GAGTAACCATATACCCACGCGCCTCCGGTAGCACCCGGCCTCCGGGCCGGGTGAGGATTGAAACACTTTAGCGTCTACCTTGCGGATCGGCATTCCGAAGTAGCACCCGGCATCCGGGCCGGGTGAGGATTGAAACCCGCTCTTCGTAGGGGGGGGTAACCGTCGGGTTCAGAACACGGAGCGACTTGAGACCTGCCGGTTCGCGGGGTTGAACTCACGCTCTAACCGCGGGGAAGGGGGTTAGGGTAGGATGTTCATAGCCGCCCAGGCTGCCTGGAATTGCAAGAAAATGGACCTGGTCGGATTCGAACCGACGACCTCCACAATGCGAATGTGGCGCTCTCTTTAGCCACGCTTCCCCACCGCGTAGCCACGAAACGGGGACATCACCGCCCAGGGTTTTCGCGAAATAAGGCGCTTACTCTGCGCCCCCTGGAAACGAAGGATCGCCTCCAGAAAACGGCACGGCCGACGGCAGGTGATGGGGCCACCCCGCCGACGGCCGCTGCCGTCGGTCAAACCGGCCAGACGCGGCCCCTTTGCGCCTCAAATCTGGTCAACAGTGTCTCTTTAATTCACTGGAGGTGCGCGGATTCCTTCCCCTGTACACCGCGACCGGGATCTTGGCGGCCATGCCGTTAGCCAGTCGCCTGCTTACCCCGTTCCACTCCCAGATCCGCCGCGATCTGCGCGAACTGGTCCAAGGCCGCCTCGAGGTCCTCGGCGATCTCTGCCGCCAGCACGTCCGGGTCTGGCAGGTTGGCGCTGTCCTCCAGGCTCTCGTCCCGCAGCCAGAAGATGTCCAGGCTCACCTTGTCCCGCTGGATCAGCTCCTCGTAGCTGAGTGGGCGCCACCGACCCTCCGGGTTCCCGTCGCCCCAGGTAGCCGCCCGCTCGTGTCGGTTCTCGGGGTGGTAGCAGCGCACGAACTCGTCCAGGTCCTCCCGCTTCAGCGGGTTGGTCTTCAGGGTGTAGTTCCTGTTGGTCCGGAAGTCATAGATCCAGAAGGCCTTCGTCCAGGGGGTCTCACTGGCGGGCTTGCGGTCGAAGAATAGGACGTTGGCCTTCACGCCCTGGGCGTAGAAGACGCCCGTGGGCAGACGCAGCAGCGTGTGCACATCGCACTCGTGCAGCAGCTTGCGGCGGATGGTCTCGCCAGCGCCGCCCTCGAATAGCACGTTGTCCGGCACCACGATGGCGGCCCGCCCGTGCGGCTTCAGCAGTGTCTTCACGTGCTGCAGGAAGTTGAGCTGCTTGTTGCTGGTCGTGGCCCAGAAATCGTCACGGACGTAGGTCAGGGCCTCCGACCGGGCATCCCCATCCTCACCCACCACCGTGATGCTCGACTTCTTCCCGAACGGGGGATTGGTGAGCACCATATCGAACCGCTGGCCCGGATCGCTGCGCAGGGCATCGTCCACGAGGATGGGACACTCGTCGCCACCGATCTCGTGGAGCAGCAGGTTCATCGCGCACAGGCGGGCCGTGTTGTCCACGATTTCCCAGCCGTGCAGCGCCCGATAGCGCAGGTGCTCCTTCTGGTCACGGTCGATGGGGTAGTGGTAGGCGATGTAGTCGTGGGCCGCGAGCAGGAAGCCGCCGGTGCCACAGGCGGGATCGCAGATGAGGGTATCGGGCTCCGGCCGCATCACATCCACGATGGCATTGATGAGCGGCCTGGGGGTGAAGTATTGCCCCGCTCCGCTCTTGGTGTCCTGGGCGTTCCTCTCCAGCAGGCCCTCGTAGGCCTCCCCCTTCACGTCCGCGTCCAGCATCGTCCACTGCTCGCGGTCGATCAGGTCGGCGATGAGGCGCCGGAGCTTGGCGGGGTCCTGGATCTTGTTTTGGGCCTTGCGAAAGATAGTGCCCAGCATGCCGCCCTTCTTCCCCAGCTCCTCCAGGACGTGCCGGTAGTGGGTCTCCAGCGCGTCCCCATCCAGGGCCATCAGGGAGGGCCAGTCGTAACCGGGAGGCACTGCGGACGGCCGCTCCCAGGGCGGCTGGGTGCGCTCGTGGGCCATCTTCAGGAACAGCAGGTAGGTGAGCTGCTCCACGTAGTCGCCGTAGGAAAGGCCGTCGTCCCGCAGGACGTGGCAGTAGTTCCACAGCTTCTGGACGATCTGGGCGGCGCCGTTGATGGACATAGGGCTACCGGTGCTGCGTCGGGTCGATCCACTCGTGCCGGAGGAACGTGGGATCGAGGTGCTCGAAGTCGCGGTCCGTCGTGAGGAGCCGCGCCCCGGTCGCGTGGGCTGTCGCAGCGATCCAGGTGTCGTTCTCGCCGATCGGCGTTCCCAGCCGGCGGCAGTGGGCGTCTATCCTGGCGTACGCCTCGATGACACCCGGGAAGTCCAGGGGGACGGCGATGGCTCGCTCGAGCAGTTCCTCCAGCCGCCGCCGTCTCTGGTGCCCCCATCCCAGGCGCAGCGCGAGCGCCTGGATCTCACCGATGGAGACGATACTGACCAGCGGCTGGGCCACCTCCCGCAGAAAGCCGTACCCCTCCAGCGCCCACTGTGCGAGCGCGTCCCGCCGGACGAGGTGCAGCAGCAGGCCGGTGTCCAGGAGATCGGGAGCGGGTAGGCGGTCCATCAGCTCAACTCAATTCCGCGAGCGCCCGTTCGATCTCCTCATCGCTTTCGTCGCCCGGCCACTGCCCGATCACCCCCTCCAGCCAGCTCTTGCCGGGCGGTGGGGGAATGCGGGGCTTGAGGTCCGCCAGCGACTGCGGCGGCTGCCGCTCCTTGAGCGCCTCCAGCTCACTCATCAGCAGCTGCCGCTTCACCAGGTCGCGGACGTAGTCCGCCGGCGCCTCGGCTACATCCGTATCGTGCAGGAAGAAGAAAAACCGCTTCACCAGGTCGCGGACGTAGTCCGCCGGCGCCTGCCCCTGCCGGGCCGCCTCCTCCTGGAGCCGCGCTTCCACCTCCGGTGGAAAGTCGATCTCGATAGGCATCTCACTCCTCCTCTGGCCGGGCCGTCCTTGGCGCCCGCCGGTCCATTATACACCCAGGTCCAGCGCTAGCTCGCTTGCCTGTTTCCTGGGCCTACCGCGCCTGCTCCCCAGCGTCTTCCCCTCCCCCGCCGCCGCCCGCTCCCCCCGTATCCGCTCCAGCAGCGCGCTGGCCGGCTCGTCGTGCGGGTCCTGAGGGACCAGCTCCCCCGCGAACGCCCGTTTGAGGATCGCCTGCCGCAGCCGCTCGGCGCGCTTGAGGTTGGCGGTCACGGCCACCTCCATTTCGTCGATCACCGACAGCCGCCGGCCCACCTCGGCGACGATGCGGCGTTGCTCAGGCAGGGGCGGGAGCCACACGTGGTACTGTGCCAACTGGCTGAAGTCCACACGGGGGCGGTCTCCCTCGTTAACGTGTGAGGCGAACGCCATGAAGTCGGCAGCGTTCAGCCGGTACTGCAGAAACCGACCGTCGATGCATTGGCTGGGCGGGAGGACGATAAACTCCGCTGAGCAAAGCCCCTCGAAGTCGGGGCGGTAGATCTTATTGAGGTACGGGCGCAGGCGACCATAGAGGACATCGCCTGGGAAGAAGTGAACGGCACTGCTCTTCATTACAGCGGCTGGGACCGTGCCGAGAAGGCGCATCGTGTGGGCCTCCACGTGCTCCATTCCGATGAACGGCAGTTGAGGGCAATCCTGTGGGTGGTGGCGTGGTCTGGTTGGCGCCACGATCTCCCCCAAGGTGGTCCCCGCCCACCCGGGTGGCAGCTCTTCGGGCCTCTGACCGTCGCCCATCATCCCACCAGCACCTCGTTCAGCGCCGCCAGCAGCGGCGCACGCCGGCTCATACCCCCGCCCCTCGGTGTGGGCCAGCTCTGCCTCCGTGGGGACCAGCCGCCCCTCGCAGGCGGCCTGCAGGACGGCAGCGCGGTAGCGTTTCAGGTTCGCCTGCACCCGCTTCAGCGCCGCCACCGCCGCGTCCAGCCGCGAGAACTGCTTCTCGATCTCGGCGACGATGCGGTGTTGCTCGGGAAGGGGGGCCAGGGGCACTGACACTGCACGGAGGTCGTCCAGGCCCAGCCCGATCTTCGTGGCCCCGCGCTGCTTCTTCCGCAGCTCCCTCTGACCCGCTGGGCTGACGATGAACCAGGCGAGGTAGTGCGTGTCGGCAAGCGCCGTCGTTCTGACCAGTCCGATGTGCTGGTTGATGTAGGCTTCCCCCAGGTTCTCCTGGACAAGAGCCACCATCCCGAGCTCCGCCGTGATTGAGATCAGGATGTCACCGGCCTGGAGTCTGGTTCTCTCGCCTTCGGCTCCTTGCGGTGGCCGAACACGTTGAAGGGTCCGGAGATCGAGTATGGTCGTGCCCCAATCGAGGTTGCCCATCCGGATGAACGCCGCACCCTCCGCTGCGTAGTGCTGAGCCCAGCCACGAGAACCGCTCGTCACGAGAGTGGATAGCTCGCCCAGCTCCGCCCTCACCCAGCCAGATGGGGGTGGCGGGGGTTCATCCGCCGTCGGGCCAGCTGCCTGCGCGGAGGCAATCTGGGCGCGTGGTTCAATAGGGCTGTGGCCCGGTCGGTTCATCCCACCAGCACCTCGTTCAGCGCCGCCAGCAGCGGCGCACGCCCCAACGTTCCAGAGCCGCTCCATCGCAGCATCCAGACGGGCTGCGTAACCGGAGCCCGAGATGCATCGTGCGGCACAGGGCACCGGTTCGGGGACCATTTGAACACCCTCGTCGAGTTCTCAAGTGGACGAGGGGGGTCGAATAGTCCGTGAGACCGTTCGAATACCGATACACGCGCCGGGAGCATGCCGTCGGGCGGACGCGCGCATCATGCGATTGACCGTATGATAAGCCGTGCCGCGGATTCGTAGTGGCGGAGACCTTTGCATAGCGTCTTGAGACCATGGTATAGGAGGGCGTTCGTTCCGAATGCCCAGCAGAGCATGCCTCTCATACCAGACGCTCGTTCAGCTCCGCCAGCAGGGGGGACAGCCGCTCCCCGAACAGCGCATACGCTCTCCCCAGGCCTCCTCTCTGGCTGAAGGGCGGCAGCGAGAAGTCATCCCGCTCGATGCTCAAGCTCTCGGCGATGTGGTCGCGGATCATCGCCAGCCACTGCCGCTGCTCGGGCGTGAACTTCCGGCCTGTAGCCTCCTGGGAGGCCAGCCACGCGGCAAAGCGGTCGTTCACCGTCTCCGCGAACGGGGCCAGGATCGTCTCCTGCTCCAGGGCGAAGCGCACCAGGGAGACGAGTTCCGTAACTATCCGCCGCGGGGAGCCGCGCACCCGCGCCTTCTCCAGCGTCTCGTAGGCGCGCCAGAGGACCTCCGGCGTCCAGCCCCACGGCGGGCGCCGGATCGCCTCCGCCAGCTCCTTGAGCTGGTCCAGGTTCGGCCCGCGGCCCCGCGGCCGGGAGTAGAGCAGCTGGATGGCGGTGATCTCATCGCGGTGCTCGCGCAGGAACGCCGCGAACGACTGCGTGATCTGCTGCGCCTTCTCCCGTGCCGCCTGGTCGTGCCCCACGAAGAGCACCTGGTCCTTCGTCACCCGGTCGATGGTCTGCTCGGCCTCCTGCTGCGCGTTCAGCAGGCCGTCCCGCAGCTTCGGGTTCAGGAACGGCGCCGCCGCCTCCTGCCGCGCTTCCTCGCCCGCCTGGGCGATCTGCGCGGGGGTGGGTTCCTCTACCCCGAACCGCTCGCGGGCGCGGTTCTCCACCCCATCGGGATCGAGTGCCGCCACCAGGTTGGCCGCCAGCTGGGAAAGGGGCGCGCCGGCGACCTCCGCCAGGGACGCCCGCTGGGCCTCGGACAGCTGGCGATCCAGGCGCGCCAGGCGGCTGGCCAGAGTGGAGAGCACCTCGGGGTCAGTGGCACCCATCCCCACCACCTGGAGCACCCGTTTAAGGGGCACCGTGGGCTGCCGCTCCAGGGGCGGTTCATCCTTCCGTTCCCGCTCGCACACGCCCACCGCGTCCACGACCACGAAGCGCGTTTTCGCGCGGGCGTCTGGCGTCACGCCCTGGAGGTCGTCGGAAGACATCACGCGGGAGCCGCGCCCCTTCATCTGCTCGAAGTAGTGAGGGCTCTTCACGTCCCGCATGAAGAACACAATCTCCAGCGGCTTCACGTCCGTGCCGGTGGCGATCATGTCCACCGTGACGGCGATGCGCGGGTTGTAGCTGTTGCGGAACGAAGAGAGCAGATCCTCGGGCTGGACGCCGGTGCTCCGGTAGGTGACTTCGCCGGTCGCGGGGTCCACGATCCGCGCCGTGGACGTGCGGTAGGTGATCTTCTCGCAGAAAACGTTGCCCTTCCCGAACTCTTCCCGCACGATCCGCACGATGTCGTCCGCGTGGCTGTCGTCCTTGGCGAAGATGAGCGTCTTGGGGACCTCCGTGCGCCCCGGGAAGATCTCGGTGAACAGTCGGTCGCGGAAGGTGCGGATGATCGTGCGGATCTGGTCCTCTGCTACCACGGCGTTGTCCAGCTGGCTGGGCGTGTAGGTGAGGTCCTCTTCCAGCTCCTCCCACCGCACGCGGCGCGAGCGGCGGTCCCGCCTGTCCACGATGAGGCCCGCCTCCACCGTGGCCCCCTGCTCGGTGACCTGGGTCCGGATACGGTAAACATCGAAGTCCACGTTCACGCCGTCGGCCACCGCCTGAGCGTGGCTGTATTCCATCACCAGGTTCTGGTTGAAGAACCCCAGCGTCTGCTTGGAGGGCGTGGCCGTCAGCCCGATGATGTAGGCGTCGAAGTATTCCAACACCTGCCGCCAGAGGTTGTAGATCGAGCGGTGGCACTCATCGGTGGCGATGAGGTCGAACGTCTCGATGGGCACCTGCGAGTTGTAGGCCACGGGCACCGGCTCGGGGCGGAGGGTGGGGAGCGCCTCCCCAGCGGAGACATCCTCGGCCTCTGGCGGCAGCTCTGGCTCCCCTTTGAGGATCGAGTAGAGCCGTTGGATGGTGGTGATGCACACGCGGCTCACCGTGTCGATCCGGTTGCTCTGCAGGTGCTGGATGTTGTAGAGTTCGCCGAACAGCCGCCCGTCATCCGGCGTGCGGTATTGCTGGAACTCCCGCAGCGTCTGCCGCGCCAGGGTGTTGCGGTCCACGAGGAAGAGCACCCGCCGCACGCCCGCATGCTTGAGCAGCCGGTAGATGAGTGCAACGGAGGTGAAGGTCTTGCCGGCCCCGGTCGCCATCTGGACCAGCGCGCGCGGTCGGTTCTCCGCCAGGGACCGCTCCAGGTTCACGATGGCCTGGGCCTGTGCCGGCCGCATCCCCGCGGTGTCGAGGGGCGGCATCCCCCGCAGGCGGCGGAGCAACGTGGGCGGAGCGCCATAGCCCGGCGCCTCGGGTTCGGCCACGCGCACATCCGCCGTAGCTACGCCCGATAGGCCCTGCGCCCAGGCGATCAGCGTCTCCGGTCGGTGGAAGGTGAAGACATTGCGGCTGCGCGGATCGGGATCCAGAACGTTGGTGAACCGTGTCTCCACCCCCGTGGACTGGTAGAGGAACGGCAGAGGCCGCTGCCAGGCGGGGAGGGTGGATGGCAGGCCGGTGGCATACTTCTCGCTCTGGACCTCCACGCCGGTGAGGGTGTCGCCCTCCTTCTTGGCCTCGATCACACCGAGGGCCTTACGGTTGCCGTAAAGCAGATAATCCGCGGCGCCATGCCCCTTGGTGAGTGGGAAGTCGCGAGCCGCAACTCCCCGGCTGGTGGTGAGGTTGATGGCGTTAGCATCCTGTATCACCCAGCCAGCAGCACAGAGCTGGGCGTCGATCTGCTCGCGGGCTTTCTCTTCTGGTGTTCGTGGCATGCCGTGGGAAGGGGTGAGAGGCTTTCTGGGTCATCGTCTCATTACGATCGTCCTTCTAACCATTGACGCTTGCAGCAACTCTTTCCTCATCAGAATAAAAACCGGTCACGACTCGATTGACGGAGGTCACATCACGGGCGTTATCTGCATATCTCACGCCGCGATCCTCCCGTGTGGGATAAAGACGTGCCGAAGCCACCCAACCGCACCGCGCCTGCCTGAATCAACCGCCCGCCCTCTCACCAACTCAACAACCTCTCAACATCCATCAGCCTGTCAACCGGTTTCCTTACGACGTATCTATATTATAATAAGTATGACAGACAGAGAACGAGCGGACGGCCTCACTGCCAAGCAAGAACCGTCCGCTCCCCAACCAAACCGTGAGGTTCGATCATGCAGAGTGTAACACAGAC
>JACQGL010000027.1 GCA_016199525.1 Armatimonadota bacterium
CGTACGGGCGGCCCGCAGCGGGTCCAGGCGCGCGCCGCCAGCGCCGGGGCGGGGTCGGTCTCCGCCAGGCGGTAAGCGGAGTAGATCCGCTGCGTCCGCACGTCCACCGATGCGCCCACCGCACGGGCCCCCTCCTCCAGGCAGGCGCGCATGTGCTCCACCTGGGTGCGGAGCCTATCTTCATCATGGCTGCGCGCTTCCCCCCGCAGGGTAGCGGTTTCGGGGATGATGTTGTTGGCCGTGCCGCCCTGCAGCACGCCGATGTTGGCGGTGGTCTCCGCGTCGATACGCCCCAGCTGCATCCGCGCGACGGCGATCGCTGCCGCCTGGAGCGCGCTGATCCCCGCTTCGGGCTCGAAGCCTGCGTGGGCCGCGCGGCCGGTGAACGTGGCTTCCACCATCTCGTGCGAGGGCGCAGCGGTGATAATGGACCCCACCGGCCCGCTGGCGTCCAGCACAAAACCCAGGCTCCCCGCCAGCACCTCCGGCGCCAGCGCCTTCGCACCGCGCAACCCCACCTCTTCCCCCACGGTGAATACCACCTGCAGATCACCGTGCGGCAGCTTCCGCTCGCTCAGGATGAGGACGCCCTCCAGGATCTCGCACAGCGCCGCCTTGTCATCGGCTCCCAGGATGGTCCGGCCGTCGGTGCGGAACACGCCGCCTTCCTCGCGCACCACGATTCCTTCCGTGGGCTGGACCGTATCCATGTGGGCGGCGAAGAAGATCCGCGGGGCGGTGTGCACCGGTCCGCTGCGCTGGGCGATCAGGTTTCCGGCAGCGTCTTCTTGGCAGACGAATCCCGCCTCGCGGAGCACCTCGCGGCAATAGCGGCGCACCTCCCGCTCCTCGTCGGGCGGGCTGTTGAGGTGGACCAGGTCCAGAAAGGTCTGTCGAACTCGCTTTGGTTGAACCATACCGCCTCACACGTTAGCAGGTTTACGCGCCGGTAGATGGGCGCGTTCCGTCTTCAAGTCCGGCTACGTTCAAACGTTCCTCCACTTCCCTGGCAAAACCCTCCCCCCGCCGGCGCCCCTGCCTTTACCACTCCGCGATCCCAAAGCGGGGTAATTTCCCGATAGGCGTCCCGAGAGCTCTGGGAGCCAGGAGGGTTTCCATGCCCGAGCAGTCCTACGATGTGGTCGTGGTAGGCGGCGGCACCGCGGGGTTCGCCGCCGCCCGCACGGCGGCTCGCTCCGGGGCGAGCGTCGCGTTGATCGAAGCCAACATCCTGGGTGGGGAATGCCCCAACACTGCCTGTGTGCCCACGAAGGCACTGCTGGCCTCCGCCGGTATTCTTGAAGAAACCCAGCACGGCGCTCCTTTCGGGGTCCATTGCCCGAGGTTGCGCGGCGAGTTCGGCGAGGCTGTGCGCCGCGAGCAGCAGGTGGTGCAGGCGGGCGGCAGCGAGACGGATGTGGAACGACGACTGCAAAGCCAGGGCATCCGCGTCGCCCGTGGGCGCGCCCAGCTACTTTCCGACCGTCTTCTGGCGGTGGATGGAGATCGCCTGCGCGCCGAGCGGATCATTCTGTGCACCGGCACCACCGACTCCCCTCCCCCGGTCGCGGGCCTGGCGGAGATCGGCTACCTCACCCACAAGGAGGCCATTCTACTGCCGAGCGCCCCGGATTCCCTCGCTATCCTGGGTGGAGGACCGGTGGGGGTGGAATTTGCCCAGATCTTCGCTCCGTTCGGCACCAAAGTTACCCTCATCGAGCGCAACTTCTGCGCCTTGAGTAAGGAAGATCAGGAGATCACTGATACCATCTGTAACTACCTGCGTCAGGCGGGGATCACGGTCGATACACATGTGACCATCACCCGCGCCGTGCGCCGCCACGGCCTGAAGGTGCTGCAGGGCACGCGCTGCGGCCATCCGTACGAGGTGGCGGCGGAAGAAGTGCTGTCTGCCGTAGGCCACCAGCCCGCGCTGGAGGACATGGGCCTGGAACGCGCGGGGGTGGAGTGGGACGGCGGCGGCATCCGTGTGGACGACACCCTGCGCACGCATTCGCCGCGCGTCTGGGCGGCAGGCGACTGCACCGGCATCGCCCACTACACCCATGTGGCCGCCTACCAGGGCCGCCTGGCAGCGCGCAACGCCCTGTCCGATAACCCGCTTCCCGCGGACCACCGCGTGGTGCCCAGGGTCACGTTCACGCGGCCCGAGGTCGCCAGCGTGGGTCTGACGGAAGCCCAGGCGCGGGAAAGTTACCGGAACGTCCGCGCGGGCCGCATCGATCTAGCCGAGATCGAGAAGGCGCGCATCGAAGGGGAGCAGCGCGGCATGGCCAAGCTTGTGCTCGGGGAAGACGATCGGATCCTGGGTGCGCACATCATCGCGCCCCGTGCGGGGGAGCTGATCCACGAGCCCGCGCTGGCGATGGCTGCGGGGATCCCTGCCCGGCAGATGGGCGCGATGATGCACGCCTTCCCCACCTTCAGCGAAATCTGGGAGGCGCTGCTCCTGCGGATGCACTGAGCGGCGGGGATACGAAGGACGAAAGGATGAAGCGACCGGGATCCGGAGAAGCGCGGAAACGAGGAAACAACCACACGGAGGGACGAAGGAAAGAATGAAAGGCACGACCCGGCTTGTTGGCCCTCTGGCTTGCTCTTTCAGCGCATCGCTCTGCCGTTCCGTCGCCTTTTCATCCTACGTATGGAAGAACGGCTGTTCGTCCAGGCTCGCTTCCTTCCGTCCCTTGACGACGTGAACGCCGCGCAGGCGCTTTTCCGCCGGCTCGGGGCGGCTGCCCAGGTGGCGCCCGTGCCCGCGCGCGCCGACGCCATCATTGTCCGCGACGGCCGGATTATCGCCCTGGGCGACGCCCGCGGGCTGGCCCGGCGCGCGCCTGACGCCGAGCGGATCGACCTGCGGACGCGTACGTTACTCCCCGGCCTGGTAGACTCGCACTGCCACCTCGTCTCCTATGGGCTTGCCTGGCTGGCAGAGGCGGATCTCGCGGGCGCGCGCTCCCTCGCCGAGGTTCAGGCGCGACTCCGCGCCCACGCCACCGCCACGGGCATTCGCCCCGGCGACGGGCGCTGGCTCCTCGGGCGCGGGTTCGATCAGGATGCCTTCGCGGAACGGCGCTGGCCCACGCGCGCAGACCTCGACGCCGTTTCCACGGAAATCCCCATCCGCATCACCCGCATCTGCGGTCACGCACTGGTGGTAAACACGCCCGCCCTGAACGCTGCCGTGCCGGATGCGAGCCTCTCCCGCGTCGGCGAGGGAACCAGTGGCCCCGATTCCCTGATACGGGGCATCTTCACCGAGAACGCGATGGCGCCCGTTTGCCGCGCCATTCCGCCACCCACGGACGAGATCTACCTCCAGGCGGCGCGCCACGCTACCCGCGCCGCCGCCGCCGCGGGATTCACCGGCGTTCACTGCCTGGTGGCCAGCGAGCAGGAATCGCGCGCGTTGCAGCGGCTTGCGGAAGCGGGCGATCTGCCGGTGCGCGTCCGGCTCCAGCTGGCGAGCGATATGCTGCCCGCGCTCCGGTCACTCGGTCTGGCCACCGGCTTCGGGGACGACCGGCTCCGCATCGGCGCGATCAAGCTGTTTGCCGACGGCTCCCTCGGCGCCCGCACTGCCGCTCTCCACGAGCCCTATGCAGACGACCCCGGTAACCGCGGCACGCTCCATTTCACCCAGGAGGAGCTCGACGCCCGCGTGCAGGCGGTAGCAGATGCGGGCTGCCAGGTGGCAGTGCATGCGATCGGAGATCGGGCCCTGGATGCGGTCCTCACCGCCTTCGAGCGCTGCCGCGGTTTACCACCCCGTCCTCGGGTAGAGCACGCTTCCTTCTGCCCGCCGCCCCTGCTGGAGCGTATGGCGCGGCTGAATGTGGTGGCCGCCGTCCAGCCGCAGTTCGTGGCCTCCGACTGGTGGACGCCCGAGCGCCTCGGCCCGCAGCGGGCGCGCTGGGTTTACCCGTTTCGCACCATGCTCCAGCAGGGCATCCCGCTCGCGGGGGGGACCGACTGCCCCGTGGAACGGCTGAACGCGCTGCAGGCGCTCGGCCGCGCTGTCCATCGGGATGGCAGGCTCTCCGAGGAGCGGCTGACGCTGGATGAGGCGGTGGCGATCTTCACCGAAGGCGCCGCCTACGCCGCCGGTGAGGAGGCCGAAGCGGGCCGCCTGGCGCCTGGCTGTCGCGCCGACTTCGTCGTCCTGGAGGCAGACCCGCGCGCTGTCCCTGCTGCGGAGATCGAACGCATCCCCGTGGCGATGACGGTGGTGGGCGGAGAGATCGTCCACGGCGGATAAACCTCTCCCCGAAAGCGTTCGGGGCCGCACCGATCGCGTTGTCTCGATAACTTCCTCATCGCAGTCGTGGTCGCGCCCATTCGTCACCAGGCAATGGACTGCCGGGTTAGAGACCACAAGGAGGCGCCGCCTCACTGCACTTTCATGCTGGGGTCCCCGAACAAGATCCAGGTGCGGCGGATATCCCTGTCTCCCACCGCCACTTTGGCGCCTGCCACCGCCTCGCCCAGCGTCAGGGATCGCCCGAACAGCAGGCGATACAGCGCCTGATTCAGCGCCGTCTGCCCGCTGGGATCCGTGAGGCCCGAAGAAGCCCACACCGCCACCGCCCCGCCGTGCTCCGCGTTGAGCAGCGCCTTCCCCAGGCTCTCCCGGTAGAGATCCTGGAAATGGCCGTTCAGGCAGGTCATGTTCACGAATACGGGCAGCCGCGCCTCGTTCCCAAGCGTGGCCGCATCTGCCGAGGTTAACAGTCCCCCTGCCCAGGTATCTACCGATCCATGGCCCAGGTAGTTGACCACCAGCTGCCCACCTTCAATTCCGGCCCGCACCTGGCTCCGGGCCGTAGCGGCATCGATCCGACCTCGCCGAACTTCCCACGTCGTAATGCCTGCCGGCAGCAGGGCGCGCAGCTGCGCGCTGGCTGCCTCGAAGTCGAACCCCTGGTTCCGATCCGCTACCAGCAGCGCCTGCCGCCGCCAGGCGCCCGCGGGGTCCGTCCGGTCGTAACTGACAATCTTAGCCACCACCGTGCCCGCCTGCCGCGCGGTGCGCACCGGTAGACGGCCCACCGCCATCTCGGGCACTCCGTCCCCGTTGAAGTCCGCGAACCAGTCATCCGAAGCCGTCTCCAGGTAGGACGTGGCCACCATCCCGGTGGGCACGAAGTCGAAGCTCCCCAGCCCCAGGTAGTTGCGCGGGTCAAAGCTGGCGTCCCCTACCAGCAGCGCGAAGCGCGGCGCCGGGCGCCACCTGGTTCGGACCCAGAAAAGAAAACGCCGCAGCGCCCCGGGATCCTTCTGGCCGAAGCTGAACTCATCGTACACGTCCTCCACATCCACCACGGCCACAGAGAGTCCCTGGCTCTCCCGCAGCTGCCGCAGAGGTGCCACGCTGTTACGGAACTCCGCACAGGTGAGGATGACGAGATCCGCCCCGCGCGCCTGCCGCGCCCAGGAGGACGGCTGGTTGGCCACCAACCCCGCGGGCGATCGGGCGCGCTCGTCCGCGAAGGCAAACAGCGTCCGGCGTGCGCCGGAGGGGCCTGGGACGCTCACCGTGCATGCGTAACCCTCCCCGTACGGCACGGCCTGGCCGGCCAGCTCCAGCACGGCATTTGGATCGGTGACGTCCATCACGCGTACGGACGGGCTGGTGAAGCCTTCCAGGGTTACCTGCTGCCGGCCCGCGGCGGTGAACCGCAGCATATCGCCGTCCGCTGTGTAGGTGCGCCAGTAGGTGATGCGGATCGTATCCACCAGGCTCACGTCCGCCTCCCCGCCTTCCGCCCGAAGGGTGACCACGTTCTGCCCCTCCCGCAGCAGGAGCGGCGGAATCGGCAGGGAGACGACGTGATGGTCCCGGCCCTCGAAGGCTGCCGTTCCCACCTCGGCGCCGTTCAGGAAGAGGCGCACGCGGTGATCCGGCGTGCCTGCCAGCTCGGTCACTCCCTGGAGTGCCACCTCCAGCAGGGCCGGCCCACCCGGCCCGAGATGGCGCACGTCGAGGGCCTGATCCACTCCCTCCGCCGTCACCACGGGGCCGAAGAAGTTCTCCGCCTCCCCGTTGAGCAGGGAGGCAAAGTAGACGCTCCGCTCCCTTCGTGCCACGGTGAACGGGAAGATGGAAGCCCGCCCCGGCCAGCCGCGCTCTCGCACCCACGGGATGCGCCGGTGCCTCCGCGCGCTAGCCACCAGCCAGTAAACGCGCGTGTCGGTGGACGGGGTGTCCAGCCCCAGGCCGTAGAACTCGATCGCGTCCTCGGGGTCGAACCGACCATCCGCCTCTCCTCGCACCAGAATGGGAACCTCCTCGCCTTCCGCGTAAAGCCGCAGAGTGCGGGGATTGGTGCTGGGGTCGAGGCCGGCAGCGACCAGCTCCGGCTGCCCCACGCGGTACCAGCCCTCTTCCCGAATGAGGATCTTGGCTGCTGGCCGTGCCGCCAGCGCCTGCTGTGTCCTGGCTCCCCGCGGAGACCCTATCGGCGGCGCCGTGCGGCGCGCGGGGCCGGAGAAGACGCCCGCTCCCGCCTTCTGTTGGAGCGCGGCCAGCAGCGCTGCCCGCGCCGGCTCGGGGGCTACCGGCCCACCCGAGACGGGAGCGAGGGGTCCGTGCCAGGTATGCATGCCGTTTAGATCGACATCCTCTAGCCAGTATCCGGCCGCCACTGGCTCAGGATCCCACCAGGAGTAGGACTGCCCGGCGGTCAGGGCCGTGCCGGACCCCGCCAGCAGGGCCGAACCAGCGATCAGCGAAGGGTTGAGTCGCACCCGCTGGCCGCCCCCCTCGCGGTAGACGTGGAAGCCCAGGTTGTCCACCTCATAGCCGGTGCGCCACTGGAGAAGGGTGCCGTTGCCGTAGCCAGTCGCGGTGAAGGAGACGAGGCGCACCGCTGTCGGTCCCGTGTCACGGACCTTAGCCAGGAAGGCATCGTCGCTGCCGCCGTTATGGCTGAGGTACGGCCCGGCGATCACGGGGAAGGTCGCCTCGGTAGAAGCGGAGGCGCCGGCGACGTAGGCATTCCCGGAGCTATCAACGGCGACGGCGTAGCTATAGTCGGCGCCGGAGCCGCCGAGGTAGCCGCAGTAGTCAAGGCCTGTCCCCGCGTCATTCACCTTGGCCAGGAAGGCATCGTAGAGACCGCCGTTGTGGGTCAGGTACGGCCCCACCGTCTTGGGGAAGGTGGCCTCGGTGGAAGCGGTGTAGCCCACCACATAGGCGTTCCCGGTGCTGTCCACGGCAATGCCGTTGCCGTAGTCCGCATCACTGCCGCCGAGGTAGCCGCAGTAGTCGAGGCCAGTACCGGCGGTACTCACCTTGGCCACGAAGGCATCGAAGGAGCCGCCGCTGTAAGTCAGGTACGGCCCTACGGTCTTGGGGAAGGTGGCTTCCGTGGAGGCGGTGGTCCCGGCGACGTAGGCGTTCCGGGAGCTATCGACAGCGATACTGTAGCCGTAATCCGCATCGCTGCCGCCGATGTAGCCGCAGTAGGTGACGCGTGCGCCGGCCGCGTTCACCCGGGCTACGAAGGCGTCCCGAGCACCGTTCTGGGTCGGGTCGGGGCCCTGGGTGACGGGAAAGGTGGCCTGGGTGGAATAGGTATCGCCAACTACATAGGCGTTCCTGACGCCGTCTACGGTGATGCCCCTCCCGACATCGGCGCTGGCGCCGCCGATATAGCCGCAGTAATCGAGGTCGGTGCCGTCCGCCTTTACCCGGGCCACGAAGGCATCCTCATCGCCGTTCTGGGTCAGGTCGGGTCCTCGGGTCACGGGGAAGGTGGCCTCGGTGGAGTAGGTAGAGCCGGTAATATAGGCTTGCCCGAAGCTGTCGACGGCGATGCCGTTGCCGTAGTCGGCGTTACTGCCGCCGATGTAGCCGCAGTAGTCAAGGCCGGTGCCGGCCGAATTCACTTTGGCCACAAAGGCATCGAAGGAGCCACCGTTGTGCGTCAGGTCTGGCCCTACGGTCTCGGGAAAGGTGGCCTCGGTGGAGGCCGTGTAGCCCACCACATAGGCATTGCCGGCGCTGTCCACGGCGACGCCGTTGCCGTAGTCCGCACCACTGCCGCCGATGTAGCCGCAGTAGTCGAGGCCGGTACCGTCGGCCCTCACCCGGGCCACGAAGGCGTCGTAGGTGCCGCCGTTATGGGTGAGGTACGGCCCTATGGTATGCGGGAAGCTGCTCTCGATAGAAGAGGCATAGCCCGTAATATAGGCATTGCCAGCGCTGTCCACGGCGATACCGCTGCCGACATCGATGCCGCTGCCGCCGATGTAGCCGCAGTAGATAAGCACCGTGGGGTCGATCACCAGCGGCTTGGTCGAATCGTACGTGCCAAGTTCAAAGTGGTACTGCGTGGGCGAATGGGCATGTGCGTGGGCGGTGCGGGGCGAGGAGCGCCGTGCGCGCGGATCTGCACCATCATTCCTCCTTGGTTTTCGACCCACCGTTCTCGGCCCTCTATCCTCACTCCGCCCGGGGAGGAGGGCGTAGGACACGGACACCGCCACGCGCCGGCCATTCACCTTCTGGTAGGCATATGGCCGGTCATCCTGGAAGCCGCCCATCGGGGTGGCCACCTCCAGCTGCCCCGCCGGGTTCAGCCGCACCCCGGTAGCGCCGCGGTAGGCCAGCCGGACGCGCTGTGGGTCCGCCCCAGGCCGCACCACGAACTCATACTTCAGCCGATCCATCGTGCCGCGGCAGACCAGGTCAATGCCGGGCCACAGGTCCTTGTAGATGATAGAGGAGAAGCTCCTGAGCCCCGTCTGCCACTCTTCCCGAGGCCCCCTGAAGTAGCTCACCACGGTCGAGGTGCGCATTTGCCCCCGGGGCCGTGCATCGGGACGCGCGCCCACGAAGTCGAGCCTTACGGCCCAACCGGTACGGGCGGCGGGCTGCTCATTTCTCCGTCTCTGCCTCCTTCGCTCTCCGCGCGGGCCGGCCAGCCCGAAGGTGATACCCCGGGAAGTGAAGTAGAGGCTTTTGTCCCGACCCTGAACGTAGTAGGCCACGTGGGGATCGAGTTGCCCGCAGTTCTCGATGAAAGACAGCGGCATCCGCCCGAACCGGGCCTCAAGCCGAACGCGGGCGGCAGCATCCGGCTGCGAGGCAGGTCTCACCGGCGGCAGCTGGGGGAGCAATGCCCCGGACGGCATGAACCGGTCGCGCAGCCGGCCCGGCCCGGCCGCGCGGTGATCCGCTCCCACACCCGTGGACAAACCGGTGAGCACTCCCACCCGTGCCTGTCCGGCCAGAAAGAGCAGTGCGCCCGCCAGAAGAAGCAGCAGGAGAGTGGCTCGCCGTCGCCCATCGGTGACCCCGTGGGAACGCACAATCGTTTGGACGCTGGCCTGGCAGGTGGGCACGCTGCCGGGCGGGCACGTGGCCATGTGGGAGCGTGCTAACGTGCTAACGTTTGGAGCTACCGACGGTCTCCCCGGACGAGTGGCGCACCCCCATGCACGGTGGGACATTCTGGCCATCCTGATGCTCCCGCCTGCGGGTCCGGCCTCGTGCAGGAGGGGCCGCCGCTGCCGAGCCGCATACCGAAGCGATGAAAACGCCTTCACGTGCGTTCGGCAATCACTCGTTAATCAACTAATCGAGCATTTGTTGTGATAGCAAAGTTGCATGCTTCATGTAACATGATAACCGCTTGTACGCTACTTTGTCGCTTGCTATTAGCTAGCCCTACCTGCTTGGCGGGCGTTCTCCCGCCGGGAAGCTCTTGTAAAAGCGGCGTGCGTGGCGCCCGCGCCCAAGGCCACCGGAAATGCTCCCTGCGTGGTATCTTCGGGAAGCGAAGTAGTATGGCGCAGCCCACGCTTACCCAGGTTGCAATCGCCCCCGGCTTCTGCTAGTATCTTCGGGACAATTCAACCTGCCAAAGGCTGCGACGGGGAGGAGTAGGCGCTTACTGACCCCCAGAGAGGGGGACTCACTGGCTGGAAGGTCTCCCGGGCACAGAGCGCCGAACGTCGCCCCTGAGCCGGGAGGGTGAACGTCCCCATAGCGTGGGAGCCGGGACGGCGTAACCCTCCCCGGGATCCGCCCGTTAACGCGGCCAGCGAGAGCCGATACGAAGGTCGAAACACGAACCACGAAGGGGGAAGAACGGCGAAAGAGGAAGGAGAACGGCGGGCGTGACGGCGTTTTCTGTCTCCTCCTGGCCCATCCCTTTCCTGCTTCACTCTTTGTTACTCGTATCGGAACGAAGGTGGTACCGCGGAAGAGCGCGCCGCTTCCGTCCTTCGGGGACGGAGGCGCTTTTTTGTTGTCTGGAGAGCCGCAGGTGATGCCCCAACGGTGTCTCTTCTGCCGCCTGGCGGATCAGGAGGGCGCGGCCAACCGCGTCTACGAAGACGAGCACGTGGTGGCGTTCCCGGCGCTGCACCCGCTGAACCCCGGCCACCTGGTGCTGATCCCACGGGCGCACATCCGCAATGCATACGCGCTGAATAAGGACCTGGCGGGGCACATGATCGCTGTGGGGGCGCGGCTGGCGGCGCTCGTGGCGCGGGAGTTCGGCTACCCCGGCACAAGCCTGGCGATCAACAACGAGGCCCCGGGACAGAGGATCTTTCACGCGCACCTGCACATCATCCCCCGACGGCCCGGCGATAGGCTGGATCTCAGCTCGCCACCCGAGGCGGATCGGAACGAGCTGGCGGAGGTGGCGCGGCGACTGCGCCAGGCGCTCGCCGCCGAACGCGCCGGTTGAAGGTGGGAAGGCTGAAGGCCAGAAGGTAAGGGGTTGAGGGCTGCGGGTTGCACGTTCGAGCCCAACGCGCCTGTCGTCTCACCAACCTGCTAACCTGTAACCTGTGAACACGTGAACGCGCCAAAGAGGTGAACGTGATGGCCAAGGATCTGGCGAAGACTTACAACCTGAAAGAAGTGGAGCCCCGGCTGTACGCCCGCTGGGAGCAGGCAGGCGCCTTTGCGGCGCCCGTGAAGCCGGGGGCACCGCGCTTCTGCATCACCATCCCGCCGCCCAACGTCACCGGCGAGCTGCACATGGGCCATGCCCTCCAGCACGCCATCCACGACCTGATCATCCGTCGGAAAAGGATGCAGGGCTTCAACACCCTCTGCCTGCCGGGCACGGACCACGCTTCCATCGCCACCCAGCTGAAGGTGGAGCAGCAGATGCGGTCTGAGGGTCTCACGCGGTGGGACCTGGGGCGCGAGCGATTCATCGAACGGGCCTGGGAGTGGACGCGCAAGTACGGCGGCACCATCCTGCGTCAGCTGCGCCAGATGGGCTGCTCTTACGATTGGTCGCGCACGCGGTTCACCCTCGATGACGCCTACTACCGCGCCGTGCTCACCGCCTTCGTTCATTTTTTCCACAAGGGCTGGATCTACCGCGGCAAGCGCGTGATGTCCTGGTGCCCGGAGTGCCAGACAGTGGTCAGCGACCTGGAGGTAGTGCACAAGGAGATCGCCTCGCATCTATGGCACATCCGCTACCCGACGCCCGACGGCACGGGCGGCGTGGTAGTGGCCACCACGCGGCCCGAGACCATGCTGGGCGATACCGCCGTGGCGGTTCACCCGTCCGATCAGCGCTACACCGGTATCGTGGGCCGGAACGTGCTCCTGCCGCTGATGAACCGGGAGATCCCCGTGGTGGCGGATCACGCCGTGGACCCCGACTTCGGCACCGGGGCGGTGAAGGTAACCCCCGCCCACGATCCCAACGACTTCGAGATCGCCCAACGGCACAACCTGCCGTTCGTGGAGGTGATCGGCCCGAACGCGGTGATGACCCAAGAGGCAGGCCGGTTCGCGGGGCTGGCGCGGTTTGAGGCGCGCCACCAGGTGGTTGCCGCGCTTCAGGAACAGGGCTACCTGCTCAAGACGGAAGACTACACTCACGCCGTGGGTCACCACGACAAGTGCGGCACGATGATCGAGCCGCTCCTCACCGAGCAATGGTTCATGCGGATGCGCGACCTGGCGGACCTGGCACTAACTGCCATCCGCGAGGAGCGCGTGCGCTTCTACCCCGAGCGGTACCGCGCGATGGAGATCGAGTGGCTGGAGAACATCCGCGACTGGTGCCTCAGCCGCCAGCTCTGGTGGGGGCAGCGGATCCCGGTCTACACCTGCGCGGCGTGCGGAGAGATGACCGCTTCTGTGGACCCGCCGGAGCGCTGCCGATGCGGCGATACACGGCTGGAGCAGGACCCCGATGTGCTCGATACCTGGTTCAGCAGCGCCCTCTGGCCTTACGCTACCCTCGGCTGGCCGGAGAAGACGCCGGAGCTCGACTACTTCTATCCCACTGACCTCATGATTACGGCGCGTGACATCCTCTATCTCTGGATCGCACGGATGATTATGACGGGCGAAGAGTTTATGCGCGCCGAGCCGTTCCGCGATGTGCTGGTGCACGCTACCGTGCTTACTGCGGAGGGCCGGCGCATGAGTAAGAGCCTGGGCACCGGCGTGGATCCTGTGGAGCTGATCAACATCTACGGAGCAGACGTGCTGCGCTTCGCCCTGTCCAGTCTCGTGAGCGAGAGCCAGGACATCCGCTTCCGCATCACCTGGCGGCAGGACGGCAGCGCCGCCGCGAGCGATACGGACACCATCGCCCGCGCGGAGCAGTGCGAAACGGCGCGTAACTTCTGCACCAAGCTGTGGAACATCGCCCGCTACGTCCTGAGCGCGCTGGGGGAGACCCCGCCGCCCCTGCTGGACGCCCCCGCGCTGGCTCAGGAGCCGTTGGAGCGGTCCGACCGCTGGATCCTCTCCCGCTACACCGAAACGGTGCGCGCCGTGAACGAAGCCGTGGACCGCTATGCCCTCGGCGAGGCCAGCTGGACGATCTACCACTTCGTGTGGGACGAGTTCGCCGACTGGTACCTGGAACTGGCCAAGCCGCGGCTGCGCGAGGGGGGACCGACGGCGGAAACGGCGCGGCGCGTGCTCCTCTCCGTGCTGGAGGGAACGCTGCGCCTGGCGCATCCGTTCCTGCCCTTCATTACCGAAGAGATCTGGCAGCACCTACCGGGTACACAGGGCAGCCTGATGGTGACCCCGTACCCCGTCGTGGCGGTGGAACTGCGTGATCCGGACGCCGAGGAGCGAATGGCTATTGTCCTGGAGGTGGTGCGGGCGGTGCGGAACCTGCGCGCCGAACTGGGCGTGCCCGCCGGCCAGCCCGCAGACGTGGCCCTGTTGGGAGACAGCCGTCTGGATGAGCAGGCGCTCACCTACGTGCGCCAGAGCCCGAACACCTGGGCGCGTATCTTGCGGGAGCGGCCCACGGGCCGCGCCGTCCACACCCTGGCGGCAGGGGTGGAGATTGCCATGCCGCTCACCGGCGCCGTGGATGCCGATGTCGAGGTAGAACGCGCCCGCAGGGATCTGGCGGTGGTGGAGAAGGACCTGGCCCGGTGCGAGAGCAAACTCGCCAACCAGCAGTTCCTCGCCCGCGCGCCGGAAGAGGTGGTCGAGAAAGAACGGCGCATCCGTGACGAGCTGGTGCAGCGTCGGGAGAAGCTGGCGCACCGCATCCGGCTGTTCTCAGAAGCGTAGACGCCTGCCAGGCGCGGGCTGAACCGTCAACGGCAGGGGTACCGCGTTAACCCGTTGACCTGTCCAACCGCAGTTTCCCGGACCGCGGCGCGCCGTTGGTGGCCGCTGTGCTGGCGTTTGCGACCGCCTCAGGTGCTACGCCTCGGGGGCGCCCCTTATGCTCCTTAGTAGGCGCCGGGGGCGCGCTCGATGACGCGGGGCGTTACTCCCGGTGGCAGAGGAAGCGTCCCCGAGCCGAACGGCGGTTGCTGCATGGCCGCGTTGGGGCTCCCGCTGCCTGCTCTGTGTGCGGATCGCTTGTACACCCCCAGGACCTGGCCGACCTCCTGCACGACGGGCTCTACCTCTGCCCCGGGTCCCAGGATGGGGCTGACGTACAGGACCCTCCCCTTTGCGCCCAGTAGGAACACCCGGGGGCAGGGCAGGCCCTGGTACAGGTGGGAGACCTTCTTGTCTGCATCATAGAGGTACCGAAACCGCCCTTTATGGCGTTTGGCAAACGATGCCTCGAAGTCGGGCTGAAAAGTGGCAATTACCACGATCTCGGGTACCGTCTTCTTCGCTTTCCGGGCCTTATGCACCATCCCGTTCAGATACTGAGCCATCTCGGTGCAGGCTGAGCAGCCGCAGAAGAACGCCAGAACCGTCGGCTTGCCGCGAAACCCGATCAGGGGGTGCCGCTTCCCCTTGCCGTCCGGCAGGGTGAAAGACGGCGCTACGGAGCCCATCGGGAACGGCAGCGGGCTCTGGGTCGGAAGTGCTCCAAACATCGCCGGATCCACCGGCTCTTCCTTCGGCGTTCGCATCTTGTTATAAGCCGCCTCCCCCACCATCCCCGCCAGCATCAAGCAGAGGATTACCAGCGTCCAGGCGTTCGCGCTCAAACGTGGCCGCTTCATCGTTAGCCTTTCCTCCTCACGCCCACCGTTCGCCCTGGTTCCCCGTGATCTCTCCACCGCTTGTTCCCCGCTCTTAGTCGGAGGACCGCGGTTCAGGAGTAGAAGTAAGAGCAGAATTGGCAATCTGGCGACGGCGTACCTTTCGTGCCGAGTTATGCAGTGCGGCCCCCGGGGAACCAGCAACGGGTCTTTTCAGTTCAACCTCTCCAACCGCACGGCGCAGTACTTGAACTCGGGGATCTTCGCCGTCGGGTCCAGCGCATCAATGGTCAGTAGATTCGCCGCCGCTTCCCGATAGTGGAACGGAATGAACACCGACCCTTTCGCTATCTGGCGGGTTACCCGCGCGGGAACGGTCACCTCGCCACGCCGCGAGCGCACGCGCACCGGATCTCCGTCCCCTATGCCGAGCGCTTCCGCGTCCGCGGGGCAGATCTCCACGAACGGCTGCGGCGCGATCTCCTCCAGAGCCCGCGCCCGACGGGTCATCGTGCCGGTGTGCCAGTGCTGGAGCACCCGCCCCGTGTTTAGCACAAACGGGTACTCCTCGTCCGGCAGCTCCTGCGCGGGAGCGAATTCCGCGGGTGAGAACCGCCCCTTGCCGCGCGGGAAGTCGTGCGCGAACAGCACCTGAGTGCCCGGGTGATCCGGGGCCGGGCAGGGCCAGGGGATCGGCTCCCGCGCCAGCCGTGGGTAGCTCAATCCCGCGTAACCCGGCGTCAGCGCCGCCATCTCGGCGAAGATCTCCGCCTCGTCCCGGTACTCCATCCGGTAGCCCATGCGTCCTGCCAGATCGACCAGCGCCTGCCAGTCCTGCCGGGCCTCCCCCGGTGGAGCGACGGCTCTTTTTGCCAACTGTACGTACCGATCTGTGTTCGTGTAAGTTCCCGTTTTCTCCGCGTGGCTGCTGGCGGGCAGAATCACATCTGCGAATTCCGCCGTTTCGGTAAGGAAGATATCCTGCACGGCCAGGAACTCCAGCGATGCCAGGGCCTTGCGCACCTTGTTGATGTTCGGGTCGCTGAGGAACGGGTTCTCTCCCATCATCAGCATCCCTCGGATGTCGCCCCTCAGTGCGGCAGAAGTGATCTCCACCACCGTGAGGCCGCGCTTTGGGTTCAACGGCACACCCCAGGCCCGTGCGAACTTCTCGCGCACATTGGGATCTGCCACGGACTGGTAGCCGCTGTAGACGATGGGAAGGAGGCCCATATCCGATGCCCCCTGCACGTTGTTCTGCCCCCGCAGCGGGTGCAGGCCGGTGCCCGGGCGGCCGATGTTGCCCGTAAGCAGGCAGAGGGCGATCAGGCAGCGGGCGTTGTCCGTCCCCGTGGTGTGCTGGGAGATCCCCATCCCCCAGAAGATAATCGCGTTGTGAGCGCGCCCGTAGAGTCGGGCGATCTCCTCGATGGTGCTCGCGGGCACGCCGGTGATCTTTTCCGCCATCTCGGGGGTATAACGGGCCACCGTCTCCCGCAGCGCGGCGAAGTTCTCCGTGCGCGCCTCGATGAATACCGGATCGTGCAGGTCCTCCCGCAGGATGACGTGCATCAGCGCGTTGAGGAGAGCCACGTCCGTTCCCGGCTTGAAGCGCACGTAGTGGTGAGCGTGGTTGGCCAGCGCGGGGCGGCGCGGGTCCATCACGACCAGCGTCGTGCCCCGCCGCGCCGCCTGCTTGATGAACGTTGCCGCCACGGGGTGGTTCTCGGTGGTATTCGACCCCAGCACCAAGCATACATCCGCCCGCGCCACGTCCGCCACGGGATTCGAAACCGACCCGCTGCCGAGGCACTCCATCAGCGCCGCCACCGAGGAGGCATGGCAGAGGCGCGAACAGTGGTCCACGTTGTTCGTCCCGAACACGGCGCGGATCAGCTTCTGGAAGACGTAATTATCCTCGTTGGTGCACTTGGCGCTGCCGAATCCGGCCAGCGCCTCCGGCCCGTACTGTCGCTTGATCTCCAGGAAACGCGCCGCGCACAGATCCAGCGCCTCGTCCCAGGTGGTCTCGCGGAACGCCTTCAGGATGGGACCGTAGTCAGTGACCGGCGCGCCTGGCTTGTGGCGGCGGTAGTCGCCCTCGTGGCGCACCTCCTCGGACAGGGGCCCCTTGGGGTAGTACTCCGGTCTCCGGATGAGGGGCACCGTGAGCCGCTGGGGGTGGCTGGAGTAATCGTAGCCGTAGCGCCCCTTTACGCATAGACGCGCGTGGTTGGCGGGACCGTCCCGCCCCGTCACGCGCGCCACCTTTCCCTCCTGCACGTGGAAGGTGACGGCGCACCCCACGCCGCAGTAGGGGCAGATAGTGTCCACCCGCTGCAGCCGCTCCGGCTGCAGCGCCACGACCAGCGGCTTGTCCGTCAGCGCCCCCGTGGGGCAGTGAGCCACGCACTCCCCGCAGGAGACGCAGGTGGATTGCCCCATCGGCCGGTCGTCATCAAAGGCAATGCGCGCCCGCCGGCCCTTTCCCGTGCGCCCGATCACCTCGTTCACCTGGAGCCAGTCGCAGGCGCGGATACAGCGGTCGCACAGGATGCAGGCGCGGTGGTCCACGGCGATGACGGGCGAAGACAGGTCGAACGGGGAATGAGCGAGACGGAGGGCGGACGACGGAGGAGCAAGGATCGGAGCGTGGGCAGGTGTTCCGTCCTCCGTCTCTGGCCCTCCGTCGGCTCCGTTCTGCGTTGCACGTTCCGCGTTCCGCATCGGGAAGCGGGGCTGATCAACCCCCAGGGCTTCCGCCAGCCGTTCCAACTCGCAGCTGCGGTCCAGCTGGTGCTTCGCGCAGGGGCGGGGATGATCTGCCAGGAGCAGTTCCACTACCATCCGCCGCGCCCGCTGGCAGCGCTCCGTATTCGTGCGCACTACCATTCCCGCCTCGACCTGCCGGTGGCAGGCGGCAGCCAGCACGCGACTCCCCTCCACCTCCACAGCGCACACGCGGCACACCCCCACCGGTTCCATCGCCGGGTCGTGGCAGAGAACGGGGATATCGATCCCTACCCGCCGTGCAGCGTCCCAGATCGTCATTCCCGCGGCGACAGCGACCTCCTGGCCGTCGATGGTGAGGGTAACGGGTGGCTCGGCAGTGGTCACGTTTCGATCCTCATCACGGGACTGCCACCGTCAGAGAGCAGCCCGCCCGCTTCCTCGCGGCACGGCAGGTGGCGGCTCTTCGGTCTTCCCCAGGTGGCGGTTGGCTATCGGTGCGTCCATCTCCTCGTTGCGCGGGGTCCGGGGCACTTCGGGCCGCTGGTCAACCCTTCCCGTACGGCCGGCACCGGCCTGAAACAACACCCTGAACTCACTGGATAGATACGCTACCACCGCCGCGACCCCCCGCCGCCCTACCCACCCCGCAGCCGGTGGTAGGCGTCCACCATGGCCTCTAGCTCGGCGCGCGTGAGGCCGTCTTCTTCCCCGGTGAGCAGGCGCTCGGGGAGCGTGTCCTCCGCCCGCGTCCAGCCACACCGCCGGTTGAACTCGTGGCGCAGGGCGGAGATCCGTGCCCCCGCGGCGCGCAGGGCGTCCGCGTTACCCTCCCAGCCCGTGAGGGCGTGGAGCAGAGCGGCGGCTTCGGGGTAGAAGTCGGTGAAGCAGTGGCGCAGGAAACGGTCCACGATCAGGGAGTCCATTACCGCCGCGCGATCTTCGCTCTCCAGGGCCAGGCGGGCACGCTCCTCCACGGAAAGGCGCGGCCCCTCCGGGGAGAAGTCCACATCGTAGGCGGACGAGCGGTTATGGCACGCTCCCCGCGCGCCTACTGCCAGTCCCAGGGCCAGCGTCTTCAGTCGGCGCGGGTCGTAGCCAGGTAGCTCCAGGCCCTTGCCGTGCATCGCCCAGGCTTCCGAGCCGCGCCCCAGCCGCGCCGCCGCCCGGCGGCTTCCCTCCGCCAGCAGGTCCCCCACCCCCTCGCGGCGGGCGATGCGGGGCAGCAGCTCTCTCACTGCGGCTCCGTTGCCGAACCGGAGGTCCAGCCCGTCCGCTTCCACCGGGGTGAGGACTCCACGCTCGCCGCACTCCATCGCCCAGGCGATGGTTCCCCCGGCCGAAAGGGCGTCCAGACCCAGGTCGTCGCACAGGTGAATGGCCATCCTGACTGCGTCGGGATCGTCGATGCCCAGGAGCGGCCCAAAGGCAAACAGCGGCTCGTAGGGAAGGCCACGCGGCCCCCCCAGCCTGGTATACAGGCGCTTGGCACCCGGGAAGCGACTTTCCCGGAAGTTGCGCGTGGGCAGGACGCCCAGACGGTTCAGCGCCAACAGGTTGCTGGAGGTCCCCTTGCGGCGGTACTTCTCCGTGGCCCCACTACGCGCCCGCGCGACGAGCGCCTTTGCCCACTGCAGCAGCTCCCCCCGGTCATAGATGCGCAGCCCCTGCGTCCCCCGGATGGCGATCGCTTTCAGGCGCTTCGCTCCCAGCGCCGCACCCAGGCCGGTCCGTCCTGCCTGGCGACCGGCGTGGCCGACGCTGGCGTAGCGCACCCCCGCCTCGCCCGCAGGACCGATGGCCGCAATGGCAAAGCGGCCCTCCAGACGCTCCTTCAGGGCCGACTCCGTCTCTCCCGCTCCCCGCCCCGCCAGCTCCGGAACGGGCAGGAGGCGGGCGGCCTGGTCCTCGATGAGCAGGACCGACAGCGCCGGGGCGGCTCCTGTGAGCACGAGCGCCGTGCACCCCACCTGCTTGAGTGCCGTGGCCAGAACCCCGGAAAGGAGCGAGTCACCGAGCAGGCCAGTGAGAGGCGAGCGCGCCGCGAGGGCAACGCGGTCGCCGTCGTCTCGCAGCGAATCGACGGATATCGGGTTGGGCCACGGACCGCAGACGAACACAAACGGGCTCTCCGGGGAGAGAGGATCGACCGCGCAGGGGGTGAACTCAAGGAGCAGCCAGGCGGCCAGTCCCACTCCTTCGAGCGTTCCAATGCCGGCGGCATCCGGCAGGGGGCGGTCCTCCGAGCCGCCGGTAGACAGGTCTACTACCCGATAGCGGGCATCGAACCTAGAAGATGGCATCTTCCTGTGCGGGGAGGGTTAACGTGGAAACGTCCGACCGTTGACCCCGGCGACAATTCTATTTCGCCGTGGCATTACTAACCCATCGACTTCATCGACCCTATTGGCTCCGCCAGTAATCCCATTCCCGCCGCGCCGCCTCGTACTCCTCCGGCGTGTTCACGTTAAGGAAGGTCCTTCCTTCCCGGTCCAGCGCCCGGAGTTCCTCTTCCCGAACGATGCACGTGCGCACCTGCTCGAACAGCGCTATCGGCCGGCGAATGCCCGCCGCCAGCATCTCCGCCAGCACCGGCTGCACCGACGTGCGGTAGACCGCCTGCACCGGGTGCAGCCGGCCTTCCCACTCCGGAACCGCCACGTCGTAGCAGGCGCACACGTGCGCCAGGTACTCGGCGACCGCGGGGTTGAGGAACGGCACGTCACACGAAGCCACAAACGCGAAGGGATGGCCCGCCTCCCGTAGCCCGACCACCAGGCCGCCCACCGGCCCCTGCCCGGGCACCTCGTCGCGGAGCACGCGGGCGGGCGTTTCCGGCAGGTCCTGCCCGGGCGCGCCCACGACCAGCGCCTCGGGGAAGACAGTCAAGAGCCGCTCCACCAGCCAGGCGAGCAGCGGCCGGCCGCCGAACTCGAGCCAGGCCTTCGGCCGGCCCATCCGCGAGCTCTGCCCGCCCGCCAGGAGCACCGCCGCGCAGTCGTTCACCATAGCGCACCACGGGGAGTGTACGAGGGGGGATAGGGAGATAAACGGGGATACGGGGATGGGCCGCCAGGTGTGCCGGCTGGGGCCCGCCAGCTATCACGTCGCCTCCCGCGCATTGCTGCCCGATGCCTGGTCTCGGTGCTTCCAGTAATCCGACCACCTCTGCCTGTGCCACGTCAGGCACCTGTGGACCACAGGTGCAAGCGACTCGTATTCCCTGACCACGGCTTCGACCTCGTCAGCGGGCAGGTTGCGATCCGCGCCGATCAGGAAGCCCAGATCCCACATCGGGTCACCGTACCCAAACGTCTCCCAGTCGATGACGCGCAGACCGTCCGCGGTCGGTAGGATGTTCGCGGAGAAGTAGTCTCCGTGGACCAGCGTGCGGAGCGCACACTTCGGCCCGCGCCCGCCGGTCGTCCGCTCTTCCCTCGGGTCGGACCTCCGCACCAGTTCGCGCAGCGGCTTGGACAGTTCTCTCTCTGCCAGGCGATGAATCCGCGCCAGAACGCGAGCCGCCTGAACCCTCACGTGCGGTCTCCACTCGGCCCGGTCGATCCTCTCCGAGACGAGCGCGGCTTCCCCGTCGCTCTCCGCGCAGCCCAGTAGTGCCGGAGTCGGAATCCCCAGAGCGGGCAGTTCAGCCATGGCCAGAGCACATTTCCTGGCCACTTGCCTGGGTGGCAGGCTCGTGTTGACGGACTCCAGTGACCCGTGTCGGAAGACCACAACGATGGCCGCCAACTCCTTCCCGCCTGTCGTGAACGTGCAGTCCCATACTTCCCGCTCTGGGCCGATCCTGAGATGCCTGGCGCTGCTCACCGTCGGTCGGGTGTCATCCAGGCATCTCACGAGCCAGATCGCGACGTGCTCAGCGTTCTGCCGCCTCGGCTCCATCCCCCCATCTCCTCCATCCCCTTCTTACACCCTCCACTATCGACCCACCGGGCACACCCCTGCAGGGCAGCAGCGGTCGCGCACGTGGGCCAGGATCTCGTCTGGCCAGTACCGGAGGGCGGACACGATGGGCGCAGGCGCCACCTGGCCCAGCCCGCAGATGGAGGCGTCCGCCATCGCGGGGGCCAGATCGGCAATCAGATCCGCATCCGCGGGGCTGCCTTCTCCCCGCCGCCACGCCTCCAGCAGGCCGACCAGCTGCTCGCTCCCTGCCCGGCAGGGCACGCACTTGCCGCAGCTCTCGTTGCGGAAGAAGCGGACCAGGTTCAGCGCCGCATCCAGCACGCAGCGCCCCTCCGCCAGGGCGATGACCGCCCCCGAGCCGAGCATCGAGCCCAGCTTGGCGAGCGCGCCGAACTCCAGCGGAGTGTCCGCCAGTTCCGGCGGCAGGAAGCCAGAGGAGGCGCCGCCCGGCAGCACCGCCTTGAGCCGCCGCCCGTTCGCCACCCCGCCGCCGTACTCTTCCAGGAAGGCGCGGATCGTCAGCCCCAGCGGCACTTCGTAAACACCCGGGCGGACGACATCGCCGCTGAGCGCCAGCAGCTTCGGCCCCACCCCGCCGTTCACGCCCTGAGAGCGGTACCACGCAGCGCCACGCTGGAGGATCGCTGTCGCCAGCGCAAACGTCTCCACATTGTTGATAAGCGTCGGCCTACCCCAGAGACCGTGCGTCCCCGGGAAGGGCGGCTTGTGGCGCGGTTCCGCCCGCTTCCCCTCCAGCGCCTCCAGCAGCGCCGTTTCCTCGCCGCAGATATAGCCCCCCAGGCTCTCGAAGATGCGCACCGCGGGCGCCTCGGCCAGCAGTCCGCGGGCGCGCGCGTCCTCCAGCGCCGCTGCGAACGCCGCCCGCCCCTCGGCGTACTCGTGGCGGATGAAGAGGATCGCTTCCTCTGCCCCCACCACCCCGGCCGCGATCAACATCCCTTCCAGCACCAGATGCGAGGCGTGCAGGAGCATCTCCCGGTCCTTGAACGTCCCCGGCTCGCTCTCATCTGCGTTGCAGACCACGTACTTCGGCTGGCCCGGAGCGCGGCGGACGATCTCCCACTTCGCCCCGGCGGGGAACCCGGCGCCGCCCATGCCGCGCAGGCCGCTCTCCTTGAGGGCGGCGATGATTGCTTCCGGGGCGCGCTGCCCTCGTGCCGTCCACACCTCGTAGCGTCGCGACGTGTCGGGACCATAGGGGTCGAAGTCGAACACCCGGCGGCTGGTGAGAACGGGGGCGAGGGGACTTACGGGCACATCCGCGCGCAGTGCATCCGGCGCATCGGCCACCATTCCGTTCGCCAGCACCGCGGGAGGGCGGTCGCAGCGGCCGAGGCAGGAGCAGCGGCGCACCTCTACTCGCCCTGCCGAACCCGCCGCTTCCCCTTCCAGTCGCCGCGCCAGCGTCTCCGCACCGCGCAGGTGGCAGGCCAGATCCGTGCAGACCAGGATTTCCGTCTCCGGCGGAGGTGTCCGCCGGAACTGCGGGTAGAAGGTGGCTACCGCGTTGATCTGGTAGAGAGGAGTGCCGGTGCGCTCGGCGTAGGCGTGGAGTTCTGCTTCCGGCAGGTAGCCGTGGTGGCGCTGTATCCCCCTCAGGTCATCGATCAGCATCGCGCAGCTCACGGAGAGTGAAAGGCAGGGCCGTGGGCGTTCGAAGAGTGGGTTGCAGATTGCAGAGGGCACTGCGCGGCGGCAGTTAAGGCTTCCGGTCCGGCTTCCTTCATTCTCCCACTCCCCCACACCCATACGGGACCCGCGGTAAGCTCCTGCGGGCATCAGTCGATCAGCAGCGCGCCCTGTACGTGCTGGCGGAGGCGCCGGAGCTGCTCCCGCAGCCAGACGCGGTCCTCGGGCCGGCCACGCAGGGCGATCTCCTGATCCCGCACGAACTCCTGGAACCGGCCGCGGTAGCGGCCCTGATCGTAGGCTGCTTTCACGGCCTGGACCGCCGCCCAGTTGGCCACCAGCAGGCGCACCGTCACCTGCTCGTCCCCCGGGCCGGGCTCGGCCTCAAACTCGCCCACGTACTGGCGGGGCAGATCAGGGCTGCCGTCCGTGAACGGCAGATCCCAGCCTTCGGGGTGGCTGTGCGGCCCGCAGTAGACAGCGATGGACGTGGGCCGGAGGCGGTAGTAGCCCGCGTACACCAGATCCAGCTCGCGTGCGGCCTGGCGGAGTGCCTGCCACTCCGCGGCGGGGAGCATCCACGTGTCGTGTGAGGTAGTGTGGGGAGTCACCGCAGCTCCGTAATGGGACCCAGGGCCACCAGCGCTCCGGCGGCGAACGGGCGACGGGCGAGCAGCGCCTCGACCTCCGCGGGTGTGACGGCCAGAATTCGATCTACTACCTCGGACAGCGGCTTCAACGCGCGGCGGTACTGCCAGTCGAACCCCACGTGCAGCAGCCGGCCAAAGGGAGTTTCTCCCTCCAGCACCATTCCCGCGGCAATCTTCCGCCGTGCGCGCTCGATCTCGTCTGCGGTCAGGCCCTTGTCCATCGCCTCTGCGAGTACCTCGCGCACGGCATCCGCGATTTCCTGCGCGCTCGCCGGGGAACAGGCCGCGTAAACGAAAAACTGGCCCGCCCCGTCCTCCTCCGAGTGATAAAGCCGCGCCGTCTCCGCCCGTCCCGGCTCGATCAGCTTCCAGTAAAAGCGGGACCCATCCGCAGCGCCGATCGCTTCGGCCACCACTTCCGCAGCGAAGCGCTCCTCGCTTTGCGCGGCTACCCCGGGGAAGACGAACGCCAGGTGCGCCTGCTGAAACTTCTCGTTCTGGATGACGCGCACTGTCGCGGCGCCAGCCGGTGCGCACAGGTCGCGCGATGCTTCCACGGGCCGCCAGTGCCCGGTCAGGTGCTTCACCTGACGGACGGCGCGCTCCCAATCGTAGTTGCCGGTCAGCGCCAGGAAAAGGTTGCTGCTCGCATAGCGCCGCGACCAGTAGGCGTACATCTGCTCGCGCTGGAGCTTGCCAATGCTTTCCGCCGTTCCCAGCACGGAGAAGCCGAGCGGGTGGCCGGGGTAGAACGCCTGGCGTGCGTAGTCGAACACGGAGAATCGCGGCCGATCCTGGTACATCGCGATCTCTTCCAGGATCACGTTCCTTTCCAGATCGAAGTCGCTCTCCCGAAGCGCGGGCCGCATCATGTCGGTGAGCAGGTCAATCACGTGCTCCTGGTGCTCGGGAAGCACGGCGCCATAGTAGACCGTATTCTCTTCCGAGGTGAATGCGTTGTACTGCGCGCCCATGTCGTCGAACTCGCGGTTCACGTCTTCAGGGGTCCGGCGCTCGGTCCCCTTGAACATCATGTGCTCGAGAAAGTGGCTGGCCCCGTTGATCTCCGGCGTCTCGTCCCGAGATCCCGTGCGGACGAAGTACCCGGCGGCCATGGAGCGCGCGTCCGGATTCAACTCCCCGATGACGGTGAGTCCGTTCTGCAGATCGGCTTTCTGGAACGTCATGCGATCTCCAGCTCTCGTGGTCCCAGCGTCACGATGGTAAATCCCCCCACCGGGTGCCGGCGCAGGTAATCCACAATGTCATCCGGCGTGACCGCCGTGACGGCCTCGCGGATCTCCTCGATGGTACGCACTTGGCCGAGAAGGTACTGGTCCCGCGCAATGAACTGCGCTCGCGGGCGGCTGGCCTCGCTTTGCATGATCAGCGCGGAGAGCAGCCCCGTGCGGGCGCGGTAGACCTCCTCCTCGGTTACCCCTTCCTGCAATCGTTCCAGCTCCCGCAGCAGCACTTCTACCGTTCCATGGCAGCGATCCGGAGTCGACCCCGCATACGCCATCACCAGCCCCGCGCCCCTGACCGTCTGGTAGACCGCACGCACGGCATAGCAGAGGCCCCGCTTCTCGCGCACCTCCGTGAACAGCCGCGCCGACATCCCGCCGCTGAGCACCTCCACTGCCATCCGGCCGGGGTAGTAATCGGGAGCGGTAATCGGCACCGCTGGGTAGGCAACCCCGATATGTTCCTGGGCGCTCTCGTGGGGGATATGCCGGTAGCGTAGCCGCCCCTCCACTTCCGGCGAGGGCGGCGGGGGCGCCTGGCCCTGCCAGTCCCCGAACAACCGGTGTACGGTTTCGGACAGCGTTTCCCACTCAAACCGGCCCGCCACCCCCAGGATGGTGCCTTCGGGGTGAAAGCGGCGACCATAATCGGCGCGGACCTCCGCCGCCGTTAGCGCCGCCAGGCTCTCCTCGGCGCCGTAGACAGAACGCCCGTACGGGCCCGGGAAGTAGGCGCGCCGCAGCTCGACGAACAGCTTCTCCATCGGGTTATCGTCGAGCCGACGCAACCGCATCAGGGCCAGGTCGCGTTCGGGGGGGAACTGGCCGTCCGCCAGGTGCGGCCGACGCAAGATGTCGGCGTAGAGCGTCAGGGCGAGGCCCAGGTCGTCGGCCAAAAGTGCCCCCCCCAGGGCGATATGCTCCAGTTCCGGGCCGCCGCTCCGCTGCAAGCCCAGCGCATCCAATGCATCAGAGAGCTGGCGCGCATCCCGCGAGCCTGCGCCGCGGAAGAGCATACCCTCCAGGATGCCGCACGCCCCGTCCCGCCCAACCGGATCCGTGGTCGCGCCGGCGGGCACGAGAAAGTGGACTGCCGCCGAACGCACCCCGTGGATGTGCTCCGCCACCAGATGCATGCCGTTCGGCAGCGTCACCACGTAGAATTCCGATCGCGCCACCTGCATCCCTCGCTGCTTCGTTTACCACTGGGCTGACCAGAAACCCGTCAATTCTAGCATGTCCCCCCCGCCTCGTCCACGCTCACACGAGGGCACGGGTGTGCAGGTTTGGGGTAGATTGCTGGACACACACTCGGGCGCGGGATCGTCCGAGTACGGAGCACGAGGTCCGGAGGACACCCCGAATTGCCGAATGAAGACCGGTAGATTCGGCACTCTGCCCTGCACCCTTCGGGACCATCGCAGGGACTCGCTCGCCCGGAGCGAAAGCATGCAGTAGGACGAAAAGTCAGGACCGCCGTTCGAACTCCGAAACGAGTGATCGACCTTCTCCGGGGGTCCTGGCCGGAGAATCAAACGAGACGAGGAAGCGCACGCCGCCGAGATCGGCCACGACGGGAACAACCCGCAGGCCCACCATCAGGCTGGCTCCCGGGCCGATTGGTAGGCCATTCACTATAGAGGCACGGAGAGTGTGGGGCATGGGTGTGTGGGGTGCGAGGATGGGAAGCGCGGGGGGAACGATCCCGAAAGCTTTCGGGACGAGGATATCGGGACTTTCGGGACGGCTCTGGCTTCCTCTTCCCCCACATAGCCACACACCCGCATTCTGTAGCCCTGCTCCGTGACTCCGCGGCGCCGTGGTGCGAACATGGATACGGCTGCCGGGAGGGGTACGGATGTCGGAGCCGCCGTTTAGCGATCGTCGCCAGGCGGGGGAGCGACTGGCTCACGCACTGGAGCACCGGCGCGGCCCCCAGACGGTGGTCCTGGCCATCCCCCGTGGCGGCGTGGTGGTGGGGGCGGAGATCGCCCGCCACCTGGAGTGCCCCCTGGATGTGATCCTGGCGCACAAGCTGGGCGCCCCGTGGCAGCCCGAGCTGGCGATTGGTGCAGTGGTGAGCGGGGATGACCGGCCGCTCCTGGACGAGCCCACCATCCGCTACCTCGGTGTGCCGGAAGAGTACCTGACGCGCGAGATCGCGGCGCAGCGCGAGGAACTCGCCCGCCGGATGCACCTCTACCACGGCGACCGGCCTGCCCTCGCCGTCGCTGGGCGCGTGGTCATTGTGGTGGACGACGGCATCGCCACCGGCGCCACGCTGCGAGCGGCGCTGGGCAGCCTCTCCCGCCAGGGGCCTGCGGCACTGGTGGCGGCGGTGCCGGTGGCCCCGCCGTTCAGCGCAGCCCAGCTGCGTGACATGGTGGACGAACTCATCTGCCTGATTATGCCAGAGCGCTTCGTCGCCGTGGGCGCCTGGTACGAGCAATTCGAGCAGGTTACCGACGCGGAAGTGTGCGCGCTGCTGGAAGAGCTGGCGCCGAGCAGCCGCCCGTGGCCGCCCTTTGACTACCCCCCCACGCCACCGGTATAATACTCGCGGTCCGGGGAGAGCGGGCGAGGGCGGGGCCAGAGTGGAATTACCCACGGCGTCCTCGCCTCGCAGGGGACTGAAAGAATGCGCTGCATTCACTGCGCCCGGGAGGTGCCCGCGGGACGATTCTGCCTCTCGTGCGGGCAGCCGCTGGATGCGGGCGCGCCCATCGCTACCCCATCCAACCCGCCGGCCGCCCCTCGGACGGGGACGCCGCGCCGCCCCGTTCTCACCCTCATCCTCTGCCTGATCGCACTGCTTGGCCTGCTCTCCGTGGTGGGGGTGGCCATCCTCATGCGGGGGAACAACGTGGCCGCCGCCAGGCGCTCGGGAGCGGGGACCGCACCGGGACCCGTAGTGGTGCTGCCTGACAGGGACATCAAGCCCACGCCACCGGTCGTCGTCCAACCCGGTCTCGTGGACAATGTGCCCAGCCCGGTGGTCGTGCCGCCCACACCGCCTTCCCCCGGCATGCCGGATGATGTCCGCGCCTACCTGGAGCGGCTCCAGAAGATCGAGATCCTGCGGCTCAATGAGGAAGATCGGTTTGGGAGGCAGGTGCCTCAATTCCTTACCGGGATGATGGAATGGGCGCTCTCCATTACCGAGGAAGATCAAGCCGGTCAGGCCAAGATGCAGCAGATGCTGGGCACCTTCCGCCAGGGCGAGGAAGCCGCCCATCAGGTAGGCGCGCGCTTCGAGTCCGAAACGCCGCCCGTCCCGGACGTGTGCCAGCGATTGCACCTCACCTATCGCGCGGCGATGCAGTCCTGGTCCGCCACCATCGGCCAGATCTCTCGTGCGCTGGTCCAAGGCCTGGCCCAGCAGACGCCGCCCGACCCGAAGGCGCTGGGCCGCCAGGGCAGCGGCGCCTACGAGGAGCGTCTGCGGGAAGCGGAGGGCGAGCTGACCGCTATCTGCGCGCGCTACAACGTGCGGCCCTGGTTTCACATCGAGCCGGTGCCCCGTGGAGGCATCCTCGGCTTTTGACCCTGAGCAAGACGTGAGCACTATGCCCTGCCCACGCTGCGGGACGGAGGTGCCGTCGCGCAGCAAGTTCTGCCTGTCGTGCGGGCTGCCGCTCAGGGGGTGGCCTGCTTCCGAGGCCGCCCCACCCGTCGGCCCGGAGGCTGCCGGCGCGCCCGGCTCTCCCGTGGCCGACAGATGGCCCGCTCTCCCGGCGGCTCCTCTGCCGTCCGCCGTGCTGCCGACGGCCCCCCGGGCCACCGACGAGGCGCTGGAGCCCACCGTTTCCCAGGAGGGGTTCGAACGGATCCCCAGCCGCTTTGCGCGACGGCAGGGGAACTGGCTGCCGGCGCTCATCGTAGGCTTACTTGCTCTGGCGCTGGTGGGAGGCTTCTTCGCCGTCTGGCTCAAGGTGCGGCTGGACGCGCGCCCTGCCGCGCCCGTGGTCGCTGTGGTTCCTGGAGAGGAGGATACGCCGCCCACGCCAGTGGTCGTGCCCGCGCCGCCCGGGGCCAATGAGCCGAACCCCGCTGCGGCGCCGCTGGTGCCCTCCCCCGCCAGGGGCCCATCGGTGGTCACCAGCCCGCGGCGGGACTACCTGCCCGGTGCCCCGGTGCTCGCCCCGAATCAGGTGCAGGGACCGGCGGGCCCTTCCGTCGTTGGCCAGCCACCCGGGTTCCGCGGCGCGTCTCCGCCCGTGTTTACGATCCCTGTACCGGAACCCAGCCCGGGCTACGTGCCGCCGCCGCCCAGGCCGAGGGCCGTCAAGCCCCCCGTGCGCCCGCTACCGCCGCAGCCCGGCCCTCCACCGGCTGCTGTGCCGCCCATCGAGGATATCCGGCCCTATCTGGCCTGGCTGCAGCAGATGGAGATCTATCGACGGTGGGTGTACTACAACGCCGTCGGTCTGCGGCTGGAAATGCCCGCTCAAGACCTGCAGCGCCTGCTGACGGCGATGATGCAGCCGGACGAGGTCCCGAACCCCGCCGCGGACGTGGGTTTCCTGCGTTACAAGCTGATCCGCCTGCAGCAGGTGAAGGAAGCCGCCGCGCAGCAGTTCGAGACGGTGCGCCGCGTGCAACCGCCGGCCCGTTGTACTGTACTGCACCAGACGTTTCTCGGGGCGCTGCGATACGTTCCCCATCAGATCGAAGTGCTCCAGCAGCAGCAGGTGGCCTACGCTCAGGGGAACGCTACCGCGGCCATCGCGCAACAGTTCCTCGCCGCCGCTCTCGATCCCGAGGCGCTGCGGGCGCTCGCCGTGGCGGATCAGGAACTCCAGCGCGTGCTGGATGCCTACAACCTGCGCGGCGAGTTCCCGGGGTTCACCATGGGCCCCGAACGGAGCTGGATGCGTTGACGCAGCGTCCCGAAGGCTTTTGAGGCTTTGGGGGGGCTGGCTTGACCTCGCTTTCCCCGCCAATCTTTGGAGTAATGACGCCTCATATCAAGCCGCCCTGCCGCCTGTATGTCATCCTGGCCCGGAAGGCCCCTGTAGCAGCCGTTTTCCGTCGTGGGCCCAGCAAATGGGTGCAGCTCATCAAGTGGCACACCGCAACGGATACCTTTGAACAGGGCCAGTGGTTCCACGGCCGCATCTACGAGAGACGATCCGATCTGTCTCCCAGCGGTAGCAATCTGATCTACTTCGCCGCCCAGTACCACCGGCATCTGGTGGAGTCATTTTGCACCTGGACGGTGGTCAGCAAGCTCCCATCCTTGACGGCCCTGGCCCTGTGGCCGAACACGATGGGGACATGGTATGGCGGCGGCCTGTTCGTGACGGAGAATCGTCTGGTGCTCAACACCGACCGCGAGCGCCCCGCGCCCGATGAGGCCCACAGGCCTCCGCGGTACATGAAGGTGACCGCCAGACCGTACGACGTGGGCGGCGATGGGCTTCAGGATATTCGCCTCGCACGCGATGGGTGGTCTGTAGTTCCGGAGCCTGGGGACTGGCTGGGTGTCGGCCCACAGAGCACCCTGCGCAACCGGTCTCGCAAGCACAGAGAGTTCCGCCTGGTGGTAACCATCACCCACGAGGGGTTTTCCGAACGCGAGATATACGAACTGCTAAACCCGGCAACGCCGACGAGAATCGAATTGCCCGAAGTCACGTGGGCGGACTGGGACCAGCAGGGGCGGTTTGTCTTTGCGCGTGGCGGGCGGTTGTTCTCAGGTCGCTATGCGGAGACGGGGCGACTGGTACCGGAAGAGCTGGCCGACTTCAACAACGCCGAACCGGAACCCGTTGAGGCGCCAGAGTGGATGAAAGTGTGGTGAAGACAGATATACTCACGATGAGCAATCGGTTGCCGAACTCCGGATCCCGTTGCCGCGTCAAATGGGTGAGATGGACGGGAGCGACAGGGAGGCAGACAGAGTGCAGATCATCAGTTGCCGGCACTGTGGCGAACCGCTCGTCGGGGTCGCCAAGTTCTGTCCCCAATGCGGGGGGTTGCTGGCGGACGACGAGACCGTTATGAGCCTTGGCCTGGCGCAGGCGGGCTCGTTCTCCTGGAAGTGGGCTGGCGCCGCGCTGGCGGCCCTGGTGGTCGTGGTGTTGACCGCTGGCCTGCTCTCGGTTCGTAGCGCCCGGCCTCCCTCGCCGCGGCAACTGGGGGTGGGACCGTACGCGGCGGCCCCGCTTGCCGCACCCGCGCCCCCCGCCCACGTGGGCACCGTGATTCAGGGAGGTACATCCACTGGGAACCACCGGGATACAGGCGTGGGGGAACCGATCCTACCGGCGCTGGGGACTCCGGCGCAGGGTCCCGACGCAGTCGGGATGCCGGTCCTGCCCCGGGTAACCCGCTGGGCGCCGCGAAGGATATCCGTGCAGGACGAGATCCCATCCGTGTGGATGGTACAGGCGCCGCGGCCGGAGATCCTGCCGCTCCCTATGCTGCCGCCCCCGCCCCCCGCAGCAGCGCCGCCTAGCAGTCCGCCGCCGGCTCCGCCATTCGCGCAGGACTGGCCGGCCGCGGAGGCTCCGCCGTCGGAGATGGTGGCGCAGTCGCCCGCCGGGGAGAGCGAGCCGCCGCCGCTGTCCAGCGTGCTGCCGCCCAATCCGTCGCCCCCACAGTTATCCTGGGTCCCCAACTACTACGCGCCCGCTTACCCGACCGCGTACCAGTTCCTCGCGCCCCCGGCGACCTTCAGGCCCGGTTTCTGGTCCTCCCCGCCCGTGTTCGTCGCCCCGGGGGTGGCGGTCTACCCTTATCCCCGCTACGGCTCCCCGTTCGGAGGGTTTCCACGCTGGTGAACGCTCCCACCAGACCGAAGTGGCGTGTGGGCCAGACGGTGGCGCTGCGCAAGGCGCACGCCTGCGGTGGTCGGCAGTGGCGCATCGTGCGGGTCGGTGCGGACATCGGTGTGGTGTGCGAGACGTGCGGCCGCCGTGTGCTCCTGCCCCGGGACGAGTTCGATCGCGCCGCCCGCACCCCTCCCCTTTCCTCCCCCCGGCAGCAAGAGGAGGCCGGTGGGCGCCTCCCGCTGCAAAAGGGATCGCCATGACGCCGCTCCCCGTCCTCGATCAGGCTGCCGGACTTCTCGCGCGGCTGGACCAGGCCCCGTGTAATGGGTGCGATGCCTGCGGAACCCGTTGCACGGCTGGTATCCGTATTCTCAAGGCGGAGTTCGAGGCGATTCAGGCCGAGCTGGCGCGCCTGCCCGCGGCGGAGGTCGCCCGCGTCATCCACCAGGAAAAGCGCCTGCCGATCCCCGGCACTGCGGAGCAGTACGTGGCCTGTCGCTTTCGGGATGTGGAGCGCGGCCGCTGCCTGATCTATCCAGCGCGCCCGTTGATCTGTCGCCTCTTCGGCCACGTGGAATGGCTCCCCTGCCCTATCCAGCAGACCGCCGGCCCGCAGCCCGGCGGGGTGGCGCTGATGCAGGCCTACGCAGACTATCCGCGCCAGACTTACGAAGAGTGGCTATCCGAAGAGACGGCTGCATCCCCATCGGATTCCTGATCCTCGCCCTGCTCCTCGCCACAGCGGCCCCCGGCTGCCGGCACGCCTCCCGAGCAGCGAGAACGCCCTCGCCCCTCACCCCGGCGGGCGATGGATGGACCCTGGTTGTGGACCGCCTCCATCCCCACTACCGCGGGCCGTACCTGGGGAACGGCACTCTGGGGCAGCACTGCGGCTGGCTTGGCTGGGCGGCGGAGGAGGGCGAGCGGCCTGCGGGCCTACGCCCGCCCGTATGGGCGCCGGCACTGATCGCCGGGCTCTACGTGCGCGAGGCCCTGGCGCCGGTCCCCTCCCTGGCCGCTATGCGCCTGCAGGTGGACAACGCAGTCTACGGCCAGGATCCACAGGCCATCGTCGCCTACCGGCAGGAGCTGCGCCTGCGGGAGGGTCGCCTGGTTACCAACGCCACCTGGCAGAGCCCCGCCGGCCCGGTATCTATCGCCGTAGACGCCGCCGCGCTGATGCACCGGCCCCATCTCTTCGTAACTCACCTTATTATTCAAAACGAGTCTCAGGCGCCGGCGGAGCTGAGCGCCGAGCTGCCCCCATTTGCCGGTCCGTGGTCAGAGGTGCCTACGGACGTCGTCCCTCCCCATCTGCCTGTCGGCGCGCTGCTAGCCTGGCGGCAGGGGGAGGCGGCGGACGACAGCGCAGCGGCGGCCGTCGCCACCCTTCTGTTGCCCCAGGGCGATCCTGGCGCCGTTGTGGCGTCGGAAGTTGCCCCCGGAAGACGGCGCCCGGTGGACCGGCTGACCGTACAGGTGCCCCCGGGACGGACGGGTGACCTGGTGCGTCTGACCGCCGTCTACACCTCCCACGACACGCCCCAGCCGCTCGTCGCGGCGCTGCGGGAGGTAAGAGCGGCAGCGCAAGCGGGGTTAATCAAGCTCTGGGCGAATCACGAAGCCGCGTGGGCGCGCGCCTGGGAGGCGGACATCGAGATCGAAGGCGACCTGGAGGCGCAGCAGCTGGTCCGCACCGCCTGGTTCTACCTACGCGGGAGCGTTCGCCCGGGCGAGGCGGATGGCGTTCCTCCCCTGGGCCTGTCAGGAGAAGCGTTTTCCGGCCATGTCTTCTGGGACATGGATACCTGGATGCTTCCCGCCGTCTTGCTACAGGCCCCTGATCTGGCGCGCGCGATGCTGGCATACCGCTACCGCACGCTTCCGGGGGCGCGCGCCAATGCTCGCGCGGAGAAACGCCGGGGCGCGTCGTTCGCCTGGGAAAGCGGCCGCTCCGGGCGCGAGGCGGTGGGCGGGATGGTCACGCGGCACGGGCGCCACGTCAACGGGGACGTCGCTCTGGCTGCCTGGCAAACCTGGCTGGCTACCGGCGACCGCGATTGGCTTCTGCGTCGCGGCTGGCCCCTGCTGCGCGAAACCGCCAACTACTGGGTGACGCGCGTCTCTCGCCGGCCGGAAGGGGGGCTCACCGTCCGCCGGGTCGTCACCCCGGATGAGAACGCGGGTCTGGTGAACGATAGCGCCTGGACGAACTACGTCGCCGCTCTCAATCTGCGGCGCGCCCACCAGGCAGCGGCGCTGCTGGGCCAGTCGGCGCCGGACGAGTGGCGCCGGCTGGCGGCGGAGATTCGGCTGCCCCGCGATCCCGAAACCGGCCTCTACCAGCCCTACGCGGGCTACCACGGCGAAAAGGCCAAACAGGCGGATCTGCTGCTGATCTTCCACCCGGGAGGGATGGACCTGAAGCCCGACGCGGTGGCGCGGCACTACGATTACTATGCAGACCGGGTGATCGGCAACGGCCCTGCAATGACGGAGGCAATTCACAGCGTCATCGCCGCACGGCTGGGCCGTGAAGCGGAGGCTCTGCGCCGCTTCCAGGAGAGCTATCGCCCGTTCGTGCGGCCGCCATTCTACGCCTTCAGCGAGAAGCGGACGCGGGATAACGTTTGCTTCCTCACAGGGATGGCGGGATGTCTCCAGGCGGTCCTCTACGGCTTCGCGGGGATTGAGCTGGGAGACACGCCGCAACCGGTCGCGCGGCCGCACCTGCCCCCGGGATGGACGGCCCTGCGCGTGCGCGGCGTGCGCTGGCGGGGCGCCACCTACGATCTGGAAGTGCGCCCGGGGGCGGAACCGGCCTGGCGGCGGCGATAGACACTACGAATCAGGGAGGACGGAGGGGTGCGGCGCCAACAAGCCCCACCGTCCCCCCTCCCGCACTCCGCCGGTCCCGATTGCATCGGGATAGGCTCGTGCTAAGACACACAGTCGCCGAGAGGGACTCACGCAACGGCGCTAAGCCACCAGGAGCCGCCGAAGATCCTTGCTATTCTGGCGTGAGCTGCTTCTGCCGTATTCCGCGCTGCCGCTCTGCGTTGGGAAGGGGGTTATCCCAGGCTCAACTCCAGCACGCGCATCTGGCCCATACGCCGCGGGTCCACAAGAGCGAGGAGGGAATCAAAGCCAGGGTCAGATGGGCCCCTACGAGACCAGCGGCGTCGCCAGTCTTCCCAGCCGTGGGCGAGGAGAAACGCCCGCTGCGAGGTGTAGGCGGCCACGCAGAAGCCCAGCGCCTCCGCCGTGCGGGTGAGGGTGGTGAAATCCACGTCCGCTGTCAGGTCCTGCCGGCCCACGGCGGCTAGAGGATCGGCCTGCAATTGTTGGCCGCGATAAGCGCGGAGGGTGGAGCCCCCACGGGCGGCGCCGAAGAGGTCTTCCGCTGCGCCGCCATAGTCGAAGATGAGGATGTGGCCCCGCGCCAGTACCCGCCGCACGCTGCGCAGCCAGTCCAGCATCGCCAGATTGACCTCCACGATCCGGCCTGGCGACGGCAGGTATCCCAACCGGGCGAAATAACGCTCGATCGCCCGTGTGGTGAGCAGGCCGGGGCGTTCTACAAAGCGGTCGCCCTCCAGATGGACCCAGAGCTCCCGGAGGCGGCCGCCTTCATAGATGACGCGGTGAACGGGAAAGGCGTCGAGGAGTTCGTTGGCGAGCAGCACCCCCGTCACCGCGCCATCGGGCAGGGACCGCAGAGATCGCACCCACTGGATGTGATCGGCGTATTCCGCCAGGGCGCGGCATTGCTCCCGCCGCCAGAGGGCGGCGGGCTCGATGATCAGGTAGTCGATGGGCCACGGTGCGTTGCCGCGTAGTTCCTCCAGCACGCCGCGCGCCAGTCGGCCGCGGCCTGCGCCCATCTCCGCCACGGTAAACGGGTGGGGCTCCCCCATCGCCTGCCGGATGGCGCGGACCCGGGCGCCGACTATGCGGCCGAATGCGGGGTGTGTCTCCGGCGCGGTGACGAAATCCCCCTGCGGACCCAGAGCGCGCGCCACAGTGCGATAATAGCCCTGGCGTGGATCGTAGAGAGCGCGCTTCATAAAGGCGGCAAACGAGATGGGGCCGCGGGCGCGGATGCGGGCGGCGATCTCCCCCGCCAGCGATGTGGGCTCGACGACGTCGGGATCGCCTTGCTGCTGCACCCAGTAGGCGCGGGCGCTCGCGGGCCAGGTAGTGGGATCTTCGGGGCAGATTCCTCCGGTTGTCGGGCCTGGAGGGGCGGTAGTTTCTGACACGGAAACCCTCGCCGCGCACGGTCTGGCGGTCCGGGGGAGTATATCCAGACCGCGGCGGTCGGGTCAACAAATGCGGATGGTGGAACACACGGAAGAGACAATGGTAGAGGCTCGTGCGGCAACGCCGGAATCGGGCGATGAATCCGCCTTACGGGCATTTGCGGCGCATCTAGGGATGGACGACGAGGCCGGGCGGCGCTTGCTGCGGCGCGCGCTTACGCACCGGTCCCTGGCCGATGTGGCGCCGGAGGGGGACAACGAGCGGCTGGAGTTCCTGGGCGAC
>JACQGL010000143.1 GCA_016199525.1 Armatimonadota bacterium
CTGGGAGACCTCACGCAACGCAGCGGGCACCGTCACCAAGTGGCTGTTCCGCGTCACGGACGCCCGCAAGACGCTCAAGCATCTCTACCCGTCACGATCATAGTGGCGGCCTACTAGGCCAGTAGCGGCAATATTGCGATTGTAGCAATCGAGCAAAAACGGCTTCGCCTCATGGTTGCATCCTCCCGCGGCACATCAGTAGGCAAATTATATCCCGGCATAGGCCAGCAGCGACGGATTCTCGCCGGCCGTCCCGCCGTGCCCCGTGGTCGTGGGAGCCATCTTCCACCAGACGCAGCCCGCGCCGACGGCAGATCTCCTGAATTGGTGCCATCTCCACCGGCATGCCGTACATATGGACGACTAGTACCGCCCGCGTACGTGCGGTCACGCCGCGTTCCAGAGCCTCGGGATCCGGGCCGTAGCCGTCGGCCTCGACATCCACCAGCACCGGTTGCGCGCCCGCAATGCGAATGGCTTCCACATCCGCGGTGAAGCCGTTAGCGTGCAGTAACACTTCGTCGCCCGGCCTTACTCCCACAGCGATCAAGGAGAGCGCCAGCGCATCTGTCCCCGAGGCCACGCCGACAGCGTAAGCCGCCCCGGTGAACGCGGCAATCTCCGCCTCGAACGCCTCCAGGTTCGCGCCCTTCAGGAGGCGCATGGAGGCCAGCGATTCCGCCCACAGGCGCGATAACTGCGGTTCGATCTCCGCGTACTCGCGCGGCAACGCCAGCACCGGTATGTTCATCGGGGTAGTTCCCGAGAGCCGCCGCGGCACCCAAACGGGGCGGCGCGCGATGGCTGCCAGATCGGCGATTCAGAGAGCGCTGGCGCTGCTACTGTCCTGGCGGCCGGTACGCTAACCAAGATCCCTGCCTCTTCAGGCCAGTGCCGGGGTTATCCGTTGTTCCAGGTGGGAGGAGGACCTTCACGCCTGGGCTCGGGCTCACAAGGGCCGTGGTTTGGTGGCAAGCGACGAGCGACAGCGCGAGCCGGGGCACGCAGGATGTACAGCCTGCTAATGGGTAACCCACGCTGACTTCTTACCCACTCTGGGCTGGATGCTACGCCTGTTTGTTTAGGGTATCAGCATCACCCCGCTGCCCCGGGCAATCCGATGGGCAGGTTGCACGCCTCGGCGGCGTGGTCGAGGGGGAAGCAGTGGGTGAGGACGGAATCTGCCGGCCATTGGCCCGCCGGAGGAGACAGACCGTAGCCATGGCTGTGCCGCGCACTGTCGGTTCCCTTCGTCTTTCGAGTGATGGAGAAAAAACCCCCTGCCGGAACGTATCCGGCGGGGGGTTGGTAGCATAGCCCTACGGGGATTCGAACCCCGGTTACCGAGCTGAGAACCCGGCGTCCTGACCACTAGACGATAGGGCCGTATTCAGTTCGCACCGTAGTATAGCAGGTGCAGTACGGGATGTAAAGATCCCCGAGGCGGTGCCCAGGGCGGTATGGATGCCCCTCTTCACCGGCTCCGCCTGTCCCGAGACCCCCTCAGACACACCCCGCTGGTAAGCGTAGAGCGGTATCGCCAGACTGATGGCAAGCCACATGTCGCCGGCAGGCTACGCGTGCGGCACGGTGTCCTGCCTCCTTATGTGCGCGAACTTCTGCTTCTCACGTTCATAGATTCAGACTTGCGTTTGCCAGCTCGCGTACGGACTGGCTCCTTCTAAGGCGATCTGCCGCCCATCGGGAGATCAGATCGGTCGCTGCGCCACGAATCCGGGCACCACGTCCAGAGGCTAAGCGCCGTCGGCACGGGCAATCCAGTCGCATTACCGCCTACCGCCGGCTGCCTACCGGTTTCCGCCTACCGCCCGCTGCCTTCTGCATGCCTCCATCGGCGACGCGTTTGCCGTTTTCGGACACGGTGGCTGTCTCTGGCTGCTGGCCATCGGCGCGTGAGATCTCGCGGGCGCGGCGTACCCCGGCCACCAGCCCCCCGACGAGCACCAGAACAGTGCCCAACCACAGCAGGCCGATCAGTGGCTTGTTGCTCACCTCAACCACTGCCTCTTCTCTGGGCCCCGCGGCGGCAGCGCCGGGGAGCCCAGAGATCGCCAGCTGGATGCTCGGCACCTTGATGTCCACCATCGCTACCTTGATGTTCGTGTCCGGCACCCTGGCGGGCTGCGCTTCCAGCCCGCGCGCGACGGTGAAAGTGGCGGTGGGTTTGACGGTCACCCGCTTGCCGTCCGGACGCTTCACGTGGAGGACGGCCCCTACCGTCGCACTGCTGGCATCCGTGTGCTCGCTCATATCGAAGCGCTCGAAGGTAAACGTATACCCGCCCGCCTTCACCGACTCGCCTTTGCTCACCTCCACCTGGCCGCTGCTCTGATCCTCGTGTTCCTCGAGCGCCGTCGGCGATACGTAGATGTCCTGGAGCCAGTAGTGCTTTACTGCGGGCGAATGGACCCAGGAGTTCATCTGCGGGCTGAAGACCATCTTTGGGGCGGCGAAGAACTGCGCCCCTCCCTTCGCCAGCTGCAGCTTCAGCTCCCGGCGATTCTCCTCCGGGCGCTCGGAGCCGATGTAGGTGACGTGGTAGCCCAGCGCCTCGGCAGACTGGCCTGGCTGGAGCGTGAGTTGCTGCGAGCAGCTGTACATCGAAGAGCCAACGATCCCGATGAGCATCAGCGCCAGGCCGACGTGTGTCAGGTAGCCACCCGCGCTGAGCGGCGCTCTCTTCGCCATGCGGAGCAGGATGGCCGCGTTGACCGCCAGAGCGAATACAGATGCGGTAATCAGCAGCAACATCCAACCATCGCGCACCCCCACCAGGAGCGCCACGATAGCGCCCACTGCGGCCACCAGCAGGTGCAGGCGCAGGCGCCGTATGACCGGCGTCAGGATGTTCTGCCGCCAGGCCAGGACCGGAGCCACCCCGACGAGGAAGACCAGCAGCACGCCTATCGGTAAGTGGGTCCGGTTGTAGAACTCCGGCTTGACAGAGGTGGGCTTCCCGAGGAGCGACATGACCAGGGGCGTCGAGGTGCCAATGGTGACGATGGCTGCTGATATGCAGAGCACCAGCGCTCCCAGGAAGAAGGCGAAATCACGCGATAGGAGATTGTCCGCGAGGGGCCTGGAGTTGACCTCTCGCGCGCGCACGGCGAGCAGAATGACAGGCCCTAGCGCGGCCACTACCAGACCCCCGAGTAACGTCCAGTAGAGGGCCTTACCGGGGTCTACGAAGGAGTGCACAGAGAATTCGCCGAGCACGCCGCTGCGCGTGAGGAAGGTCCCGTAGAGCATCATCACGAAGGCGCCGATGGCCAGCAGCAGGTTGCCGCGCTTCAGGCTGCCGCGCGCTCGCTGCAGCACCATCCCATGCAGCAGGGCAGTGCCCAGCAGCCATGGGATGAGCGAGGCGTTCTCCACCGGATCCCAGCCCCAGTAGCCGCCCCAGCCGAGCACCCGGTAGGCCCAGTAGCCGCCGATGAAGACGCCCGCGCCCAGTGTCACCCAGGCAAACAGCGTCCACGGCAGCGCGCGGAGCACCCAGCGGTCGTACTCCCGACGGACGAGCGCCGTTACCGCGAACGCAAAGGGCACCGCCAGCGCGGCGTAACCCAGGAAGATCGCCGGCGGGTGGATGGCCATCCACGGATCCTGAAGCAGCGGGTTCAGCCCCTGGCCATCTGCGAGCGCTGTCTCCGCCATCCGGAAGGGGCTCTTCACCACCAGTAAGAGCATCAGGAATGCCTGCACGGCGGCGCAAACCGGCATCACCGGCCCCTCCCAATCGCCCGTCTTGCGCATCAGTACCAGGCCAATGGCGGCGCCCATCAGGGCCCACAGCAGGAAGCTGCCCTCCTGGCCGGCCCAGAATGCCGAGATGCAGTAGATCAACGGCAGGTCGCGGGACGAGTACTCGGCCACATAGGCGATATCGAAACGGTGCTGAACGAAGGCGTAGAAAAGCAGAAGCGAGGCGCTCAGGATGGCCAGGACCGACATACCAAACGCAGCACGGGCGAATCCGCGCGCCTCCTGGTTGCCCCGGTTGTAAGCCATGTAGCCACTCAGGCAGGCCAGTGTGGTGAGTAGCCCAAACCACAGCAATATATTGCCAAAACTAATCATAGAACTTACCCCCTGGTCCCGGCCAGGGCGCTCGCCCGAGCTGCCCTTCATTCCCGCATGGATGCCGCCTGGAATGCTCCGCCGCACAGCCGGATCGCAAACAGGCGTCAGCTTCAGGCTACCCGCTGGTACGGGCGACAAAGCAGCCGGGATTATAGAATGCTTGCGAGGAGGCATAATTAGAAGTTATGACCCCAGAAAAATGGCCTGTATAATCAAGCCGGGATGGCGGCAACCAGCATGTCTCCCCATAGTGGCCTGGCCCCTCCGTCGACGCTGCCCTCTGTGCCAAAGAGCACTCGCGCCATCCTTCAGACCCATCCGACTTCGATCCCGAAGGCCCCGGGCAAAGCCCGAGGGTATTCGCCCCGAACGCTTTGGGGACGGACGTTAGGGCGGCACTTCCGCGACGAGCGGCGGCTGCAGGCGCTCTCGGGAGCCCTCCCTGGGGCGCGCGCCTACGGATGTGCCGCCGGGCGCGAAAGGGCCACCACTGCTCCCAGGACGGCGTACTTGGCGGCGATGGCGCCCCAGGAGAGCCATCGCTGGAATCGCGGGCGCCGCTCCACAGGCAGCAGACGGTAGTCAAACAGGACCAGGGTTCCTGCGGCCAGGGCCCCCGCAGCGAGCGCTTCCGTCCATGGGCAATCTGGCCGGCTGGACCAGCGGCGGAAGAGGAAGCGGTGCAGCGCGGCCCAGGCGGCCACCCCGCCGAAGGTAACGCCCAGGCCGACTGGCGTGGCGACCGGTTGCCACCCGCGCTGCTCGGCGGCGTCGGGGGTGAGCAATAGCGGTGCGACGGCGTTGAATGGCGCCCAGGGCGATTTTGCTTCCACCACCCCGGCTACCATCAGCTCCCCAGTCACTGCAACGGCGGCTGCCACGCCGGTGGCCAGATCGTCAGCGATAGGGAATGGAGAGGACATAATCTCCGGTTGACCCCTGTAAGCGACAGGCCGTGCCCTGGCTTTGCGCGCGCCGGACGCTGAAGGCCGGCGATCGCACGCGGCTCAACCCGTCGTTCGCCAGAGAGCACGTCCTACGCTCCCTGGGTGGCATCCCAACGTCGTCGGGACCGGTCCGGTCCGCCCGACGGGGGTGCGGGAGCGGCTTACACGGTCCGACAAGAAGCGGACAGAAGCGGCCCGCAATTCCTGCTATCGGGCGATCAATCCCGGCCCGGCCGTGGGCGAAGACTCAGTATTAGTCACGGCTCTTGAACTCCCGGAGATGGGCTGATGGTCGCGTCTTCCGGTGTCACGAGCCCCCTGAATGGCAGGTCCGCGCAACCTGCAGTGAGAAGGAGATGAAGGTACTTCGCTCATTCGCTCTGGGGCTGTGGCTGATGGCCTGCTGCGCCGGAACGGCACACGCGCAGGAGGTCCAGGTCTTTACCAGCCGCGCCCCATTCGACGCCGCCACCAGCGGAGCCGCTCTGCACACGCTCGACTTTGAGGGAGCAGAGGTTCAGGCCCAGGAGCTGGTCTACCCCGGGGTGACGTTCAGTTCGAATGATGCCACGGTTGAGGGCCTCTGGATCATCAGCCCATTTTACTATGGCGGGATCACCAGCAACGTCCTGGTAGGCAACCACAGTTCTAACTCGGTAATCGCCACGTTCGCAGAAGGTACAAACGCGGTCGGGACGGACCTCTTCAGCCTCGTGGAAGGGAGCTATCTATTCGTGACCCTCTCCACGACCGCAGGCGAGATGACTATACCGTTGAGCGTGGTCCCTGACGCGCCCGTCTTCCTGGGCGTGGTGGTCAAAGGGGGCGCCCTCCTGCGGATGACCGTCAGCCCCGAAGATGGCGCGTACGCCGCGGTAGATAACTTTGCCTGCGGTACGGTGGTGTTCGATCCCCTGCCACAGGCGTTAGCGGCTCTGTTTGCCTCCGTGGGTGAAGGCATCGAGGACGGCACCATCCACTGCCGTGGGAACGCCCTCTCGGCGCTTCTTGACCGGGTCCAGAGAGCGTGGGACGCCGCGGATCGAGCGCAGCTCCGCGTGGCGTTGCGTGCGCTTTACAACTTCGTGCGCGCACGGGCGGGCAAGTGTATCGCGTGGGAGCGTGCCCGGGCACTTGTGGAGATCATTCGCCAGGCGCAAGACAATTTATAAGCAGAAGAACCTGCAAGCATACGGCTCACTGCGGGACTGTCCCGAAACCCTGGGACGGTCCCGCAGCCCTGCGGGAGAGCGGCTCGCTTACTTGTAATCCTCCCGCACCGGGGCGAAGATGTCCAAGGCGCGGGCGGGGCCGCCGACGGAGCGGGCGCGGTGCGGGGTGTTTCCCGGGACGCAGTAGGTATCCCCGGGATGGATAATGCGTGCCTCGCCGTCGATCTCCAGCTCGAATTCCCCTTCGATCCCCATACCCATCTGCTCGTGCGGGTGCTGGTGGGTGGGCACCACCGCACCGGCGCGCTGGAACTGCACGAACGACAGCATGATGCGCTCGCCCCAGCAGGTCCGAATGGTGACACCGGGGAAGATCTCGCGCTCAGGGCGTTCGCCAAGATCAAAGAACGGCATCGTGGTGGCTTTCCTCGCTGGCCGGGGCAGTGCGGCACGTCGGACCGCCTCTCGCCATCATGTGGCGTAAGCGCAGCAGAAGTTCCTCTCTGTGGTTCTATTCCGGGGGGCCCGGGTGTTCACGCCACATTATTGCTACCCGGCCTCCTACCTTCTACTCCCACTTCCGAATCCCGGCCATTCGCGTAAGAGTAAGCCATACGGCCCGCACGGGAAGCAAGCAGCAGAAATGTTGCTACTTCTTTTCGCGCGTCAGCCGGGATGATCCGGCTCTGTGACCCGAGTCACGGCTGGCCGCGATGGCGTTGGTTACCCTTCCGATAGAGAGATTCCTCGGGAGGGGGAGATGCAGATCACGGAAAAGAGCAGCGTGCGGGAGGTGCTCCGGCGTTATCCGGCAACACGGACGGTGTTCGAGCGCCACGGCCTGATGGGCTGCGGGGGAGCGCAGGGGCCGGATGAACCGATCGAGCTCTTCGCCCGCGCGCACGGCGGGGACACGGAGCGCCTGTTGCGCGAGCTGCAGGCCGCGGCGCAAACTACCCACGCCAGTGGCGCCCCGCAGCCAGAAGCGGTAGAGGCGGAGAGCTATCGCTACTACTTGCGCGCGGCGGTGCTTATCGGGGTGCTGGCGGGGGCCGGGCTTGGGGCGGTGAACCTCACCTGGATCGCCATCTGGGGCTTCACCGGCGAGATGCCGCGCTGGGACTGGTGGCCGGCGTTGATCCAGGCGCACGGCAACGCCCAGTTGTTCGGCTGGACAGGCCTGTTTGTTATTGGTATCGCCAGCCATAGTCTGCCCCGAATGCTGCAGCGGCCAGCGCCGTCACCCGGGCTGGCAGGGGCTATCTGGGCGCTGATCCTGAGTGGCCTGACGCTGGGTCTCGTGGCGCAGCCGCTGGCTGCACAGGCGGGGTTCGCCCGGCTCTTCGTGATCTCAGCGGCGCTCCAGTGGCTGGGGGTGACGCTGTTTGGCGGCTATGTGCTGGCCACGCTGCGCCGCCCGCGGGAGCCCTGGGCAGGGTTTCTCCTCGCGGGGACGCTCTGGTTCTGGCTGGGCGCCACGGGGCGGCTCTGGCTAAGCGCCTTCGCGGTGGCCGCGGGGAACCTCACCCCTCCGGCAGCAGGCAACGCGGCTTATCTCCACCTGATGACCTGGGGGTTCTTGCTCTCCTACGTGCTGGGTTACAACCTGCGCTTGCTGCCCGCCTTCCTCGGCTTGCCCGCTAGCCGGCCGCGCCCTGCCTGGGCGGCGTTGCTCTTCCTCACCCTGGGGGCGGCCGTGGAGGTACCGGCGCGGCTGGCCAACCTGGCGGACCTATCCGCGGGGGCGACGGCCATGACCCTCCTGGGGCTGGCCTGCTTCGTTGTTGCTCTCCCGCTCTGGTCGCCCAAGCTGTCTTCTGGGGATGCGGAAGCTGCATGGCTGGCTCGCTTTGTGCACACGGCCTACGCCTGGCTGGCTGTGGCGGCGGTGGTGCTGATCGGTCTGCGGATTGGGGAAGCACTGCGGCCCGTTTCGCTCCTGCACGCGCACGCCTTTGGCGGCGCCTCCCGCCACGCGTTCACCGTAGGATTCGTGTCCCTGATGATCGTCGGGCTCGCGTGGCGTATTCTGCCCATCTTCTCCGGCGCACCGCGGACGCACCCCGCCCTCGTTCCCGTGGTGTATGGCCTGCTATTTACCGGCAATACGCTCCGGGTTGGCGGGCAGATGGCGGCGGGGCTATGGGGCGGCAGCTGGTACGCAGTGATGGGGGCTTCCGGCTGGCTGGAACTGGCGGCCGTGAGCCTGTTCGCGGCGGACGTATTGCGTCTGCTCAAGCGCACGCCAGAACGAGGAGCGCTGCCGGATGCGGGTGCGCCGGTCGAGCTCTCCATCAACGCTCCCGTGGGACCGCTGGTGGCACACCGGCCCTGGCTGATCCCCGTCTTTGCTCGCCACGGTCTGGGGCAGGTATCCAATCCCATCTTCCAGCGGACCGTCGGACAGCGGGTTACGCTCGCCCAGGCGTGCCAACGGTTCAACCTGGATCCGGAGCGGTTCCTTGCCGAGCTGCAGGCTGCCGATGTGGATCAGCAGCAGTGCGCGGGGGAGGAAGATCGGGTGAGCGGCGATCCCGACGCCGTCGGGACCCGCTGCGGCGTGCGGCCGGACGAGAGGGCGGAACATCCCCTCATTCAGATCTCGACTGGCAATGGGCATACGCCCCCTCCGGCACGGAACCCGGGGCGCTGAGCGGGCGGGGCGACGTCCGGTAGCTCGCCCGGGGGGATGAAGGGTGAAGAGCGGCGTGCCACTTACGCCCGCTCGCGCAGCTCCTTCAAGTCCAGGATGCGCACCTGGCGGCCTTCCAGTTCGATGAGGCCATCGTGGGCAAAGCCGTTGATGGCGCGCGACACTACTTCTCGGACGGTGCCCAGCTGCGCGGCGAGCTGCTCGTTGCTGGTGGGCAGCGTGAACTCCGGCCCGTGCTGCTCGGCCAGCCGCAGAAGCATCGCCGCGACTCGCTGCCGGACCTCTTTAAGCGCCAACTCCTCCACCGTTTGCACCAGCCGCCGCAGCCGCTGCGCGAGCGCCGCGATCACCCGGTGCGCCACCTCCGGGTACTCCCGCAGCAGGGCGGCAAAGCGCTCCCGCCCCAGGGTGAACAGGACGCTATCCTCGGCGGCCTCCGCCGAAGCGGGGTACGGGCCCTCGTCGAACAGCGGCAGTTCCGCCACGGAGTTGCCCGGCCGTTCGACGGTCAGGATGTGCTCCCTCCCGGTATCGGCGATCTGATAGACGCGCACACTGCCGCGGAGCACGACGAACAGCCCTTTCGCCGCCTCACCCCTCTGGAAGAGCAGCTCGCCACGGGGGTAACGGCGCACGGTCCCTCCGCGCCGGATCGTATCGAGCACGTGCCCCGGTAGTCCTCGCAGGAACGGCACCTCCCCAAGCCGGGCGAGCACCTCGTTAGTGGGCACTGTATCGGTCAATTCCCTTGCTCCTTGGGGCGTGGCTCGGACCACAGCTCGTCCTGCGCGGGGTGGCTATACGTGACCGGAGCCCCTCCCCAGATAGTTCTATCCGACGTGCACCGCGCCGGGAAAGGCGGGATGAACAGCGCCCGGTGCGAACCCTGCGGCCCGGTATTTCTGCCACCGCCGCCGTTGGGCGCGGGAAAACGGCGTTCACGCCGGATGCGGCGGCGCGCCGGGAATGGAGGTGGCCGGCTCACCCACCGCCTCTAGCGGATGGGCTCTGTCGCTTGTACGGTGCTATACTATCCCGACACTCGGGTGTCACTCCCGCCGCGCGTGGGAAGTGTACCCAGGAGAAACGCGTCCCCGGGCCATGCCGGGGTCAAACCGGAAGTGTGCCTGTTCCTTCGCCCTCTCCACCGGCCGGGCATGAGTCCCTTCGAGCCGGCCCAAGCGAGACCCGATGAGTACCGATTCCTGCCTTCAATCTCTGCAGTGCCACGTTGAGGATTACCTCCGTGCCTACGACTCGCTCGGATACAACCGCTTCCTGGACTTTGATTGGCAAGCGCTCCCCGACTCGCTCGCACGCAGCGGGATCACCGAGCTGCACCTCGCCGCCGTGGAGACGGCGATGGTGGTAGAAGACCACATCCCCGGCTACGCCTCCGAGTACCAGCGTCTGTTCCACGTGGAAGGAAGTCGCACCGATGAAGAAGCGTGGATGCGGCGGCAGACGCTGCACTTCGTGTTCCGCTGGGTGGCGGAGGAAGACCGGCACGCCCACGTCCTGGAGCTGTACCTGCGGCATTCCGGCCGTCGCGATGCGGCGGCCCTTACGGCACTGATGATTCGCGAAGGCCAGAAGTCCTACCGGGCTCCTCACGAAATTCCCAGCCAGCTATTCGCTTACACGGCGCTTCAGGAGAAAGCCACTCAGCTCTACTACTCCTGTCTGCGGCAGGCGGTGGACGAACCGGTCCTGCGCCAGGTGCTCCTGCGGCTTTCCCAGGACGAGGCGCGGCACTGTGGCTTCTTCTCCCATCTGGTGCTGGATGCCCTGCACGATGGAGACCTGGGCACCATCGCCCTTCTCAAGGAGGCGCTCCACAGCTTTCGCATGCCGCTCTCGGACATGATCGAAAACTACAAGCGCAAGGCGATCCAGATGATGCGCGCCGCCGGGGGCTATGACTATCGCGAGGCGTTCGACTACTTCCGGCGGCTCGTAAAACGGGTGGCGGAGGCGCGCACCAGCGCCCGGGGTTCCGGCCTGATCGAGCTGATGACGCTTGCCCAGGCTCTCGCGCCCCAGCGCTGACGCGGCCGCCGTTCTCCAGCTTCGCCCGTTGGGACTGCCGTTCGCTTTCCGGGTGCCGGCGTACGCTCTCCCGCGCGGCAGCGTCGCGCGTGTCTCGGACACAGCCATCGGCGTGCTGCCTTCCCGAGCGGCAGGCAACCGCTTTGCTCTCCCCACGGCGTGACTCCGATCACAGCTGACTCCGCGCGGGACGGATATCCTGACTTGAGGTCGCCCTCCCCATTAGAATAGTTCTATCCGACGAGAGCCGCGCTGTGAAAGGCCGGACCGGGGGGCCGGATGAGGCCGGGCGTTCCTCGTCATCGCCCACGATGGGCAGCAGGAGATCGCAGCCAGATGATGGATTTATTTGGGGTATCGCCCACCTTTGACGATCCGATCGGGATGCTTCGGGCGTGCCACCGTCGGATTGAACGGGCGGTGAACGTGCTGGAGCGTGTGGCGGAGCGCGAGCAAAACGGCACGTTCGATGCGGAAGCCGGCGAGGCGCTGCGCCAGACGCTTTACTACTTCTCTACAGGCGTGCCGCGCCACGCAGCGGACGAAGAGCAGTCTCTCTTCCCCCGGCTGCGCCAGCACGATCCCGTGGCGTTTCGCTCTCTGGAAGCGCTCACGCGGGAGCATACAGAGGCAGACGCAACTTACCGGGAGCTGGCGGATCTGGCGGAGGAGCTGCTGCGGACGGGCCGCTTCGAGACGCCGGAGAAGAGCGACCGCTTCCGGAGGCTGGCCTCGATGCTGGGCGACCTCTACCGGTTGCACATCCGTGCCGAGGATGAAGAGCTGCTGCCGCGCGCGCAGGCTGACCTCTCTGCGGAGGAGATGGGCCACATCGGCACAGAGATGGCGGCCCGGCGCGGCATCGACTGGGAGCGGCAACGCCGCGTGGTCGCTTCCCTGGAATCCCGTGCCAGGCGCCGCCGTGGTCCCGAAAGCCTTCGGGATGGCGGACTGACCGGTGCTGCGGGCGCTGATCTGGCCCATGGTCGCGTGCGGAGGCAGGAGTAGCGGTGAAGCGAAGCGCGGAACTGCGGGGTCTCTCCGAGGAGCATCATCACGGCCTGGTGGCGGCGCGTCGGCTGCGGCTGGCGGCGGAGGGGAAAGCCCCGCTGGCAGAGGCGATCGCCTGGTTTCTGGATGCCTGGCGCGGCCAGATCCAGCCGCATTTCCGCGCGGAGGAGGAAGTCCTGCTTCCGGAGTTCGCGCGGGCCAGAGCGCCGGATGACCCGTTAATCGTGCGCACGTTAACGGAGCACGTGGGCCTTCGGCGCGCGGTGCGGGATCTGACACAGGCTCTGGAGGACACCCCGCAGAGCGATCTGGGAGAGCGACAGCGCCTCCTCGCGGGCGAGATCGGGCGAGCTCTGGAGGCGCACATCCGTTTCGAGGAACGTATTTTATTCCCCGCCATCGAGTCCGCGCTGCTCCCGGCTGCGTCGGGACGCCTGGCCGACCTGGGGCGCGAGCCGTCCGGAGGCCCGCGCGGAGGCAGAATAGGCTGCGGACTGGAGGGCCGCGCACGGAAGTTGCCGTGAGGCCCCTACGGCAGGAACGCCGCTCCGTGGTCCCACGCGTGTATCAGATGTTACCATTGCCTCGAACACGCGAGGGCGTCCGCGAGGAGAAACGTTTATGGGGCTGCGCTCCGTCGCGGGAATCATCCTCCACGTGCGCAGTCCGCTCCTGAATATTAACCATGCCTGCCAGACCTGCCACAAGTGGCCCGAGTCCGAACTGAAGGAACGGGTGGAGATCATCCAGCAGCGGATCTTCGGGCTGCGGAACCTGGCGATGGACGCGCTGATCGACGACCTGAAAGCGGCCCGTGCAGCGGGGATGGCCGATGCCGATCTGGCCGCCGCCCGCGACTTCCAACGCCGGGCGCAGTTCCTGCTTGACTTCGTGGAGGCGGAGAATTCGACCGGCTTTCACGCCCCGCAAGAGGCGGCGCGGATTCTAGGCGAATCGATCGACCTCTCCCGAAGGGGGCAGGTGGCGCTACGCGACCTGAAGGGGAAGCCCGCTGTTAGATCCGCCGGCACGGAGCCGCCGTCTGGTGTTCGAGTTCCGTGAGGCACTGGCCCAGCAGTTCCCGGCGTTCCTCCTCGCCGGTCACCTTATCCAGGGTGGGATACAGGATGTTCCGCTCGCGCAAGTTGTGGTGCTCGACCAGGTGCTTGAACATCGTCTGATAGTCGAGCAGGCGGATGATCTCCCTCCGGAGACCGGGTGGTTCGCTGGCGAGCCGCCCCAGTATCTCCTGGAAGCGGCCCCGGAGTTCCCGCATCTTTTGATGCTCGCCTGTGAACAGGATGATTGTGCCGCCGGGTATCGATCCCGCTCGCTGGTAGACCGGTAGCAGCAGGTCCTCCTCCTGGCACATGTGGATAAGGAGCCTGTGCTCGAACTCATGGAGACGTTCTATCGCCAGAGGGATGTCGAACGCCAGCAGGGCTTCCTGATGCAGAAGGAAGAGTTCATCCAGCTGCGCGTGCGTTTGGAGCAGCGAGAGGAACGTGCTTGGCGGCGCTTCCCAATTGGCCCGTCCGTCTACTGCCTCCCACGGATCCGGCATAAGACTTCTCCTGGTTCATTTACGCCACGGCCGTCAAACCCGCGTGGGTGCGCCAGTGCGCCTGCCGGGCTAACACACACCGCCGCGCAGCGGGGTCTTTGCTTCCGCCTGGTGGCACAGCGGGACCCCGGAAACAACCTGGGGTCCCGCTACTGACCGTACCACATCATCGTTCGGGCGGATGGCCATCAGTGCTCGTGTGGGGCTTGAGACCCGGCGTCCTCCGGCTCGCCATGAGGGGCAGCAAGCCGCGCCGCATCGGCATAGAGTCGGTCCACGTAATGCACGAACTCGACATAGGCGGCCACGAACTCCCGTCCTGCCTCCACGCTCTCATCCGCGTGCTTTTTCTTCTCCAGGGCGTGAGCAAAGCGCTGGCGTATCCCCGCGGCTACGGCGTTTGTCACCAGCTTCTCGATGGGCCCAACCGAGCCGCTAGCTAACGCCTTGTCGGCGGCGGCAACGGCGGGCTCGATCTCGCCGCTGGCAGGTTTCAGCCCCGTGTACGGAGCCCCCTCCCCCGCCCGGTGCAGCCGCACCAGCATCTCGAAGAAGTACCGGTCGGCGAGGTCCCTGGCCTCCGGTCCCTTGCTCCTCACAACCAACGTCTTCCCGAATGCGGCGCGAACCTCTGCTTCGTGCTCTTTGTTCACCCATTTGAGAACAGGCGTTACGTCACCCTTTTCCAGGGCCATCTTCGCCAGCGTTACTACCGGCCCGTCCATCCGGTCGCAGTGAGCGTATGCGGTGCGCGGCGCAAACAACCAAAGTCCTGCGATGAGGGTGAGTGCCCCGATGATCCCCCTCGTGCGGCCCTCGCTCCGCGAACCAAGCCACCCGAGCCCCGCAACGAAGGTAACTGCCACTGCCATTCTGATAACCTGTATCGCTGCTGCCATGCTGGTGCTTGTC
>JACQGL010000167.1 GCA_016199525.1 Armatimonadota bacterium
CGGATGTTCAGGCCGCACTGGCTTACGCCGCCGATTCACTGGCGCACGAAACGATATTGCTGCCGACCGCCGGATGAACTCCCCGAGCATCCGCTTTCTTGCGGACGAAAGTCGACGTCGTCGATCCGCTGCCCGTTCGTTGATGCCGGCAGATGGCCATGCCCCGCAAGCCCTCCCCCTCCTCCACTGACCGCGGCGAAGTCCTGGTCGCCATTCTCAACAACTTGGCCGACTTTGGCATCCTCCATGACCATCTCTGGTACCGCGTCCCCGTCGCCAGCGCGCCCAAACCCTGGCCGCCCAAATGGCTCGCCTTCTATCTCACCAAAGCCTTCGGTGCGCTAGCCCACACGGTCCACTACTTCGGCCCGGTTCGTGAGATCCGTCACGTCCGCCGCCGCGATCTCTTCCCAAATGAGATCGACAGCCCCAAGGCCGACCGGGAATACTACCAAGTCCGCCTCCACCACCTGGAAAGTCTCCAGCAGCCCATCCCCAGTCCTCGCTGGCGCCGCATCGTCTTTATCCCCACCACCTGGCAGAAATTCACTCGTGCTGCTGAGATCAACGACCTGTTCGACGACAGCCCCCTCGAAGACCTGCTCTGGGCACGACTGAAGGAACTCAAAATCGGCGCCCAGCGCCAGTGGGAATTGCCTGTCAAAGACAGGCGTTACTTCCTCGACTTCGCCATCTTCTGCGGTGAAGGTAACCTCGATATCGAAACCGATGGCGATACCTGGCATGCCGGCCGCGAGCGCCGGTCCAGAGACAACCGCCGCGACAATGCGCTCCAATCCCTCGGCTGGCATGTCCTCCGTTTCGACACCCCGCAAATCAAGGAGCAGATGGCCGAGTATTGCGTCCCCCAGATTGCCGAGACCATCAACCGCCTCAGCGGGCTTGCCCAGGAAGGCCTCGTCCCGCGTGTCTTCTACAACCTCCCCGAGGGCACCGCGCAGCAGTTGTCTCTGTTTGAGGGGGGTGGGGAATACGAATTGGACTGATTAGTGCGATCAGGTCCATCAGCCGTCCACGGCCCGCGGCCCATCGTCATCGCGGTGCTCATGGGCTTGCAGCTCTTCGGCGACGTGCCCTTCGCCATCTTCCTCATCACCGAAGTGAGCGTGCGGCAGACGCTCACGCCGCCACGCCTGCTGGGCCGTACCAACGCCAGCGTCCACTTCCTGACCACGCTGGTCGGCCCGCTCGGCGCGCTCACGGCGGGGCTGCTTGCTACCCAGATCGGAATTCGCGTTACCCTGTTGATTGCCGCGCTCGGCATGCTGAGCGCGACGGCCTGGCTGCTGTTTTCGCCGGTCCGCCGCCTGCATGATTCAACCGCGGGCGCGGAAAAGGGGGAGGGACGACTCGGGGAAGAGCAGTCCACCACAGAGACACAGAGAAGGCCTTCGGAAATAACTCTGTGAACTCTATGTCTCTGTGGTGAGATTTTCACCCATCTGTGTTATCCGCGTCCTATCAACACCTCCCGCACCAAGGCGCTGACGACGTGCGCCGGTACCGCGCCGCCGACTTCCGGCCCGGTCATGATGGTGTTGACGCCCAGGAGCCGGCCGCGCACGTCCACCAGCGGGCCACCGGAATTGCCCGGCCGGAGGCGCAGGCTCACCATGAGCCACTCGCGCCGCGGGGCCATCTCCGGCATCCCGCCGCCTGCGCCGATCACTACGCCGGCCGTCACCGCGCCCGCCACGCCCCACGGGTGCCCCAGCGCAAAGACCCACTGCCCGGGCTGCACGTTCTCGGAATCGCCCAGTTCAATCGCGGGCAGGCCGGTCGCTTCGACCGACAGGAGCGCCACGTCGCGTTCGGGATCGCGGGCCAGGACGCGCGCCGGCAGGCTGCGCCCGTCTGGCAGGGTCACCTTGGGCGTCGAGCGCCGCACCACGTGAGCATTCGTCACGATCAACCCGTCTTCCCGCCAGACGCTCCCGGCCCCATCGCCCTGCCGGCCGTTGCTGATCCGAACCAGGCTGCGGCGCGCCGCGCTCACGAGGCCGGTCATCTCCGCGTTCAAAGCCACGAGGATGCTGGACACGGCGGCCTCCATCACGCAGTGCGCTCGCCCAGGGTCACGCCCATTTCGCGCACCTGACCGCCGCGCACGATGCGGACCGGCGTCGTGACGCCGACGTGGTCTTCGCCCAATGCGCCGAGCAGGTCTTCCAGCGAGCGCAGCCGCTGGCCGTCGAAGCCGACCAGGATGTCTCCCAGGTAGAGACCGCTCTTCTCGGCCGGGCTGTCCGGCTCGATTGTCATGAGCAGCAGGCCGAGGTCCTGGCCGAGGCGTTCGCTCAACGCCGCCGGCAGGCGCACCGGTTGGGCCGCAACGCCGAGGTAACCTCGCCGTACGCGGCCGTGCGCGAGCAGTGCTTCCACCGTCCGGCGCACCGTCGCCGTCGGGATCGTCAAGCCGAGGCCCGGCCCCAGCGCCGACGTATTCATCCCAAGGATGCGCTGGTCAACCGCAACCAACGGCCCGCCCGAGAAACCAGGATAC
>JACQGL010000139.1 GCA_016199525.1 Armatimonadota bacterium
CGATTGCTCGACCGTTCCTTTCCCCTGGTAGCCGACGACTTGGTAGGCCGCGTCGTTCTGCAACACTCCGCCTGCCAGCTTGTAGTAGCCCTCCGCGCCCTGGTTGTTGCCCAGGCGAACAGTCCCCTGGTAAGTCATCGTGTTCCGGTATTGATAGATCTTACCGGACCCTCCGTAGCCCACAAAGGTGGTCCCCTTTACCGTAGTGGAGCCGGTCGTCGTGGGATTGAAGTAGTACGTCCCTTGGCCCCCGGCGTAGTGTCCGAGGATCAATCTGCTGCTGAGGGTAACGGTTCCGTTCGTCTGCTCGACGGAGCCCCTTCCGTAGGTGCCGACGTAGGCGGACTGCGCGGAAAAGCTCGCGTTCGCACCATTCACCTCATACTTGCCGTACGCATCGCCATTGGACACGGTGCCCAGGTACAGGTTGTTCTGCAGCGTGAAGGTGGTCCCGGCCTTCTGGTAGAAGCCTCCTTTTCCGTAAGCCCCTACGGTTGCTTGTGGGGCGCTCAACGTGCCCCCCATGCGCATCAAGTTAAGGAGGTTCAGTGAGTGCCAACAGGAGTTGATAGGTATGGGGCTTGTCCTTGCGCTTATTGATACGACAGCCTGCCGCCAAGCAACGCTGCAAGGTGTGCAGGACCCCGATCAACCGCTGCCGGAGACCCGACGCCAAGGCACAGGCCAGGCTCATGGCGTGCTTACGCACCGTCTGGGCGGCTTGAAACAGGCTCCGATTGGGATAGCCCCAGGCGCTCACCACCAGCACCCAGTGGAAGAGGAGCATCCCCAGCAGCTTCGCATAGAGCTCGCACAGGATGCGCCAGGGGTTCTCCGTGCGCCATTCATCGATCCGCGCGTGGCTCTTCCACAGTTTGAACAGCAGCTCGATCTGCCAGCGCACCCGGGCCACCACCACGGCTTCCTCCAGGCTCAACTTCTCCCCCGGCACGTTGGTGAACAGGATCGTCCAGTCCGCCAACTCCAGTTGCCTCTGGCTGGGCGTCCTCCCGCGCCGCTGCGCTTCCGCGCGGATCTTGCGCCGCCGCTCCGCCGCCACCTCGGGCGGCACCCGCACCGCCAGCAGACGACACGGCAGACGGTGCTTCGCCCCCAACTCCACCGGCAAGTCCACGCTGGCGGTCTGCTGCCGGCGCAGCAGTTCTCCCAACTCCCAGCGCTGGCCCTGCTCATCATACACCACACACTGGATCCACGCCCGGCTCAGATAGTAGGCCTCCTGATCATCGATCGCCTTCAGTTGATCCAGATCAAAGTAGCCCAGATCCGCCAGCCGCAGCGCGCCCTTGGGCAACGGCTCCTCCTGCACCGGCGCCGCGCGATCCGACTCCTTCCCCGGACGCAACTCCAGATGCACCAGCGCGCCCTCCAGCAGATCCCAGCGCACCTGGATCTTCAACGCCGCCCCGGTGCAGCCTTCCCACTCCGCGACCAGCCCCTCCGGCAACGTCACCACGCTGCTATCCTGCACATACACCCCGTTGAAACGCTGCAAGATCGGTATCGGCACCGGCTCGGCCCGGATCACCTCCCGCACCCCGGCTTCCAGCACCTGGCGCAGGAACTCCGCGGCCTCCTCGGTAAACCGCTGATCCAGTCCCTGTGGACTGATCTCCACGCCCACCGCCGCTGCGGCTTGGCTCAAGTCCACCACGGTCGCCTCCGGATCCGCCATCCAGCCGAAGACCAAGGCTTGGGCAAAAATCGCGCCCGTCAGCTTCCTCTCGCGCTTCACAAACTGCGTCTCACGGGCCAGTTCGTTCGCTTCCTCATTCAGTACTCTGGCCATCGCGTCGGCTACTTGAACCATCATCGTGATCAAGCAACTCCTTTGGTTTTGATAATAGACTTCCCTGTATTATACCAAAAACACTTTCTTTTGTCAACCCTTAACTTGATGCGCATGACCGCCTCCCGGCCGCACCCCCGCGGATCGATGTGGCCACCGAAACGCCGCCGGAGACGCACCCCGTCGCCAGCGACTACACCGTGGCGATGTGGTACTTCGCCGCCTGGGAGCCGGAGTATACCTGGGATGGCTGGCAGCAGGTGGCCGAACGCTCTCCCTGGCGGCTGCCGCTGCTGTACGACTCGCAGGACCCCGAGATGCAGTTCAACGGGATCCAGTTCTACCGTGCCAGTAACCCCCGGGTCGTGGATTGGCATGTGCATTGGATGCGCGAGCACGCGGTCAACCTGATGCTGTGGGACTGGTACCCGCGCGTCAACGAGCAGGGCGACTTCGATCCGTCGTTCTTCGCGAACCGCGCGCTGGAGATGGGCTTCCTCGGGAAGGCCCGCCTCGGCGACCCGCCGGTGGCGGCCAACCGCTTCGTCGATAAGATCGACTTCGCGGTGATGTGGACGAACCACTCTCCGCATAATGGGATCGGGCGCGGCCTGGGGGAGTACCTGGTCGACCAGTTCTTCTCCCAGCCGAACTACTACCGGCTCGACGGCAAGCCACTGCTGATCCTGTGGTCGGTGGGGGAACTGATCGGGCCGGCGGGCGGCGAGGCCCAGGCGAAGGCGGTGCTCGACGGTCTGCGCGAGAAGGCGCAGGCGAAGGGCCTGCCGGGCGTCTACGTGGCCGCAGTGCATGGCGGGGAGGCCGAGTTGATCCGCCGCCTGGGGATCGATGGGGTGACGGGGTACCACTACTCTGGGGCCGGCGGGAACCGGCCCGAAAGCCGGCGACTGGGGGACCGGACGGTCCAGGACCTGCTGGAGGACTACCCGATGCAGACGATCCCTGGACACGTGCGCCTCTGGGAACAGTTGGCCGCGGCCTTCGGGCAGGACTACCTGCTGGCCACCACGCCGATGCAGAACTGGGTGCCGACGTTCCGCAGCGCCGGGCCAGTCTTGCAGCGGCAGACGC
>JACQGL010000019.1 GCA_016199525.1 Armatimonadota bacterium
CCACTTTTCTGGGAGGGGACAGCGCTGATGCGGGGCAAGCCATCGCCGTGGATACCCTGGGTAAAGCGTACGTGACCGGGGATACCCGGTCCACGGACTTCCCCCGGAAGGCTGCCTTCCAGCGCGAAAAGGCAGGCGAAGGTGACGCCTTTGTCACCAAACTGAGCGCCGATGGCCAGAACCTCGCCTACTCCTCCTTCCTTGGCGGGGACGACGACGATGTCGGCTTCGGCATCGCCATCGATGCCTCTCTCAATGCCTATGTCACCGGCTCCACCCGATCGCGCGACTTTCCCCCGGTAAGCCCTTTCCAGGCTCACCACGGCGGCGGGACGTGGGACGCCTTCGTATCTAAGATCAGCGCGGAGGTCAGGGCGGCCGGCGAGATCGCCGCGGTGGCGCCGTAGTGGAAGAGTATCCCGCCGGACAGCCCGCCCCGCCGAATCTGGTGGAGAGGGGAGCGCCGCCGCGCACCTTACGGCACCGGGCCCACGCCGGGGGCCGACGGAGGGACGCACTGCGACATGATCTGCTCCTCCGCAACCACCCGGACATGGCCGTCGCAGAAGTAGGCGACGCGTGCCGCCGGGCCAACCTCTTCCATCCGCCAGTAACGGACGGGGTTCCCGGTATGCCATGGGTAGATCTCGGCGCCCATATAGGTCTCCGCCGGATATGGGATGGCGCCCAGCGTGCCCAGCCGCGTCACAACGGTATTGAGGCAGTAGCTCGATCCCTCCCCTTTCCAGATCGGCATCCCCTTCACCGGCTCGTCCGGAACCTGGCCGTTGGGGCTGCCGCTGTCGCTCGGGCAATGGAAGATCTGGTCGGTCCGGATGTAAGGCAGCGCAAAGATGCGCGAATCGTAGGGACGGCCCGTGATCCGGTGCCTGACACGGCATGATTTGCAGGGGAAGGGACCCCCCGGCACCAGCGCCCATTCGGAGTTGGGCGGATTGGGAGAATTGGAGGGCGGGAAATGCTCATCAGCGTCCTGCACGTACATCATCCACGCCATACCCAGCTGCCTGACGTTGGATACGCACGCGATTTGGAGCGCGGACGCTCTCGCGCGGGCAAACACGGGGAATAGGATGCCGGCAAGAATAGCGATGATCGAGATTACCACCAGCAGCTCCATCAGAGTGAAGCCATTGGCGGCGCGCCGCCCCGGCGGCGCATCTCCTGGAACCGCGCCCCGGCGGCGCGGGCGGTGCGGACGGACAACCGGACTTGCGCCCCCGGGTTCGTGCGGGGTGACATTAAAGGCCGTATTCATCGGTCACTTTCTTTCTCGGGCCAGGCGGGAGGGGCATTTCCAATAGCATACGCGGTACCTGGCAAGACGGTTCCTGGCTGCTCCTCGCGGATCGGGCAGGAAGCGGGTGGGTCCGCACCGGCCCGAAGGGCCTGCGGCGGCGGACGGCCACGATTCCCGCCGCCAATGGTCCCCTGTGCGCGCCATCCTTACACTCGGATTGCCGCCTCCCCGGCGTTGTGGTATACTCGGGGGGTTCTTCTACCGCATTCTGCCGAAAGGAGACGCATGAATCGACCGAAACGGCCCCCTGGTCCGCAGCCACGACGGCGCAAGCCGGCCCCTGGCCACGGCCCCGCTGCCGGCGAGGGCCCGCCCCGCCGCCGCTCGCCCCTCGATCTGGTTCCCCCCGGGTTCAGAGCCCTGGGCACCGGAATCGACCGGCAATCCCTGCTCTCCTACGCGCAACCCCAGGAGATGTTCTTCATCCACGCCGCGACGCGCAGCATCGAGGAAGCCTATCGGGGATTCAGGGGGCGGGCGGAGGAGTTCTGGGGGCAGAATCCCGACCTGCTGCAACAGGCCCGCCAGATCGATGAAGTCCTGGCGAAGATCCTGAGCCGCAAGCAGTCTGGGGGTTGATCACACGGCGCCTCTGCCCTGCGGGGATACAGCAGCGGGCCTATCGGCGCGTCTCCTCGGGAACGCCGCGTCCCGAAAGCGTTCGGGATGGCCGCCGCCCTGCGCTCACCCGAACGTCCGCTCCTCCGCCAGCGCCGTCCGCAAGCGGGCCAGGTACTCGTCGGCAGGGATCTCCTCGGCGCCAAACTGCGCCGTGGTGGATGTGACCATCTGGATATCCAGCAGCAAAAAGCGCCGCTCCTGCAGGCGCTGCACCAGCTGCACCAGTGCCGCCTTGGACGCCCCCGGCAGGCGGTAGAACATCGACTCCGCAAAGAACGCCGCGCCCAGGTGCACCCCATAGATGCCGCCCGCCAGCTCCCCCGCCTGCCACACCTCCACGCTGTGCGCGTGGCCCAGCGCGTGCAGCCGGACGTAACTGGCGATCAGCGCCTCGGAAATCCAGGTCTCGGGGCGGTCCGCGCAGCCCCGCATCACCGCTTCGAAGCCCCGATCGAACGTGTAGTCGAACCGCGCCTGGCGGAGAAACCGGCGCAAACGCCGGGGGACATGAAACCGCTCCAGATTGATAATCCCGCGTGGATCGGTGGTGTACCAGTCGATCCGCCCGTGCCGCGAGCGCGCCATGGGGAAGAAGCCCTGCGCATAGGCTGCCAGGAGCATCTCTGGGGGAATCATCGAGCCTGAAGGCGTTTCGACGTTAGACGTTGGACCTCGGAGGGGGCTACTCAAGCCGCTCTCGCGGGCATGTGGGCATGTACACGGGCGAAGGGATCTCTGCCATAAGGGACTACCGCCCCAGCAGCTCTTGCACCACCGAAAATGCGGGCGGGAAATCGGGCCCCTGCCACAACCATGCCACCTGCAGCCGCAGCCCGGGCATGGCGCGCACCTCTGCCTCCCCCTCGGGGTCCACACCGCGCTCAATGTAAAGGCCCTCAGATCCCAGATCGAACACGCGGAGCGCCCGTCGGGGCAGATCAATCATCCACAACTCGGGCACGCCCAGCTCTTCGTACTGCGCCTGATCTACCAACGCCTCCCGCCGTGCGCGGATGGAATCGACAATCTCGATCACCAGGTCTGGGGGCCCGACGATCTCCTGCTCGCGGAGGCGATCCATGTGCTCGTGACGGACGAAGAGGACATCCGGCTCGCGCGCCGTGCGGAGGCCAATACGTACAGCGGTCCTCGAACCATAGACTCGGCCTATCTGCCGCACTTCCGTATAGCTGCCCAGGACACGGTGCAGCCAGCCAAAGAGCTCTTCGTGCGGGATGGTGGTTGGGGAAGGCATGATGATCACTCCGTCCACCAGCTCCACGTTGCTGTCCTCGTCCACCAACTGATAGTACTCATCCACGGTGAGCAACCGGTCGAGCCAGAGGGCGCGACTGGGACGGAGATGGCGGATCTCTTCGCGGAGCCGGGGATCGGAGAGGAGGTCTTGCGGACGTGCCATTGGATGGATCCCTCTGCCCCGATTATAGCCCGTGGGCCCGCAGGCAGCAACGGTGACCCCTTTCCACGAGGGACCGGAGCGTGCGGAGGCGAAGCTCCCTCGGGTAGTCTCGTCCCGAAAGCTTTCGGGATTTGGAACATGCCAACGTGTAGATCAGATTTCTGAGCACCGGAGGTCGCAGATGCCACGCCGCACCGCGCTGGGGCTGGATTTCGGGACGGAATCGGCGCGCGCCGTCCTGGTGGACGTGGAGACCGGCGAGGAGGTTGGGGCCGCGGTCCAGGCGTATCCAGACGGGGTGATCGATGACCGCCTCCCCGGCAGCGGCCGGAAACTCCCCCCCGACTGGGCGCTCCAGAACCCGGACGACTACTGGACGGCGCTCGAATCCGCCGTGCCCGCCGCCTTGCGCGCCGCGGGTACCTCGCCGCAGGACGTGGTGGGCATCGGCGTGGACTTCACCTCCTGCACCGTCCTGCCCACGCGCGCCGACGGCACGCCCCTCTGCCGCGATCCCGCGCTCCGCTCCGAGCCGCACGCCTGGGCCAAGCTCTGGAAGCACCACGGCGCCCAGCCGCAGGCGGATCGGATCAACGCCCTCGCCGCAGAGCGCGGCGAGCGGTTTCTAGCCCGCTACGGCGGCAAGACCTCCTCCGAGTGGCTGTTCGCCAAGGCGCTGGAGATCCTGGAGCAGGCCCCCGAGATCTACGCGCGCGCCGAGCGGCTCATCGAGGGGGGCGACTGGATCGTCTGGCAGCTCACCGGCCGCGAACGCCGCAGCGCCTGCCAGGCGGGCTACAAGGGCCTCTGGAGCCGCGCCGAAGGCTATCCCTCCCGCGATTTCTTCGCCGCCCTGCACCCCGGACTGGCGGATATTGTGGCGGAGAAGCTCGCCACGGAGATCCACCCCATCGGCGCCCGCGCGGGGGAGCTGACCCCCGAGGCTGCCCAGAGGCTGGGGCTGCGCGCCGGCATCCCTGTGGGCGTGGCGATTATCGATGCGCACGCCGCCGTTCCCGCCGCCGGCATCGCCGAGGCGGGGAAGATGCTCCTCGTCCTGGGCACCAGCGGCTGCCACCTGATGGTAGGCCGCGCCGAGCGCCACTTCCCCGGCATCACGGGCGTGGTGCAGGATGGCATCCTGCCCGGCTTTTTCGGCTACGAAGCCGGCCAGCCCGCTACCGGCGATATCCTGGCCTGGCACACCCGCGCCGCCGTCCCGCCTGAGTATCACGCGGAGGCGGAACGGCAGGGCGTGAGCATGCATCAGGTCCTGCAGGAGCACGCCGCCGCCCTGCGTCCGGGCGAGTGCGGGCTGCTGGCGCTCGACTGGTGGAACGGCAACCGCTCCATCCTCATGGACGCGGACCTGGCGGGCGTCCTCATCGGATTGACGCTGGACACGCGCCCTGAGGACATCTATCGTGCCCTCATTGAGGGGACGGCGTTCGGCACGCAGGCGATCCTGGAGAACTTCCGCGCCCACAGCTGCCCCGTGGACGAATTGTACGCCTGCGGCGGGCTGGTGGAGCGGAACCCGCTGCTAACCCAGATCTATGCGGACGTAACTGGCCGCCCCATCCGCCTCGTCCGTTCGGGGCAGGCG
>JACQGL010000140.1 GCA_016199525.1 Armatimonadota bacterium
GCCGCGCGGCATGATGAGCTGCAGCGCGCTGCGGAGTGGTGCCTCGCAGCGCAGTCCCAACAGCGTGGAGGAGAGGAGGCGGAAATCGTCGGCCTCCACATCGAGGGCCCTTATATCAATCCGCGCCGCAAGGGCGCGCAGCCGGCGGCCGGCATCCGCGATCCCGACTTCGACGAGTGTGCCGCCCTCCTAGCCGCCGCCGGAGGACAGGTGCGGGTGATGACTCTGGCCCCCGAGCTGCCCGGCGGCGTGGAGCTGGTACGCTTCCTCCGCGAGCGCGGGGTAATCGCCTCCCTGGGCCATACGGACGCGGACTACGACACCGCCCTGGCCGCCGTGGAGGCGGGCGCCACTCACGCCACACATCTGTTCAACCAGATGCGGCGGCTGCACCACCGTGACCCCGGCGTGGCCGTCGCCTGCCTGAACGAATCTCGCATCGTGGCGGAGGTGATTGCCGACGGAGTCCACCTGGCCCCCGGAACCGTCCATCTGACAGTGCGAGCCAAGGGCGCGGATGGGGTAGCCCTGGTCACGGACGCCATATCGGCGGTCGGGCGGCCGGATGGTGAGTATGCGCTGGGACCGCAGACGGTGTACGTCCGTGGTGACCGCTGCACCCTGGCGGACGGCACCTTCGCGGGCAGCATGCTTACTATGGAGCGCGGGACGGCCAACCTGATGCGTTTCGCGGGCGTCTCCCTGGCGGAGGCGGCGCGCATGGCCAGCCTGGTTCCCGCCCGCATTGCCGGGTGTGTGGATCGTAAGGGCTCGCTGGAACCGGGGAAGGACGCGGATATCATCCTCCTGACGCCCGCGTTCCAGGTGGTGGCCACCGTGGCACGCGGCCGACTGGCCTACCTCACTCCTGCTGGCGCAGAACGCCTGCGGTCGCAATGAGCTGTCGGCAGTCAGGGAAAGATAGTCAGATGATGACTGATGGCTTTTGAAGGAAAGGAGTGCCGCATGCCAACGCTCACGTTCCTGGGCCATGCGTGCTGCGAAGCACGCGCCGGGGAGACCCGCGTTCTCTTCGATCCGTTCCTGACCGGCAACCCGCTCGCTGCCATCCGCCCAGAGGATCTCACTCCCACCGCCATCCTGATTACCCACGCTCACAACGACCACCTGGGCGATGCGGCGGCCATCGCGCGGCGGAGCGGGGCGCTGGTGGTCAGCACGTTCGAAATCGCCACCTTCCTGGAGCACATGGGCCTGAAGGCGCACGGCATGCACATCGGCGGCAGCCGCGCGTTCAATTGGGGCCGTGTGAAGCTGACCCCCGCGTGGCACGGCAGCACCTATCTGGATGAGCACGGCTTCCATCCCCTGGGCACGCCCGCGGGCTTCCTGCTGACGCTGGAGGGGCGGACGCTCTACCACGCAGGGGATACGGCCCTGTTCGGCGACATGCAGCTCATCGGTCGCGCGGGCATCGACCTGGCACTCCTGCCCATCGGTGACAACTACACTATGGGACCGGACGACGCTGTGGAGGCGGTGAAGCTGCTGCGGCCCCGGGCGGTGGTGCCCATTCACTACAACACCTTCCCGGTGATTGAGCAGGACCCAAAAGCGTTCGCGGCGCGCGTGGCACGCGAGACGGATGCGCGGTGCATCGTTCTGAACCCCGGCGAGAGCACGGAGTTCTGAGCCGGGAAGTATGGGGGCGGACGAGGTCGGCTGCAACTGAAGCCGGGCAAAGCAGAAAACGATCAAGCGAGCGCCTCGAGGCCCGGTGGCGCCCTACGGGTCCTTGTATCCTGTTTTACCATTTACTTTCATTCGCACTTATTCGCGTCTATTCGCAGCCAATCTACGTATGACTGCTTTCACGGGTGGTTACGGTTCCACCCGGTCTACCTCCTCTTCCAGGATGGCCGCCAGGTAGACGTCGTCCGACGACGCCCCCACCATGTAGAACACACGGTAGGTCGGCGCCAGCCAGAAGCTTCGGCAACCGGGAAAGCGTTCATCCGCAGCCATTTGATACATGCGCGGCATCCGCCGCAGGTAATCGAGTCGCCGCTCCAGAGCCGTACGCTCCGCCTCGGGGAGCGCCTCTCGGACCACCGCCGCCTGTGCCGACCAGATAAGTCTCGCCACGGTTTCCTGCGGCGCCGCCTACGCGCCCGGCGCCGCCCTCCTCGCGCGCCAGTGTAGCGCACGAAAACGCCCGTCCGCAACCCCCAATCGTGTCATTCGCCCAGCGTATCGCCGGTCCCGATGGCGTCGGGATGACAAGCATCAGCGGACAGAGCACGCCCCGACACCAGTTATCCACGGAAGGGACTGGAGGGAATAAACGCCGCTTCCCGCGACCCGGCGAGTCGGGGCAGAAACGCGCCACCCATTCCGCGGTCCTGTTCAGGATTGGGACCAGCTACGCTGTTGGGGCGTGAGCAGGCTCTCGCAGGCAGGATTAGGATTGGCAGGCGGCGGATATACCCCGTGCGGTCGTCCTCGCGCCCTTACCCTGCTACAGGAGAACCGGAGCAGGAGCGCAGGCAGCCGGTAAGCTGCTTCCTTTAGAAAATCAGGCACCCCTACGATCGCCGGGTTGGCGGAGAAGAGCGGGGATTATTGTTCCGCGGCCACCACGGCGAGGACCGCGTAATCATCGATCCGCAGCACCGCGCCCAGGTCGCGCGCTGTTTTGAGAAGGTCGGCGAGCGGCCGCTGCTGGGGCTGGTGAGAGGCAAACAGGGACGGGGCGCGCGCCGCCAGCCGCTCCACACCTCGTTCCATCTCCTCGCGGGTGGTCCAGGAGAGTACCGTCAGCCCCACGCCCTCCAGGCGCGCGCAGAGCAGGGTTCCGGCAGGGCTGGCTAGGACCCAGAGTGGCTGGCCAGAACCGAGCCGAGTGCGGATAAGCGATGGAAGTAGCTCGAATGCCATGCGCCAGCCCCCGCGCTTTGTTTCCCACGGCGGGAGGGTGATAACCTACCCGGGAACGGGCGTCAGACATGGTGGGACGCCTGTGGTATTAAGCGCTGGGGGGACGATCTCAACGCCTCACGCCCATAGGATGCTGCAAGCGGTTATATTCGATCTGGACGGCCTGCTGGTCGATACGGAAACTCCCGACTGGGAGGCCTGGCACGAGTTGTACGCGCGTCGCGGCTTGCGCCTCGGCCCCGAGGAGTACGCCCCGTACGCGGGTCAGTACGGCTCCTGGGACCAATTATACGCCGCACTCGCCCGCCACACGCATGAAGACCCCGTCGCGCTCCACACCGAGCGCCTGCCCCGCTTCCTGGAGCGGGTGGAGCGATCCTTACGACTTCCCGACGGGCTTTCCGAGCTCCTTGCCACCCTCCGCGCCCGTGAGATTCCCTGCGGCGTTGCCTCCGCCTCGGATCGCGAATGGGTGGAACAGATCCTGGATAGGCTGGCGGTGCGCGGTCAATTCCGGGTTGTGGTTACCGGCCACGAGTGTCCGGTACGGAAGCCGGCGCCGGACTGCTACCTGCGGGCGGCGGCGGATATGGGAGTTGCGCCTGCCTGGTGCGTCGCCCTGGAGGATTCCGCAACGGGCATCCAGGCTGCCCGGCACGCGGGAATGTGGGTAGTGGCGGTGCCGAATGGCATTACCCGCTACCAGGATCTCTCTCACGCCCACCTGCAGGTGCAGACGTTCCGGGATCTGGACCTCGCGCGTCTGCGCCAACTTGTGTCCGGCCCGCTTTAGGGCAGCCTCTTTCGTTGACTTATCCGAAGAAATTTCGGGACAGCACGCTGGCAGGTCAACCGGCTGCCGCTTCCTGACCGGTGAGCCGAGGGTCAGGTCGTTCCTTGGCCGGTCCCTTGACAGTCGTGAGATGGGCAGATTATACTGACTACGGTTATTAGCGCGCTTTTGGTAAAGCACTTCAATACGAATACGGCCCCAAGTCAGGCACGACGCTCCCCGAGAGTACGGTGCGGGGACGAATTCGACGCCGAAACGCATCGCCAGTAGCGCTCAGCATGTCGCTCCGCGGCGAGTGAGAGCGGAGCGCGTGCCCCATTGTCAGGCGTCCCTGGGCAGCGATGGCCGGAGGCAGAACCACGTGTCCAGCGTAGAGTGTATCTGAAAACAATAGAGGTAAGTGGAAAACGCCGATAATCAAACCGTAGCCCTTTGGCCGCCCGCAATAACTGGCAGTCGCACCAAGCAAGCGGGCCCGACCAGCGTGCGGAGCAGCCCGTACGGGTTGCCGCGCACACAAAGGAGCGAGTGTATGGAGCACGGGAGGTTGCTGTCTTCCCTGCCGCTGGAAGAACGAGACGCGATTCTCAAAGTTGCCACCCGCCAGGAGCTGCGGGCAGGAGAGGTTCTGTTCCGTGCCGACGATCGACCGGCGCACGTTTACTTCCCGATCAGCGGGATGCTGGCCGTCTCCGAGGAAACCGGGAAAGGCGATCGGCGGATTACCGCGCTGATCGATTCCCGCGGGTTTGCCAACTTCACCTTCGCCCTGCCGGAACCAGTGTCTGCGCAGATGGATACCTGGGCAGTTCTGGATACGCCGCTCTACGCGGTTCCGGTAGATTCGGCCCGACAGCTGGCCAGCCAGCTGCCCGCCCTGGCCGCCGCGCTGCTCGGTTACCTGGGCTGGACCACGCGTCGGATGTCCGACTATCTGCGCATCAGCGCCGATTACGGTGTGAAGGAACGCGCCGCCGCCACTTTGCTCGAGTTCGCCCAGATGCTGGGTGGCAACGCGGTACCGGTGCCCCAGAAAGTGCTGGCGGATCGGATCGGAGCGCGCCGGGAGACCGTGGCGGTGGCGTTAGGGCAGCTCCGCGAGGACCGGGTGGTGCGCACCCGCTACCGCAAGGTCCTGATCAACAACCTGGATCTACTCCGCGCCGCCGCCGGGGGCGCAGCGTGGCGGCTGGAGTGAGCCTGTAGTCCGGCAGAGAGAGCGTGATCGGCTGAGGGAGGGATCAGGTCGCAGCGTAGTAACCCACCGTGGCAGGGCGGTTCTCGTACTGGTTATTGCGTGCGCCCCCCTCACCCGATCAAACTCTAGGATGCCTGGCCGCCGACACAGCAGCGGAACGTAGAGGGCGCCGCGGTGTAGTATCGGGATGGACCGGGCGGCAGACGCCCTTTGCGTTACCTTAGCGTTCCGCGCCGTCGCGACACATCGGGTAGCACCCAGGCGCTGCTCCCGTCGGGGTGGGCTGCCAACGGCTTCCCAGCGCTTCCAGCAGCGCCTGGGTATCCGCGGGCGGCGGTGCGGTGCATAACCGTCGCTCGCCCGTCCGCGGATGGGTGAAGGCCAGGTAGTAGGCGTGTAGGGCCTGGCCCTGGAGCCGTTCGATCGCCGCGCGGACGGCGGGCGAGACGCCGCCGTCACCTATTCGGCGACCCGATCCGTAGACTGGGTCGCCAATAATGGGGTGACCGATATAGGCGCAGTGTACACGGATCTGGTGCGTGCGGCCCGTTTCCAGGCGCGCCTCGAGGAGCGCAAAGCCGGGAAACCGCTCCAGCACGCGCAGTTCCGTACGCGCCTCCCGTGCCGGATAGCGTGAACCCAGCGGGATGACCGCCATCCGCTGCCGCTCCCGCGGATGGCGACCGATGGGCGCGTCCACCACCGCCCGTTCAAAGCGCGGATTGCCGCGCACCACCGCCACATAACGGCGCTCCACCGTCCGTTCCTGGATCTGCCGCTGCAGACTGCGGTAGGCGAGCTCCGTCTTGGCGATCACCATCAGGCCCGAGGTGTCCCGATCCAGACGGTGGACGATGCCCGGTCGCTCCTCGCCGCCGATCCCGGCCAGCTCCTCGCCCGCGTGCGCCAGCACGGCGTGCACCAGAGTTCCGGCGGGCGCTCCGGGGGCGGGGTGTACAATCAGCCCTTTGGGTTTGTTAATCACCAGCAAGTCTTCGTCTTCGTAGACGATCTCCAGGGGTATGGGCTCGGGAATAAGGGGCGACGGCTGCGGTGGGGGGATCTCCCAGCTCACCTCGTCCCCCGCGCGGAGCACAGCGGCGGGCCGGGTGCGCTTCCCGTTAAGCAAGATATGTCCCGCGGCGATCAGCCGCTGGATGGCCGAGCGAGACAGCGGCGCGAGTCGCGGGAGGAGCGCGTGGTCCAGTCGGCTTCCCGCCTCCTCGCTCACTACGAACCGGCCGCGGACCGGCGGGCCCTCCTGAGACGGCGTGGACATCAGCGGACGGAGCCCGAACGCAGCGGGGCAGCGGGAGGGGTGATGGTTGTTGGCTGCGGGGCGCGCCCGCGGAGGATGAGCCAGAGCCCGGCAGCGAGCAGGATCGCCGTCAGGCTGGCCCACTGCGCTTCCGTGAGCTCCAGAGCCAGCACGTGAGCGGTGGCCCCCTTCCGGATGAACTCCACCAGGAAGCGGTAGACCGAGTAGCCCATCAGATAAGCGACGGCCAGCTGCCCCGACACTCGCAGTCGGGGCGCAAGCGCGAGTAGCAGGCTGAAAAGGGCCAGATTGGCGAGCGAGGCGTAGATTTGCGCCGGGTGGCTGGGCTCCGTCCAGCCCCCTGTTTCCAGCGGGAACCGCATGCCCCAGGGTAGATCGGTGGGGGAGCCGTAACAGCAGCCGTTCAGCAGGCAACCGACGCGACCGATGGCGTAGCCTAACGCCAGAGCAGGCGCAGCGGCGTCGAGCAGAGATGCCAGCGGCAGCCGACGCACCCGCGCGAACCTCCAGCCCGCCGCTACCCCCGCAATCAGGCCGCCGTGGAAGGACATCCCGCCCTTCCAGACGGCGCCGATCTCCTGGATCTGGGAATGAAACGCGTTCCAGTGCAGACCGACGTACAGCAGCCGGGCCCCGGCGACGGACGCCAGGAGGATCCAGAAGATGCCATCCAGGATTGCCCCGCCCGGAATCCCATAGCGCCTGGCCTGGCGCACCATCATCCAGGTTCCCACCAGGAACGCCACCGCCACCATCATCCCAAAGGAAAAGAGGGTGATCGGCCCGATTCTAACCATCACCGGGTGCATAGCGCTTCTCGTGTGCGGGGACGCGGTCGTGGATGAAGAAGAAATAGCTGCCGACAAGCACCGCCCCGACGGTGATTGCCGTGTCCGCCACGTTGAACACGGGCCAGAAGCGCAGGTCGATGAAATCCACCACCTGGCCCAGGAAGATCCGGTCCACCAGATTGCCCACGGCGCCCCCCAGGGGGAGCGCCAGGCCGGTGGCCAGCAGCGGATGCACCGGCCGGCGGCGACGCTGCACGGCTCTCCAGTAGGCGACGATGCAGAGGATCGCGGCGACGGCCATGACCGTCAGCCCCGCGCCGCCGTCCGGCAACAGCCCGAAGGCCGTCCCCGAGTTGCGAATGTGGGTGAAGTAGAGGATGCCGGGCAGCACCGGCACGGGCGGATGGTGTTCCGGCAGCCAGCGCAGCACCCCCTGCTTCGTGACCTGGTCGAGTGCCAGAACACCGAACGCCAGCAGCCAGAACCCGGTGCGCATCAGATCTGCCCCTCGATGCGGTTGGCATCCTCCACGCACAGGGTGACGTAAGGAAGGAGCTCCAGTCTCTCGGGATCGATCGGCTTGCCGCACCGCTCACAGCGGCCGTACGTGCCGTCCTGGATACGATTCAGCGCCGCCTCCACCTGGTGCAATTCGTCCTGCAGGCTGCGCTGGATGGCCTGATCCTGCTCCCGCAGGAAGGTCTCGGTGGCCACATCCGCCTCGTGCTCGTCGTAATGAGCCAGCTCGCCTACCTCCTCTCCCTGGCTGGCGGACTGGTCAAGCGTCTCCAGTTTGCGGAGCTGTTTCAGGAGCCGCTCTCGCTCCGCCAGCAGCAGGCTGCGGAAGCGCTCCCGATCCGGCACCTGGGTCGATTCGGTGTCAGACATGGTCACTGCCTCCCTCCCGGCGGCAGGGCGAGGGGGTCGGCGATGGGCCTCCGGAGCCTCCGCCCGTTGGCCTCATGATACCCGCAGAAGAGCCGGTGTGGGGGTAGGGGCGTGTGGCAGAAGGGGAGTGTCCGGCCTCAACGCCCTTCCCAACGCAGTATGCGGTATCGGCTGGTCTCCTGTGCCCGCAGTCCGAAGCCTTGATGCCCAACGCGTCTGCCGGCAAACCATACAGCCCAAGCGGGATGCCGGTGCTACGCATCCAACACTCATACACCCGCGCACGATTGCTCATCGCCGCGCCAGCTCCATCACCGCCTCCGCGCACCGCTCGCACAGGGCGGGGTGTTCCGATCGCGCTCCCACGCTAGGCAGCGTGAGCCAGCAGCGATCGCACCGTCGGCCGCCCGCGGGGGTGGCTTCCACCGTCAGCTCGCTGCCCGCGGGCCCCTGCCGGAGCAACGCCTGGGAGACGATAAACAGCGTGGCCAGCTCATCCGCGTAGGGAGCCAATCGCTCGTAGAGATCTAGAGGAGCGGTGAGGGTCACCACCGCCGCCAGAGGCCGTTCCACGATGCCCGCGGCCTTCGCTTCCTCCAGGACGCGATTCACCGCGTCGCGCACCGAAAGGAGGGTATCCCATCGTTCGCCCAGGGCGTCATCCCGCCACTGCGTGTGCGCGTCCGGCATCGGAGCCAGGTGGATGCTCTCCCACCGCTGGCCGGGGCCTGGCTCGAATCGGGACCAGACCTCCTCGCAGGTAAACACCAGGATAGGAGCGAGTAGCCGCGCCAGGTGGTCGGTGATTCGCCACAGCACTGTCTGCGCGCTGCGGCGCGCGCGGGAGTCAGGCACGCTGGTGTAGAGGCGGTCCTTAATGACGTCCAGGTAGAATGCGCTTAGATCCACCGCGCAGAAGGTGTGCACCGCGTGGTAGAGGCGATGAAACTCGAACGTCTCGTAGGCCACGTTCCCCCGTTCCAGCAGCAGCGCCAGCCGATGCAGCGCCCACCGATCCAATTCCGGCAGCTCGGCATCAGAGACAGCGTCCGTGGCCGGATCGAAGTCGTACAGGTTGCCGAGCAGGAATCGGAACGTATTCCGGATGCGCCGGTAGGCGTCCGTCACCCGCTGCAAGATCTGCGGGCCCAGGCGCACGTCTTCGAAGTAGTCCGCCGAGGAGACCCACAGGCGCAGGACATCCGCGCCGTGCTGCTTCACCACTTCCTCGGGCGAGATGGCGTTGCCCCACGACTTGTGCATGGCGCGGCCCGTCTCGTCCAGCATCCAGCCGTTAGTGATAACGGTCTGGTAGGGCGGCTGGTCCCGCACGGCCAGGGCCAGCATCAGGCTAGAATTGAACCAGCCACGATGCTGGTCGGATCCCTCCAGGTAGACCTCGGCGGGGAAGTGCAGACCCTCGCGCTCCTCGAGCACTCCCGCCCAGGTGGCCCCGGAGTCAAACCACACGTCCAGGATGTCGGTCTCTTTTGTGAACCGCGTGCCCCCGCAGTGCGGACACTGGAATCCTCGCGGCAGAATCTCTTCCGCGGGAACCGCAAACCAGGCGTCCGATCCCCACTCCCGCACCAGGCGGTGGGCGGCGGCCAGGCTCTCCTCGGTGAGGATCACTTCGCCGCAGGATTCGCAGTAGAAAGCGGGGATACCCACGCCCCAGGAACGCTGCCGCGACAGGCACCAGTCCGGCCGGCCCGCCACCATAGCCGTGATACGGTTGATGCTTTCTGCGGGATGCCAGCGTACTCCCTGGATCGCTTTCAGCGCTCGCTGGCGGAAGCCGTTATGGTCGATCTTCATGAACCACTGGTTGGTGGCACGGAACACAATGGCCCCATGGCAGCGCCAGCAGTGGGGGTACTGGTGCTCGTAGGGGGTGACCGCCCCAAGAAGCGCGCCCTGGCGCTGAAGCGCCGCGTTGACGGCATCGTTGCCCTGGTGAAAGACGTGCAGTCCCGCAAACGGTCCCGCCTCCGCGGTGAACCGGCCCTGGTCGTCCACGGGGCTTAACGTCCGCAGCCCGTACGCCAGGCCGGTACGGAAGTCTTCTTCCCCGTGCCCCGGCGCGGTGTGGACGACACCCGTGCCCGTCTCCACGGTGACGTAGCTCGCCAGCACGGCGGGAGAAGGACGATCGTAGACGGGGTCCACGCCGCGCAGGGGGTGCCAGAAATCGGTCCCCTCGATCTCGGCGCCTTTATGGCGCGAGAGGAGGTCCCAATCGGCGATGCCCGCGGCGTGCATCGTGGCTTCCACGAGCGGCTCCGCCAGCAGGTAGCAGGCCTCTTCCGCCCGCACCACCACGTAATCGACATCCGGGTGGAACGCCAGCGCCAGGTTAGCGGGGATGGTCCACGGCGTGGTGGTCCAGGCAACGGTGTAGTTGGGTCCCTGGGCGGGGAAGATCCCCTTCGGGTCGTGGCGCAGCGGGAAGAGAACGTAGATAGAGGGCGAAACCTTCGGCGTGTACTCGATCTCCGCCTCCGCCAGCGCCGTTTCGTCGGACGGACACCAGTAGACCGGCTTGAGACCGTGGTAGACGAACCCCCGCTTCACCAGCTCCGCGAAGACCTCCACAATCTTCGCCTCGAAAGTGTGGTCCATAGTGAGGTAGGGATTATCCCACTCCCCACGCACACCCAGGCGCTGGAACTCGCGCTTCTGGACCTCCACCCAGCGCCGTGCGAACTTCCGGCAGCGCTGGCGCAGCGCCAGCTTGCTGGGGGTCTCGCCCCGCGTGCGAAATTCCTTGGTGACCTCGTACTCGATGGGCAGCCCGTGGTTATCCCACCCGGGCACGTAGGGGGAGTAGAAGCCCGCCATGGTGCGGTGCCGGGTGATGAAGTCCTTGAGGATCTTGTTGAGCGCGTGCCCCATGTGGATGTCCCCGTTGGAGTAGGGCGGGCCATCGTGGAGGATGAAGGGGCCGCGGGGCGCCGCGCGGTTGAGGGAACGGCGGTAGACATCCAGCCGTTCCCAGAGGGCCTGGATTTCGGGCTCCCGCTGTGCGAGGTTGGCGCGCATAGGAATCGCCTCGCGGGGGAGGTTCAGGGTGGCGCGGTAGTCCTGCTCCGTACCAGGCGCGGTGGCGCCGTTCTGGCGGGCGCCGTCAGGGGCAGGGGCCTCTGGGCGGGCCTCCGCAGGCGGAGGGGTGCCCGTGGAGCGGGCCGTGGTTAAATCCCCATCTCCAGTCATCCTTTTCGTCTTGTCCTGACTGCTAACACTCCTGCGACCATCAGGGAGCGCCCAGCCCCTGCGGCGGGCAGGCCGGCCATGGGAGCGGCTAACGGTTGTGATACACTTGCCGCTCCCTTATGACCGCGATTCAGTTTTGTCATAGGGCGCAAGCCAAGTTCCTATTTTCCCCTCCAGGGCGGTGCGTGTCAAGCCAAAGACGCGGAATCGCTTCTCGCGCGCGGTCTCGCCCGCTACCAGGGTCACCTGGCGCAGGCGAACACCCAGGAAGTCGGCCAGCAGTCGTCGGACGGCCTCGTTTGCGGCGCCAGCCACGGGTGGGGCGGTAACGCGCACGGCCAGCGCCCCCTCCCGCCAGCCGAGGACCTCGTTCTTCGACGCGCGCGGCTGGACGCGGACGGGGAGGTCGAATTCTTCTTCCTTTGGAGACGAGGCGTGCTTGGGCATCGAGGTACGGAGGCGCACCAGCAGGCCACCACGGCAAACGTTCCCTGCCTCAAATCTCTGGCCGCACGGGCTGGTGAGCGCGCAGGAACCGGATAAACTGCTCGCTGGCCACCGAGAGATAGCCGTGCGTGCGCCAGACCAGGTAGAAGCTGCGGTGCAGGTCCAGGCCGTGGATCGGCCGCGCCACCAGCCGCCCCACGCGCACGTCGTCTGCCACCGACCATGCGGAGAGAATCGCCCCCCAGTCCGTGGCGAGGACGGCCGCCTTCACCGCTTCGGCGCTTCCCAGTTCCAGCATTACCTTCAGCCGCTCGGGCGAAAGCCCCGCGCGCTGCATGGCCCGCTCCAGGGTGGAGCGTGTGCCGGACCCCAGCTCGCGGATCACCAGGGGCAGATCGAACAATTGCAGAGGATCGACCTGGCCCGTCGCCGCGAGGGAATGGTCCGCGCGCACCACGAGGACCAGATGGTCCTCCATCACCGGATCGAACGTCAGCCGGTCGTCCCGCGCGCGCTCCCCCACCATCCCCAGCTCGAAGGCGTTGTCGCGTACCCCGGCGCGCACTGCCTGGCTGTTCGATACGGAAAGCCGCACCTGCACCGCAGGCCACTGCGCCTTGAAGGCGGCCAGCAGGCGCGGCAGGATGTAATGGCCGGGCACACTGCTGGCGGCCAGGGTGAGCTCGCCGCGCGCCAGCCCCTGCAGCTGCTCCATTGCCTGGGTGGCGCGAGTGGACAGCTCCAGCATCTGGGTGGCGTAGGTATGGAAAGTGCGTCCCGCCTGCGTGAGGGAAATGCCCTGCGCGGACCGCTCGAAGAGTCGCGCCCCGGCCGCTTTCTCCAGGATCTGGATCTGGGCGCTGATCGTTGGCTGGGTCAGGTGAAGGATTTCCGCGGCGCGGGAGAAGCTGCCCTCGGCAACGATGGTGCAAAACGCTTTGATGTGCTGGAAGTTCATCGTCGAAGATCAGCCTTCCGGTGTAACCAGGGGACAGGGCGATGGAAGGATAGAGGTGGTCGGCAGCGGGCATTCACGCCCTAACATCGCCACGCCGCCCTGCTTCTTATTCTATCCCCTGACCCCCCGACCCCCATTGCCTACACGCTTCGAGAGGCCGCCCTTTGAGATCAGCTACGAATGAGGTGGATCCAGTCCTGGAAGAGGAAGGTCAGGCGCCCGATGAACAGAGAAAGGCGGGCCATCACCGTGGAGCCGAACATCGCGCCGAAGGCGATCATCATCAGCCAGCGGCCTGCGGAGGCGGTGCGGCGGATGGGCCGGTTCTTCTGCTCGAAGGAGAAGAAGAAATAGGTCATCACGCACACCATGGTGGCCAGAAACAGGATGTTGGTGAAGGATGCGAACACGGACCCGCCCACGTCCACGCCGCCCGCGGCGGTGTGCTGCATCACCACCAGCGGCTTGAACGACGCGCCAATCTGCTTCATATAGGTGCCGAAGAACCCCCGGAAGCCCAGGCCCGCGGAGAGACCCATCATGGTCATCATTACCAGGCGACTCATCCACACCAGGCGCTTGCTGTAGATGGTGTAGTACATCCCGCCCGCAACCAGCGTTAGAATCCAGGCCCAGTGGCCGGCGACCAGCTCCTTATACCACGTGGGGTAGAGGACGGTCTTCCACGTCATGTAGAGGCCCATCGCGGTGGCCAGACCCAGGAAGATGTGCTCCGCGAAGCGATAGATCGGGTTCTCCCGGTAAAGCACCGAGTAGAGCGCCAGGGTGGCGAGCGCGCCTAGCCAGATTACCGCGCCCCCAAAGCTGAAGGGGGAGGTCATCTCCGTCTCCTTCGGCGCTCAAGCCAGCCCAGCACCAGGGATAGGTTGCCCAAGATGATGAGGATGAGGATGTAAAGGTGGGCGAACGACTGCCCCGCCATCGCCGTCGTGCCAAAGCCCTGCGCGCCGATAATCTGCTCGTACTCCGCAGCGCCCTTCATGCCGGTGAGCAGACCGGAGAGCTGGCCGGAATCTAGAAACGGATACTGTTCCGGCGCCATTACCGCGGTGCAACCCAGCCCCAACTTCACTCCGGTGGGGCTCAGGTACCGGTACCAGCCGTCGATGGTAGCCGACCCGGTGATGTCGATGAGCATACTCGCCTGGCCGTCCGGGCCGAATTTCTGCACCCCCCGCATCACCGGAATCTGGTCTACTGGTGTGCCCTTCCAGTCTTCCTTCACCGCTTCGGGGATCTGCCGGACGAAAGAGCGCAGCCACGGCTCGGTGGCAAGCTTGTAGCCCAGGTTAACCCAGTCCTGGCCATAGACCCAGGGCACCTTTTCTAACTGGATCGCCTGCTCGATCGCCGCATTCGCCAGCTGGGGCGCGTTGGGAGCGCCGATGGAGATACTCGCAAACTTCAACCTGCGGCGGATGAGGTGCCGGACCAGGACGGTCATCTGGGGACGGTTCTCCGCCTGGGTGCCCGCGTCCCAGTTGGAGCTGATGAACACCAGCTTGTCCTGCGGGAGCGCATTGATGGTATCCGCCAGCATCTTGGGCGGGGGCGTGACATAGAGCGGCAGTGCCCACCGCCCCACCAGCGGGGCCAGGGTGATAAGGAACAGCCCCGCGTAAACCAGGCGGCGGTCGATCCGGCCGATAATCTGCTCCAATGGCAATCTCCGCTGGCCGCGCACGCTCACACCTCCTGCCCGAAGTAGGTGCCGCGCTCCAGGCTAAGCCAGATGCGCATCGCCATCGCCAGCGCCCCCAGGCCCAGGCCAAATCCGATGGCTCGCTGCACGGGCGCGTTGATCGCGGTGAGCACGTACTGGCTGAGGCTCTCGATCCGCAGGCCGGACCAGGGCCCATCCGACGGAATCCAGTTGGTAAGCGCCATGCCCAAAGGCACCTGGCCCATCATCAGGACCAACGCCACTACCATCAGCACCGCTGCTTCCCCGCTGCGGATACGGAAGGCGCGGTAAGCGGCGGAGACGATGTAGAATGCCAGGATGGAGAACATCGTGGCATCCAGATTACGCACGAGCCCTTCGAAGAGCAGCGTGTAAACATCCTGCGGCATGGCGGCGTGCGCGAGATTCTGATCGTTCACCCAGGCGGGCGCGGCCGGGCCACCGAACCACGTCTGCCAGTCCTTCCAGAACGCGAACACCGTCATTACCAGGAACGCAGCGAAGAAGGCCAGGCTGTACGACCACCCGGGCCGCCGTCGCCGCACGTTGTTGCCGTGGATGTGTACCAGGCTGAACACCCCCAGCAGAAAGGTGAAGCCGCCGATTACCAGGGTGGCGTTTCCTACCACCTCCGCCGCCTGGGTGAGGCTCCAACCGAAGAGGACCGCCTCCTCTGTCTTGGGATCGGGGGGGATGAAGAACTCCAGGAAGTAGAACAAGCCGCCGATGAATGTCAGCGCGATGGTCAGGGTGCGCTTTACCTGGTGGGAGGCCTGGTGCAGGATGGCCAGCAGCAGCACCGCACCCGCCACCGCGCCCACGATGGCCAGGATGAATTTGAAGCCGGTAAGAGTCCACATTACCTATATGGTATCGTTAGTCACTTAGCGTTGGTAAACAGGCCGGCGAGGTCCTTCACCCATTGCAGGGACTGGGGCGACCCAATGAGCGTCAGCACGGTTACCAGACTGATGCCCAGCAGAATAACCGCCAGGAGAAGCATCTTGGCGCGGTCCTGCCCTACCAGGCTGCCGGAGAGCACCGGTTCCCGCGTCAGGTAGGCCGTGGCGGCGTAGTACTCATCACCGATGATCGTGTAATCGCAGGCGGCCACAAAGAACGGGATCTGGGTCGTGGTAGGCGTCCCCGCCACCTGGATGGCGCCGACCTGGTTTCCGGCCTCTGCCAGGATGAGTGATTCCGCGAAGAACTGGCCAAACATGAAGTTCGACGCTACCTGCTCGCGATGCATCAGGCCCACCATGGCGGAGGCATAGGCGAACTGCCGGTCGGAGAGGAACCGCACGTCATCCCGGTTGAAGCTCTCCGGCCGACCCGCGGCGGTATAGGCCTCGTGGACGGCCTCGTCCGCCACCGCGTACAGGGTGGGATCGATCGTGGTGAGAATGACGCGCGTGCCGAACCGGATGGCCAGGCGCACCACGTGCAGGGCGATGGCCAGGGCCTGCAACGTGATGATATCCAGCCCGCCCAGGCCCAGAGAGAAGGTGATGGGGCGGCCCATCTCCGTGGCGCGGCCCACCGCTTCATCGATAGCCGTCAGGCCAGGAATGCGACGGACGAACGCTCGGCCGCCGCGGCGCGCGCGCAGAATCGCCACCAGAATGACCAGACTCAAGACGAAGACAACCGTGCGGCCGGTCGCAAAGGTCTTCCAGTAGTCGGCGGTGCGATAGTAGTGAGGGCCGAAGAAGAAAGCCCCCGCAAGGAGAAGCAGCACGATGACGACCGCCCACCAGGGAGGCGACGGCATCCCGACCCGGACGTAGTCGGGAGGACCCGCGGGGCGGGTTCGATCCGACGGTACGAGAGGACGATGAGAGTCGGGGAGGCGGTCACTCATTGGCGTGCGTGGTGTGCCTGATCGGCGGATGTGGCGGAATCCGGCCTGCCTGACGTGGCAGCGTCCGCGTCCCGGCGCTCCGCCGCCAGTTCCTCAATGCGGTTGATCAGCCGATCCAGGTTGCTCCGGTCCTCCAGCAGTTTGGAGAGCCGCTGCACCTGGTCGGGGCGCAGGAAGGCGGCCAGCAGAGGCCCGAACACAATGAGCGCCTGACTGGCAAGAAAGGTAAACGGCCGGTGCAATTCGAGGAAAAGGATGCCGGGCACCTCCAGTCGGCGGCGCGCGATCTCCTGGGCTGCCCGCTCGATGATGGCGTCCCGATCCTCAGGCGTCAGGTCGGCGTTCCAGTCCATAGCGGCAGTGACGAATGGCGGCCAGCACTTCGCTCCTATTGTCGGCAAAACGCAGGAATACTCCTCGATACCTCTCCAGCCGTGTGGGAATCGCGAGCGGAGAGAGCTGCACCCCATCTTCCAGCAGGTAGGCGCGTTTCACCCCCGACCACAAGATGCGCCGTGCGGCGAACAGGTTCCACTGTTCTGCGCCCTGGGGAGTTAAGCGGTAGCGAATGGGAAGCAGGAATTCGGCGGTGGCGGCGCACAACGCAAAAGCGGTAAACAGGCTGAACAGCCAGTTGCCAAACAGGAGCTGGCACAGGGCGGCGCTGGCGAGGATGATCGCCGCCACTGCCGCCGCCCGGCGGGGCTGGCGCTTCGCCAGATGGACCCGCCACTCCAGAGGCAGGGAGGGTGCCTGCTCCTCGTGGGCGGGTGAAGCCTGGGCAAGGGCCGGCGTCGTCATAAAGGTGGGCGAGGAGAATGAGCTGCCTGCCGTCCCAACGTCCTGTGGCCATATACCGTCCGTATGGGCGGCCATAGGGCCCGGCCGCTCTGAAAGCTCCGGCACAGAGCC
>JACQGL010000141.1 GCA_016199525.1 Armatimonadota bacterium
AGCACCACCACCTCCCCCTCATGGGCCGCCAGGTGCTCGCCGCTGCTCAAGCGGATCCAGCAACGCCCTTCAGCGATGATGTGGAACAGGATCAGCCGCTTCGCCTGCGGTCGCAGGAGCTGCGTCAGGTCACAGGACGGCGGCGACTCGTACGCCCACGGCGCCGTGTACTCGGCCCGCAGGAAGATCGCCCCCGCCAGCCGGACCATGGAGAGGACCTCTTCCAGGAGCGCGAGCGGCGACGTGCGCCCGGCCAGGTCTGGCGGATCGGTCAACACCTTCGGCGTTTCAGTCATGGTGCGTACGCGCCCCCATACTGATACTACGAGAGGCGCCACCGGAAGGGTAGCGCACTGAGTGCAGTCGGAAAGGGGAGGACGTTTCACATGCCGCTGTACATGGACGTGCACGACAAGGTAGATGGGCTCACCGGCGCCGCGGTCGCGGGCGCCCACCAGCGTGACCTGGAGGTCCAGGGCAGACATGGCGTGGAGTACTTGAAGTACTGGTACGACGAGGGCACCGGCAAGGTGTTCTGCCTGGTCCAGGCTCCGAGTCCGGAGGCGGCCAGCGCCGTGCACCGCGAGGCCCATGGGCTGGTCGCGGAGGAGATCGTAGAGGTCCAGGAAGGCGCCTAGCCAGCCCGGCGCCGGGGAGGGAGCCGTGCGAGATTGGTACTCGCTGGAGCGATACAGCACCGACTACGCGCGGGAGCGCCAGGCCGAAGCCGCGCGCGAGCGGCTGGCGAACCAGGCGTCCAGCATGGTGAAACAGGGCCGCCCGAACCAGCCGTACGCCGGCCGCGCCAAGGCGAGCGCTCTCCAGCGCCTCCTGTACCGCCTCGGAGGGCATGCCCGCGCGCGGCTGATCGCCTGGGCCCGCGAGTACGGGCTCAGCCGCTACGCGGCGCGGCAGCGCCGTCTCCCTTCCCGGCACTCGGCGTGAAGACTGGCGCCCGCAAGCCTGTCTGACAGCCCCCCACCCAGAGTGGTACGTACCAGCGCGCGGCCCGACTTGCAGGCGGTTTGCGCCGCGGGGTGCTAGGATTGCATCACAACATGTGATTACATCCAGGAGGGCTGCGATGGCAAAGACGGTCTCCGTGGCGGAACTTGGGCACGGCGGCGCCTCGCGCGCCATCCGAGCCGCTCAGGACGAGCCGGTCCTCGTGAGCAAGGAGAACCGCCCGGCTGCCTGGATCCTGAGCGCCGAGAAGCTCGCGCAGGTGGCTGCGGCCCGCGGAGCGGAGTCGATGGGCACCTACCAGCGGGCGCTGGAGTTGCTCGCGGTAGAGCTCTACCGCGGGGCAACCATCACGCTCGGCCAGGGGGCGAAGCTTGCAGGCATGTCGCTCAGTGATTTCATCGATCTGTGCGCAAGCCTAGACGTCCCGATCCTGTGGGAGCCTGAGGGAGGTATCGGGGCCGAGGTTGATCGATTGGAGGACCTGCTGCGGCAGACCGAGTCTCGTCCCTAAGGTCACGCCGTGGCAAACCTGAGGTGCTATGTTGATGCAACGGCGCTCATAGGGCTTGCTCGCATCGGTCGGCTTGACCTGCTCGCGCTCCTCCCAACACCAGTCTATGTGACCGAGTGGGTGTGGGCGGAGGTCACTGGGGACCCTACCAAGCCTGGGGTCACCGCCCTCGAGCACGCCCGCGGAGAAGAGCTCCTTCTCGTCGTAGATGAGGGCGACCCGCAAGCATTTCCTCCTCTGGACCCAGGTGAGTCCACTGTCCTGTCAGCGGCCGCGGCTACTCACGCCGCGGTACTGATCGATGAGCGCCGAGCCCGCGCTTTGGTTCGCACACACCCGGCGTTACGCGTGGCCATTCGCGAGCGGGCGGGCGTTGTCGGGCTTGTTCTGTTCGCCAAGACCCGAGGGCACGTCTCAACAGCGAGACCACTGCTCGACGACCTGATTCGCCAGGGCTTTCGCATCAGCCGCGCGCTGTATGAGGATGCCTTGCGCAAGGCGGGAGAACGGTAAGAACGCTCGGCAGACGGAGAGGCCCTGCCCCATGACCCTGACGTTGCGCCATCCTCTCCGCTCCCGTCAGGACATGCTCACGGTGCACACGATCAAGGCGGCTGCCCTTCATCATCGCCTCAGTCCTGGGCATTCGCGACCGCGGCCTGCTGCGGCCCGGCCTGCGGGCGGATACCACGGTCTTCGACCCCGCCACCGTTGCCCACGAGTACCCGGAGCTGGTCAACGACCTGCCCGGCGGCGGCGCCCGCTACGTCCAGCACGCCCGCGGCATCCACGCCACCATTGTCAACGGCGAAGTACTGATGGAAGGCCGCGAGCACACCGGCGCGCTGCCGGGGCAGGTGCTGCGGTGTAGCTGACATCCAGGAAGCGCTGCAAGAGGCTCTGATCCTAGCAGCCAGGGCCTCTCCGCAATGTCGTGGTTCTGCCGCATCGGTAGAGAGTTCGTTGTCTTGGGAGCGGACGATAGGTCCGTTTCACCGGAAGAGCGCGATGTTCTCTCTTGGTATCAGCGCTAACAACGGTCATTCGAGCATATCTTCTGGGCGTACGCCCTGGAGGTGCTCCAGGAACTCGGTGGGGCTGACGATGGCGACGCTTTGATAAGAGCCAAGTTGTAAGAGCTTGCGGTCCCGGGTCACAAGGTAGACGGCATCCCCCGACACCGCGGTGGCCAGCACGAGATCATCGGCGGGTTGGGTGGCCACCCCGCGCACTGAGGCGGTGATCGGGACGATAGTTCCAACGGACGTCAGCAACAGCTCATAGGCGGCCTGCTGCTCCGGAGAGAGGCGGCGAGCGAAATACGCCTTGGCCAGGGTGTGGGTCAGCTCATCCAGGATGTGGGCGGAGAGCAGGAGCGTGAACTGCTTGGCCCGCCAGGCGTCGATGATCGCGGCGACCGCGGTACCCCGGCTGATGGAGCCACGCGCCAGGATATTCGTGTCCAGGACAACGATCACCGCCTGGTACGCGCCCGCTGAGGGCCGGCCTGCTCAGCCCGCACCTCGGAAAGCGCTTGGTCCAGTTCGCGCTCTAGCTCTTCCTCGGGCGCATCCGCGAAGGCGGCGCGCATCTCGTCGATCACCTTGAAGCGCTCGGCGCGCTGGGCGTCGAGTTGCCTGAGCCGCTCCAGGTCCTGGGCAGAGACAATCGCGGCCACCGGGATGCCGCTTTTCTCCACGAGCACCCGGGTCTGCCCGCGGAAGACCTTATTGAGCACTTGAGAGAACTGTTGCCTCGCTTCCGAGGCTTTCATCGTCTGCGTCAGTGGCTCCCGTTCGCGCATGGCACACGTCCCGAGTTGTCATACTTTGTACAGATTAGCACAAACCTGGAAAGGACTCGGGCGACTGGGCCCTACGCGAAGCGTCTGTCGGTCTTGGAGAAGGCTTTGATAAGGGAGCGTCTTGCGCTCGCTGGATCAGGACGAATGAGGGCACTGCCCTCAGAGGTATTGGATACGTATGCTACGGCTTCCAGGCAACTGTGCACTCCAAGCTTACCCAGGACGCCCTGGATGTGCTTGCGAGCGGTCGACCGGCTGATGTAGAGACGCTCAGCAATCGTCTTGGCTGAAGCTCCACGACAGAGCAGGCCGAGCACTTCGACTTCGCGTTGGGTGAGCCGCTCGGCGATAGACGTCGGCAAGGCAACGACGTTGCGAGCTGGTTGCTCCGTGATGCCGAGCTGCTCGAGCGCCGCGAGCACTTGCCGTCCAAAATCCTCCAGTTCGCGATGTTCTGTTACATCGCGAAACACGTGCTGTAGCCTGGCTCCTGCTGTGTCGCTATCGGGGAGCGGCATGCAGAGACTGGTCACATTGATCCAGCGCACCCGGCCATCCTTCCCTGAAACTAGGAGATCGCGGCTGCGGAGCGCGCGACCACTGCGGGCCGCCGCCATCACGGTGCAGTTGAGGCGGCACACTAGACACCTTCAATGGGTGGAATCATGCCGATTGAGTCACGTCTAGGCGGCAGGTTGCAGGTTGGCGGCTGCGCAGAGTTTTTGGATTTCGACGTCGACCTGAAGCAGGGCGTCACGCAGGGGGCGCGGGAGGCCATCCGCATCTGGCGTGAGGGCCGCCCAGCCGGGGCGCAGGATGCGCAGGAAGACCTTGGTGCAGAACAGGGCCACATGCAGCCCATAGGTGGTCACGGTGTAGCGGGTGGTGCCCGGGATGCGGTGGAGCAGGCCCTTCAAGCGCAGCCGCCGTAGGTCGTAGGTCATCCGCCCGGCGGTGTAGGTGGTCTCGTCCAGGCCCAGCAAGGCGGCCACGCGCGGGCGCAGGTCGCGGTTGCGGAAGCCCTGCGGCAGATGGGCAAAGCCGCACAGCGCCTGGAACAGCGCCATCACGCGCGGGTCGCCGAAGCGCAGGCCCGGCGCACGGCCGCCGGCTTCCTGCGTGGGCCGCTGCAACCGGTCCAAGGCCGCCTGCGTCAGGATGCAGGCGTCTGTGAGCCGCTCGACCTCCAGCAGCTTGCGGTTGACCTGCGCACCGGCCGCGCGCAGATAGGGCAGGTGGGCCAGGCCCTTGGGGGACCGGAAGTCGGTGGGGTCGTTAATCGTGGTCTCCGTGCGCAGCGCCCGCTCCTGCTTGAAGTACTGCTTGACATGGGAATGCTTATGCGCGAGGTGCAGGCTGGGGTTCACCCCAGCGGTGAGCACCCGCGTGCGGTAGCCGTGGGGCGGCGCAGGCGTGGCACGGGTGAGCCGGGTGGGGAAGAGCAGGCTGACCCGATCAGGGCGGCCCAGGTCCAGGTTCTCGCGGATCAGCGCTTCGAAGAAGTGCCGGCCTTGGACCGGCTGGTCGAAGACTTGGGTGAGGCTGACTTCGACCTGCCAGATTGCCAGGCGGTGACCGAAGCCGGCGGCGCGGTCGGCGGCGGTGAGCGGCCAGGGCAGCCGCTCGACCCAGCGGTCGAAGAAGGCCTGCACCGCGTGCGGCCCCAGGGCGTCGCACAGCGCCTGGAGCCGCTCCGGCTGTGCACACGAGAGGAAGCCATTGTCCAGGCTTTCGAAGGCGATGCCCTCCCGCCGCACCTGTTGCTTGACCCACTCGTGCCCGTTGAGACACACGCGCACGGGATAGGGCAGATAGGTGCCGACCTTGACGAAGGCGGGGCCCCAGTCACGGTCCTGCAGGTAGAAGTAGTAGTGGTTGACCGCCACCGGCTGGCGCGAGAAGGCGAAGTGGAACCCGCCTCCGCCCTCCGTCACCCGCTGCGCCTTGAACGAGAGCGCCCGTTCCTGGGCCACGCCGATGACCACCACCCCCTCGGCAGCGGTGAACCGAGCCCGGTGGAGTGCGGCGAGGTCGTCTTTCCGCTGGCCCCGCGCGAACTGGACTACGGGGATGTGGTGGTCGGCCGCAAACGCCTGCACGGCATGCACGAAGCGGTCGTGCATGGGGCGGAACAAGGCCGGCGAGGGGATCGGGTAGCCCAGGTGCTCCCGCAGAAAGTAACACACCTGCCCCGCGGTCTGGAGCTTCGGGACGTAGCCGTTCAGATAGAGCCGATCGATGCAGGTGACGCTGAGCGAGACATGGTTCTGGAGTATGCTGGAGATGTTGGGCGTGACCATCGGGACCTCCAAGCGGGGTGTTTCACAACCCAATGGTACTCACGCCCACACCTACGGGCGCCGGCCTTGATCGTCCGGCGCCCGTTCGCTCGTCGGTTTGAGGCGAAGCTTCGCTAGCCGTCTCCCGCACGCAGGTCAACGACTGCTCCCTGTGGTGCTACCGGGTGAACCAGACAGGAGGCAGTGCCGCGGTGGGCAAGACATCATTGCAGCGCTGAATGGTCGAGCGAGACCGCGAGGATGATGCCTGGAAGGTCAGCCGTCCGCGACGGTATCCGGAGGCGTGTTTTCCGGGGCGTAGAAGAGTTTGGGGCCGTGGGGCGCGAAGGTGTCCAGGATCTCCCCGAGGCGGACGTGAGCGAGGATCGGGTGCCGAAAGCGGACCGCCCCGTTCACCTCGTAGACGTTGCGGCGGCCAACGCGGGTCACGCGGACCATCCCCTCCCCACGGAGGTCCCGCAGCACACTCCCGATACGCCGTTCCGAGAGGCCCAGCGCCGCGGCAATCGTGGGGATCGAGGCATCAGGATGCGCGGCCACGTAGAAGAGCGCCTGGCCGTGCGTCGTCAGCAACGTCCAGCCAGCGTCCCTCATGCGCGCGGACCCACGATTCTGCCAGTCGCTCGTCTCGCCCGTGCCACCCAGTGTCCCTCGTGCGCGCAGTCTCACCGCTCCGATCCACAAACCGGATTATAGAGGGATCGCAGCTTCGAAGCTGGCCCGAATTGCGGAAACAAATTTCCTGGATTACAATGCCGTCTGATACTCCCGCGGTTCCAATTGACTGGGCATGGTGTTCGTTGCCGGCCGACACGCGGCCGGCAACGCGTTGGACATGGCCGATGCAGGAACTGCTCCCCGGGTCCGTCAGTCTGGGCCTTGATGCCGCGCTAGATGCGGCGCCATGTGGCATGCTCGTGGTTGACGACCAGGGACGCATCCTCCTGGTGAATGAGCAGGCCCAGCGGATGTTCGGCTATCGACGCGAGGAGCTGCTCGGTCGATCCATCGAGCTGCTGGTCCCCGAGGAACACCGTGGCGTGCATCCAGGCCACCGGGAGCGGTACCTCGCCGCCCCGGAGCCGCGACTGATGGGCACCGGGCGCGAGCTGTACGGGCGGCGCCGCGACGGCAGCAACGTGGCGGTGGAGATCGGTCTCAACCCCTGGAACACGCCGGCCGGACACCTCGTCGTCGCCTCCATCGTAGACATCTCCCAACGCAAGCAGGCGGAAGCGCGGGAACGCGAGCTGCTGGCACAGCTCGAGGCGCGCGTTGCGGAGCGCACGGCCGAGCTAGAGCAGCGGGCGCAGTTCGAGCACTGGCTGCGGATGAAGGAGGCCGTCAATCGCGTGCTCGTCGAGTCCGGCGAGCTCGCGGCGGTGGGGTCCCGCATGCTGGAGGTCATTGGCGAGGCCTTCGGCTGGGAGCTGGGCGAGCTGTGGCTGGCCGACGAGCAGGCGGGGCTCCTGCGCCGCGCTGCCGCCTGGCATAGCGCGAGGCTGGGCGAGACGGAGTTCGAGGCGCACAGCCGGACGGAGACGTTCGCGCCGGGCGTCGGCCTGCCCGGCCTGGTATGGGCGACGCGTCAGCCGCTGTGGCTCCCGGACGCAGCCACTGACACCACGTTCACCCGCGCGTCACTCGCCGGCAGGGACGGCCTCCACGGCGCGTGCGGGCTCCCCATCGGCGTGGGTGAGCGCGTCGTCGGCGTGGCGACATTCCTCGGCGGCGTGGTCCGCCCACCGGACGCGGAATTGCTCGGGCTCATGGCCGAGATCGGTAGTACGCTCAGTCAGTTCATCGACCGCACCCGCGCCACCGAGGCGTTGCGGGCCAGCGAGCTGCGCTTGCGCGTCGCGCTGGAGGCCGGGCGCATGGGCGCCTGGGAATGGGATGCCGGGAGCGGTCGGGTGAGCTGGTCGCCCGGTCTGGAAGCCATCCACGGCCTGGCGCCCGGCACATTCGGGGGAACATTCGCGGCGTTCCAGCGGGACATGCACATGGAAGATCGCGCCACGGTCCTGGAGGCGATCAGCCGCGCCTTGGCCG
>JACQGL010000145.1 GCA_016199525.1 Armatimonadota bacterium
GGGTATGGAACGGCAGCAGTTTCCCGCCGGCCGACACCACGGGCTCTCGTCGCACCACCTTGATGGTCCCGGCCTCCTCCCACAGGGGAGTGAGCACAAAGCTGCGCGGCCGCGACGGCGCGCGCAGCTCTTCCACGAACCGCGCCAGCAACCGTGCCTCGTCGATGGGCCCCACCGACGGGCTCACCACCAGATGCAGCCGCGTGAGATGATCGTCGTCTTCCACCTCCAGCAGCTGGTAGTCAATACTCCGGCCACCGAACTCCCGTGGCAGCACCTCTTCCAGAATCCTCACGCAGTCCGTCCCCAGCAGCGTCATTCCCTCACCCGTCAGCTTCGAAAAGCTCCGAATGTTCGTGATGTGCGTGTGCATGCCCAGGCTGTCCCAGATGCACCCACACCGCCGCTCGCTGATCTCGCCAAAATCGTCGCTCTCCGCGTTGAAGAGGACCTTCGGGCTGGACGGCAGCAGCGAGGTAAAGACGAATGCGTTGGCTGCCCCGCCATCCGCAAACGCGCGGGCCCGCGTGATCAGTGCAAAACCGTCCATCAGCAGGTGCACATCGTCGAACGTCGATGGGACGCCGCAGGCCCCTCCGACTGCGCCGGCCTCGGTGAACGCGTACCGGACGCCGATGCCAGCGCCAGAGCGTGCGATCTCCGCGTACTTGCCCGGCGTCAGCGGCTCAGCACCCAGCAGGAAGGTCACGCCCTGCAGATGTATTCCGCGTCGCTCGGCCAGTGCGGCCAACCGCGTAGCCGCGCTGGGCGTGGTGATCACTGCACAGCGGCCCCACCTCCGCCTGGCATCCAGCACGGCGTCGAGCACCACATCGGCGTTGGAGAACCCGGCATGTTCGGGCAGCGGCGCGCGCGCGCCACGGAGGCCCGTGAAGATTCGCAGGAGGCGCATCAGAGTTCGGTGCCCCGCGGACAGCTCCGCAGCCGTCGGGTCGACGATCGAAAACCACCGTAGCGAAGGCCGCCCCATGTGAATCAAGGAAAGCCACCACATCATGCCCGACCCCAGACGGTAATGCAGCCAGATGACGATGGGCGCCGCCCCCGTCCTGATGGCCTCCAGCATGAGGCAAAACGCGGGTGCCCGCTGGTCGGCGATGTAGCCGAGCGAGGCAGGCACGATCGACCCGCGGCTCCTCGTGCCGCTGGTGCGGACCTCGAACGACGGGACGACCCTGGGGTTATCAAAATCGCTCGCCTTGCATTCGAGCACCAGCCCGTCACGCCGAATGGGCGTCCGACCCTTGAACTCGTCGAACGTGACGTACACCCCAGCAGCAAGGAGCGTCTTCAGCGTCGCCTCCACACCCTGCCGCCCCACAGACTCGGCGAGACCCTCGTAGGACCAGTCCGCCCACTCCAACAGCCGCCGATAGGGACTCTTCGGGTATTCCCAGATCGTCTCACGCACCATCTGGAGGAACAACCGCTCACGGGCCGCCATTCGCCCGCGGATCTTCGCCTTGGCGTCCTCCACCGTCATGGGCCGCAGGGCAAACCGCGCCACTTCCCCCGCCACCGACACCAGGTTGCGCGCGCTGGATAGGACAGACATGTGTGGAATGACCGCGTCCCTCCTCACCGTGATTCCCTGTGCTTCAGCGGCACGCCGCGATAGTCGAAGAAACACTTGTTCGCCTGCGCAGGAATGGGCCGACGCACGCCCATCAGAATGGTTCCGGACCTTTCGCGCAACTACCAGGATCAGAGTCTGACGATCTTCACCCGTCCCTCGTCGACGTGGCGCGTGGCGTTGCGCGTATCGACGACCAGCCTGGCATGGCGCACAATGGCCCGATAATCAAGGCATGAGTGGTCAGCGACGATCAGCGCGCAGTCCGCCCCTCGCAGCATCGCCGGCGTGAGCGGTCGGCTTGTGAACATCCGCCCGTTCACCGTCAGGGTCGGCACATACGGATCGTGGTAGGACACCCTGGCGCCGTGCTGTATGAGCAGTTCCATGATCTTCAGCGCGGGCGATCCCCGGGAGTCCTCGATGTCCCGCTTGAAGGTCACCCCCACGACCAGGACACGCACCGCCGGACTGCGGTGACGTTGCCCATTGAGCGCCAGCAACGTCTTCGTCACGACGTAATACGGCATCTCCTCGTTCACGCGAGCCGCGAGCTCGATGAAATCCATGTGGAAGTCGTACTCGCGCGCCTTCCAGGCCAGGTAGTAGGGATCGACGGGGATGCAGTGCCCGCCCACGCCCGGGCCCGGATGGAACGGCAGGAACCCGTACGGTTTCGTCGCGGCAGCGTCTACGATCTCCCAGACATCCAGACCCATCCGGTCGCACAAAATCGCCAGCTGGTTGACCAGCGCGATGTTCACGTTTCGGAAGACGTTCTCCAGCAGCTTGGCCATCTCAGCGGCGGCCGGAGACGACACCGGCATGACCGGAGGGCCCAGCTGCTCGAACAAGCGGACCGCTCGCCGCGTACTCTCCTGATCGACCCCGCCGACAATCACGGGGGTGTTGTAGATGGTGTAGTCCTTCCTCCCGGGATCGACACGCTCTGGGACAAAGGCCAGGAAGACATCCCGGCCGACGGTCAGCCCGCTGGACTCGATGATCGGCAGGACGAGCTCCTCGGTGGTCCCGGGATAGCTGGTGCTGCGCAGGAGAATCAACTGTCCCGGCCGCAGGTGCTGCGCGACGCCCCGCGCCGCGGTGGCAATGCTGGACGTATCCGGCTGCTTGTTCCGAGTGCAGGGCGTCGGCACACAGATGAGAAGCGCGTCGGCGCGGCCAAGGTTGTCATAGCTCGCCTCGACGCGCAGCCGGCCCGACGCGCGCAC
>JACQGL010000150.1 GCA_016199525.1 Armatimonadota bacterium
CCAGGACCCCGGATACGCCCCCCAACCGTTCTATTGGGTCGCACAGACAGAGGTACAGGCACGGCTGGCTGCGAAGTGGCGTGCCTGCTGGCTGCTGGCCTTCCGCGACATCACCAATGCGACCAACGAGCGCACCGCCATCTTCAGCCTGCTGCCACGTACGGGTGTGGGGCACAAGGCCCCTCTGGTGTTTCTGAGCAGGACGTACGGCGTGCAACTATCGGCGTGCTTCCTGGCCAATGCGAACAGCCTCGTGTTCGACTACACCACACGACAGAAGCTCGGCGGCACATCCCTGAGCTACTTCGTGCTGAAACAGCTCCCGGTACCGCCGCCCGACACATTCACATCCTCCCAGGTGCATTGCATCAGCCCACGCGTCCTAGAGCTGGTCTACACCGCCTGGGACATCAAGCCGTTCGCGGACGACCTGTGGCGAGAGGCGGACGGCGCGCTGAAGGAGCGGCTGCGCCAGCAGTGGGAGGAGAACCGCGCCGCCACCGGCGGGCACCCCTGGGAGCCGCCGGAGTGGGCGGAGATCGCGGCGGACGGCACCCCCCTGCCGCCGTTCCGGTGGGATGCGGAGCGGCGGGCGGTCCTGCGCGCGGAGCTGGACGCCCCCTACGCCCGCCTCTACGGCCTCACCCGCAAGCAGCTCCGCTACATCCTGGACCCCCACGGCTTGAGCGATAGGGAGCTGGAGGACATCCTGGACCCGTGGGAAGACCCCACCTGCGCCGGTCCGCACCTGCTGCCCGCCCAGCCCACGCAGGACTTCCCCGGCGAGACGTTCCGCGTGCTGAAGGAGAAGGAGACGGCGAAGTACGGGGAGTACCCGCACCCGCCGCCTGGTGCTGGAGGCCTGGGCGCGGCTGGAGGCGGAGCTGGGTCCCGTGGAGGTGCGGAACTACCGGGAGATGGTGGGGGCGGCGCCCGCGCAGGTGCAGGCCGCCACCCCTGACCGCACCGCAGCCCCGCGCAGCTCCCGCGGGAACCCACCGGCAGCAGGCGCTGCGGGTTCGGCTCCTGGGGCACGCGGGGGGCGGCAGCGGTCACTGACCCTCGACGCTGCTGGTTCCGACGGAGGCGGGGATGGATGAGCCGCTGCGGGTGTTCATCAGCTATGACAGGTCAGATGGCCACGAGGCTGCATGCATCAAGGCATGTCTGGAGGCCGAGGGCTTCACCTGCTTCCTGGCGCACGAGGACCTGGAGGTGTCATCGGTCTGGCGGGAGCGCATCTGGGAGGAACTCACCGGCTGTGACTGCTTCGTCGGGCTGATCTCGGAGGCCTCGAACGCGAGCGTGTGGTGCCAGCAGGAAACCGCGGTGGCGCTGTGCCGTCTCCCCCCGGAACGGTTCGTTCTGGTGAAGCTCGGCGCAGCGGACCCGCAGGGGTTCGCCGCGAGATACCAGGCCATACCCGTCGGCAGGCTTCTCCCCGCGCTCGATAGCTGCCCGTTTGTGCGCGAGAACCGGATCAACGCGATGATCGGGCGCCTCAAGGAGGCCAACACCTACTCACAGGCGCGAGAGCGCGGCCGCCAACTCGTGGGGCTCATCCCGACGCTCACCCGGGAGCAGGTCGCGCGGCTGCTTCGGGTCTCGCTGCAGAACGACCAGGTCTGGAACGAGGAGTACGGGATTGGGCCGCGTGTTCGAGAGCTCTACGCTGCCTACGAGGAACAGCACGGGGAGGACGCGGCCAGGGCACTGCGATGGACGCCACACCCTTCGGATTCCCCTGGGTAGCGGAGGTCTACTATGCGGAAAGAGCACGTACCTATCCGTGAACCCAGCCGCTGTATCGAATGGGGCTGCGCTGGAAAAGCAAGAACGCGACAACGCTGCCGCAAGCATTACCAGCAGTTCCGTACTGCGGCGATCCAGCTGGGGATCTGGGAGCAGATACGGCTGCCCTGCGGCAACTTCGGCGATCCGGAAGGGCATCGCGCCTCGGCCACGATGGGCGGCGCGAAGAGGAGCGAAGACCGCGCGGGCCTGGCGGCGGCGGGCCGGATCGGGGGGCGCCGATTCGCCGAGAACAAGGAAGCACAGCGCCAGGTCGCCCGCCTTGGGGGTCTGGCCGTCGCTCGGGACAGGGAGCGCATGGCGGAAATGGGGCGCAAGGGGAACGCCGTGCGCTGGCAGAAGCGCTCCCAGGACACCGCCGACCAGGAAGGGGCATAGCGGACGGCAGGGAGGACTTGCGGGGCGACACAGCAAACGGATGTTTGAATATCGCCCGGCGTGGGTAAGTTCATGGCAACACAGCAACTTGCCCCGGTGCTGCCGGTGGTCCACGCGTACGCCGATCACCGGCCCGTGCTCGACGTGAAGACGCGCTGGGAACCGCGCCGCGTGTGGTGTACCCGGACTGCCGACCACGCCGACGCGCCGGGGCAGGAGTACGTGGTCAAGTTCCGGCGTCCCGGCACCGGCACAGCTGCGCTGATCAGCGAAGTAGTCTGCCACGCGCTTCTCCAGGCGCTCGGCCTTCCAAGCCTGGTGGCCGCGCGCGTGAGTGTCGGCGAGAGGATGGCGCGCTCCTACAACGATGCCCGCACGGTGGACTACGAGGTCCTGCCCGGCTTACACTTTGGTACCGCGTGGCGACCGGATGTTCAGGCAGGTCCGCCGGAATCATGGGAGCAGCTCGCCGACCCGGAGGAGCTGGTACGGATCTGGGCGGCGGACTGCTGGCTGATGACGCCGGACCGGCGCACCTACGGTAACATATTGCTCGCGGACCCGGACAGCATGGGGCGATTCCATCTGATTCCGGCGGATCAGAGCGACTGCTTCCTGGGGTCTGGATCTCTGCAAGACGGTTCGTACACCGGACGGTCTGCCGACCACGGAGCCGCCCCGTACCTGGACCTGCTGGAGAGAGCGTTCGTGGAACGGGGATGCGTGGCTCTGCACGACATGGCGCGGCGCATCGCCGGAGCCACGGCAGCCGTTCCGACGGCGCTGAAGCGCGTTCCCGACGAATGGTGGGCCGAGGCAGAGGTGAACCAGCGTGATCTGGCAGCGTGCTTGCACGAGCGCGCTAACAGGGCACGCATCATCCTGGAGATCGAGAAGTGGGAGGGACTGGGGAATGCTACTGCAGGCGGACACCTTTTCGACCTATAGCTGCGCCACGCTGCGCTGCCTTGTGGACCCTACCCGGGGGATCACCGTGCCCGTCGGCGTCGTCCTGTGGAGCCGGGCCGACCGACACCCGCGGTTCCGTCTCCCCAGCGAGGGTGAGCGGATCGAGGACGTGCCGATCCAGACAGTGATGCCCTACCTGCGTGCGGCGCAGACGCAGATCGAGGCGTGGCTCCGGCGCGGCCAGCTCCCCTACCAGACCGAGCCGCTGGAATCATTGAGTGACCGGTGGTGGGAGCACGTGCGGGGGCTGATGCAGTTCACCGTGCAGATTGATCCCCCTCGGCCGGTAGACTGTGTGCGTCCCGACGAAGAGATGGAGACGCTCTTCGAGGCACTCGTGCAACCGGTGAAGACGGCCCGCGAGCGCGCGCAGCGGATCGATGGCGCTGTCAAGGCTGCCCTCGGTCGGCAGTACGTGACCAGGTTCAAGCGCCAGCAACGTGCGCCGGGGTTCAGGGGCAGGCCGGTCTCCGTCCTGCGCATGGCGGAGGGCCGGAACGCAGTGGTGGTCGTAGAGGCGGTGAATCTGGCCCTCAAGACGGCGGAGCGGGATTCAGACACGCTGGCGAGCAGGCTGCGGCGCATCCAGGAGAACAGCACGAAGCGGAAGGTTCGCTTGGTATTGGGGTATCTCGCTTCTCCTGGGGGCCTCAACGGAGAGGGTGTACTCAAGGACTGGATCGAGCACGTCACCAACACGCCGATGTACGACCTGACGCGGCAGTCCGCCGAGTTCCGTAGGACCGCCGCAGAGGCTCTGGCGGAGGCCGAGGACTCTCTCGGTGTCCTTGCCGAAGGGTAGTCTGACGCAATCGTTCAGTGTTCCCCATATCGGGGGTGGTTGACTCGGGGGTACTGCCTCCTCCCATGAACCGCTCGATCCCCAAGCGTGAGAGCCTGACGGTGGAGTTGAAGAGCGACCAGGGGCCACTGCCGGACTCGGAGCTGGTCGCTGCCGTCGTTTGCCTTGCCAACACAGAAGGCGGCGATGTGTACGTCGGCGTTGAGAATGACGGGGCGGTGACGGGCCTCCACCCCAAGCACCGCAACGTAACGGGCGTGGTGGCATTGATCGCCAACCGCACCAGCCCATCTCTTTCGGTGCGCGCCGAACTCCTGGAGGTGAGCGGCCTGCCCGTGGCACGCATCCAGGTGCCCAAAGCGGAGTCCATCGTCTCCACGTCTGACGGATTGATCCAGCGCCGTCGCCTCGCTGCCGATGGCACGCCTTTCTGCGCGCCATTCTACCCGCACGAGTTCGCTCAGCGGCAATCAGACCTCCGCCGCCTGGACTACTCGGCTCTGCCCGTCGTGGGCGCTGCCGCTGACGACCTGGACCCGCTGGAACGCGAGCGGCTCCGGCAACTCGTGGGCCGGTACGGGGGTGACAGCGCCCTGCTGGTGTTGAGCGACGGTGAACTCGATGGCGCGCTTGGCTTCGTGACCCGGGAGGGAGACCGCCGTGTACCGACCGTCGCGGGACTGCTCACCATCGGCCGCGAGTCGGCGCTGCGGAAGCATCTCCCGACCCACGAGGTGGCGATCCAGGACCTTTCGGGGACCCAGGTCCGTCTCAACGAGTTCACCCGCAGGCCGTTGCTGGCGGTGTTCCAGCACATTTACGAGCAGCACTTTGCAGCCCGCGTGGTCGAGGATGAGTTGCAGGTCGGCATGTTCCGTGTGCCTGTCCCCAACTATGACCGGCGTGCGTTCCGCGAGGGCCTCGTCAACGCCCTGGTTCACCGCGATTACGCCCGCCTGGGCGCTGTCCACGTGCGCTGGGAGGCAGACGGCCTGATTATCAGCAACCCTGGTGGGTTCGTGGAGGGGTGACGCTGGACAACCTCCTCGTCACGGAACCGCGCCCCCGGAACCCGATGCTTGCGGACATTGCGAAGCGGGTCGGCCTGGCGGAACGGACAGGGCGCGGTGTGGATCTGATCTACCAGGGCCTGCTGCGCTACGGACGGCCTGCCCCCGATTACAGCCGGAGCGATGCTACCAGCGTGGTGCTGCGGCTCCCCAATGCTGACGCTGACCTGCCGTTCCTGGAGTTGATCCTGGAGGAGGAGCGCCGCATCGGTGCTCCCATGCCGGTCGATACCCTGATCGCCTTGGCCCACCTCCGCATGGCGGCACGCTTGGACGCCGCCGCCCTGTCTCGTGCGCTCCAGAGGGACGAGGCCGCGACGCGCGCCCTGCTCGGTCGGCTGACGGCGGCGGGCCTGGTCCAGGCGCACGGGGCGACACGCAATCGCGAGTACAGCTTGAGTGCGGCGGTCTACCGACGGCTCGGAGAAGCAGCGGATTACATCCGGCAGGCTGCTTTCGATGAGATCCAACAGGAGCAGATGGTTCTCCAGTACGTCCAGCGGCACGGGCGGATTACACGGCGGGAGGTTGCAGGTCTGTGCCTGCTAGGGTCGTTCCAGGCCAGCCGCCTCCTGAAGCGTCTGGTTGCCGAGGGCAAACTCAAACTGCACGGCGAGAGGCGGGGCGCCTATTACACGCGCCCATAGCGCGAAATGAGCGCGCTCATAACCAGAATGAGCGCGCTCAATAGATATGGGCGCCGCGCGGGTCGCACCCTGACAGTTCCTATCGTCGATATATATGCGCGCGACCTATGGTCATGGGTGCGTAGAGGATCTGGGGATCCAGATAGCGAACGAGCGTTTGGGGTCGCCCTGGGAGGAGCCGCCGAATGCAACCGCAGGTAGACACCTCTTCGACCTGTGGTGGGGGACGAGGAGCCTACTACACAGCGCCCTAAACACACAAAACACGCGCGCATGTTTCAGAAACACGCGCACGTGTTTCTTTCTATCCGCGCGTGTTTTGCCGCCCGAAGACGACGGAAATCCAGAGCCGGGTTGTTACTCGGGAGGCGAGCGAGACCATGAACCCCTTTCAGGTGCTCCAATCCATCCAGCGGGACTACCGCAAGTACGTCGAGAGCTTCCAGGTGATCGCCAGCGAGGACATCCCACCCGTGCTGGCGGAGGCCATCGAGCGGGGCGAGCTGCTCTGGAAGGACCCGTTCGTCCAGATCGCCCGCCGGTTCAAGCCGGGCGGCCCGCTGGAGGACCTGATCCAGGACGGCACCCTCGAACCGGCATGCCGTAATGTCTTCTACCGCGACGAGCACGACCCCACCAGCAAGCCGATTGATCTGCACCTGCACCAGCTGAAGAGCGTCCGGGCAGCGCGGGAGGGCAGGAACTATCTGGTCAGCACGGGCACCAGCTCCGGCAAGAGCTTCTGCTTCTTCATCCCCATCGTCAACGAGTGCCTGCGGCTGAAAGGGACGAAGGGAATCAAGGCGATCATCGTCTACCCGATGAACGCCCTGGCGAACAGCCAGTATTGGAACATGGCGCGGCGGCTGGCGGGGACCGGTATCCGGATCGGCAAGTTCACCGGCCAGACGGAGCGCACCGACCGGGCCGCCCTGGAAACCTACCGGCGGATCACGGGCAACAAGGAGCCGTTCGACAGCGAGGTGCTCTCCCGCGAGGAGATGTTCGAGAACCCGCCGGACATCCTGATCACCAACTACAAGATGCTGGAGTATATGTTGATCCGTCCCCAGGATCGGCGGATGCTCGACCCCGAATGGGGTGAGGCGCTCCGGTATCTGGTGCTGGACGAAGCCCACACCTACGAGGGGCGGCGCGGCGCCGACGTGGCGATGCTCGTGCGCCGCTTGAAGCGCCGGATGAAGGCCCGGGGGCGCCTCCGCTGCGTGGCGACCTCCGCCACGCTGATCAAGTCGGACGATCCCAAGCGCGCCTTCCAGGAGGCGGCCACCTTCTTCCGCCAGCTCTTCGGCGAGGAGCTGGGGGAGTACATCACCGAGGAGGAAGAGGAGCTCCCGCCACCCGCCTACCCCATCCCTGCGTCGCTACCCGACTCCCCGGCACTGGTGGAGGCTTTCGACCACGAGAGGGCCGAGACCGTCTGGCCGCTCGCCGAAGCCCTGTTCGGTCGCCCCTTCGCCCCGCACGAGCGAAACCCGCTCTCGCTCAAGGCGCTGCTCGACGGCTCTGGGGGCTACCACTTCCTCGTCGAGGCGCTGCGCGACCGGCCGCGGCAGGTGGCGGAACTGGTCCCCGCGCTGCGGAAGAAACGCCCCGATCTATCCGAGGAGCAGGCGCGGTTCTGCATCAACGGCACGCTGCGCCTGGGCCTGGCGCCGCTAGACGGCAGCCGGCAGCTGATCCCGATCAAGCTCCACGCCTACTTCCAGTCCGGCTGTAAGATCCACCGCTGCCTCCGGTGCCAGCACCTGTCGCTCCAGGGGGAGCAGACCTGCCCGAAGTGCGCCGAGCGGAAGCTCACCTCGCTGATGTTCCCGCTGCACTTCTGCCGGTGCTGCGGCACAGAGCTGGCGGGCGTCACCTGGGATGAGCAGGGAACCGTCCAGCCCTGGGATATGGAGCAGGAGGAGGGTCGTGCGGGCGACGCGGGCTACTTCCTCCGGCTGGGCAAGGACACGACCTGGGAGGACGTGTGGCAGGGCGTGCCCGAGGACTGGCTGAAGCAAAACGGCGCTCCCAGGAAAGGCAGAGAGCGCCACGTGCCCCAGCGGGTGGCGCTGGACCTGACCAACCGGCTGATCCACCTCGGTGGAGAACCGGAAGGCGACGACGGGCGGGTCGCGGGGGCGCTCGCCCTCTTCCCGCTGAAGCTCTGTCCCGCCTGCGGCGTGCTGCGCACGGAGCCGCGCCTTCAGGAGAACAACAAGATCAGCTTCGTCAGCAAGGTGGGGCGCTCCACCGCGATCAACGTCCTGACCCTGGCGATGCTGGCCGCTAGGCCGGACAGGGTGAAACCGAAGTCGCTCGTCTTCTGCGACGCCCGCCAGGACGCCGCGCTCCAGGCGGGCAACATGGACGACTGGTACTCCCACGCCCTGTTTCGCTGCCTGCTCCTCAACGTGCTGCGTGACGCGCCCGCCGAGGGTTGGGATGTCCGGCAGGTGGCAGAACGCCTCTTCGAGGATCTGGATCGCCAGTCGTTCTTTCAGGACCACCTCCCGGGCGTGGACATCGACTCGTCCAGGAAGCAGGAGGTCGTCATCGACTACCTCTCCTTCTGCATCCTGGAGGACCTGGCGATCTCCCGATGGTACAGCGACGTGAACCTGGAGGAGGTCGGCTTGCTGCGCGTCGAGTACGACGGGCTGGCGCAGCTGGCCCAGCAGATCGCGCCGCAGTTCAGCAGCTTGAGCGTAGAGCAGGTCCACGACCTACCCCTGGCCGTGCTGGAGGAGCTGCGGCGAAACAAGGCATACGCCTTCGACGCCTGGCGGGACCGCGACCGCTTCTGGGGGCGCTTCGTGGCACTCGGTTCCGAGGAGGCGCAGCCGGAGCCGTTCCTCATCCCCGCCGATCACGGGGCGCCCTCGGTTCTCGTGGAGCAGAGCACGGAGTCAGATGCCGTGCGGCCCATCTCCATCGGCCCGCGCAGCCTCCTCGCCCGCTGGGCACAGCGGGAGTACGGGAGCGCGAGCCAGGTAACCCAGACCGTTCAGGCGCTGGAGAAGGCGAACCTGCTCGTGCGGGGCCCGTACGGGGTGGGCAGGCACCGTGTCGTCGGCCTGGTGCTGAACCACGCACGGCTCCGGCTGGCCTACGGGGCCACCGACGCGGCAAAGCGCTGCCCCAAATGCGGGCGCGTCTACTGGTGGCAGGCGAGCAAGTCCTGTATGAACGCCCGCTGTCGCATCACCACGCAGCCCCTCACCATCCATTCGGAGCGCCAGCGCTACTACCGGGAGCTCTACCAGTCCGCCGCCGGTCTCCCTGTGGTCGAGGTACAGGATCACAGCCAGATGGTGAGCGACGCGGATCGCGTGGAGCGGGAGAAGCACTTCGCGGACGCCGAGGAGCGGCTCAACATCCTTGCCTGCACGCCCACGATGGAGCTGGGCATCGACATCGGCGAACTCTCGAACGTCCTTCTCCGGAACGTGCCCCCGAATCCCGCCAACTACATCCAGCGGGCCGGGCGGGCGGGACGCCGAGGACAGGCCGCGCTGGCGGTCACCTTCTGCGCCACGACTGGTGAGTCTACGCACGACCGGCACTTCTACCGCCACACCGAGCAGATGATCGCGGGGCGCATCCTGGTGCCGCGCTTCGATCTGGAGAACGAAGGCCTGCTGCACTCGCATCTGAACGCGCTGTTGGCGGAGGTTGCCGAGCTGGATGTGCTCCTGGAGAACGAGCACTACTTCGAGCCACTGGCGGACAAGACCGACCGCCCGGCAGTGCGCCAGTCCATGCGGGAGGAGTTTGGGGACCGGCTCGAACGATGCTCGCACGCCCTCGACCAGGCGATCTACGACCTGTTCCTCTCCGACCTCACGCTCAACTGCGCGCCGCTGGCGGGGACGTTCGCCCAGTGGAAGGATGGGTTTTGGGCGTGCTTCGAGAGCCACCTCAACGCCATTGGTGACGAGTACGAGAGCGTCAACGCCGAGATTGACACGATGAACCGGGGGAAGCGGCCCTTCGATAAGGAGCTGATGGCGGCGCTCAACCAGCGCCGGGATGAGATCCTGACGGGTGGAAAGCAACACAAGAGCGGCAAGCCGCGCGGTCAGTTCAGTCCCTACCGGATGGATCAGTGGCTGGCGACGCGCGGCTTCCTCCCCGGCTACGCCTTTGGCGGGGACTACATTAGTGTGCAGTTCCCGAATCCGGAGGACGACTTCGCGCGCGAGCCGCAGCAGGCCATCCGGGAGTTCGGGCCGCACGCGATCTGCTACGCTCACAAGCGCCGCTGGCGCGTCACGGGGGTGGTCTTCTCCCAGGAGGACCTGCGCGAGTTCAAGCGGTGCCTGATCTGCGGACGCATCTACGAGGTGGGGGTCCGCGCCGCGTCCACGTGCGTGTGCGGGAAGGACCTGGACACGCCCTTCAATGCCATGCGGATGCCGAGCGTGCGGGTTCGGCCCGAACAGCGGATCTCCCGGTGGGAAGAGCTGCGGGAAAGCCGCGCCTTTGTGACCGAGGAGATCGCCTACCTCCCCGGAGCCACGCGCCAGTATGTCTTCGCGCGTGAGGACAGGCAGCGGCTGACCCTGGCGTCCGTCCCGAAGGCGACGATCACCACCATCAACTTCCGCAGCAAGTACGGTGCGGGAGAGAGCGGCTCCCGAGAGGCGGTAAGCGCTGACCTGGAGCACAAGCCGGGTTTTGCCATCGAGGGCGGGCAGTGGGTCCTTCGGGCGGTCAACTCACCTGAGGGTGAGCACGAATACCGCGCGCTCTACGTCAGCGGCGTCCACGATGCGCTGCACGTCACCCTCGCGCCGTGTGGGGAGGAGACGATCGCGTCGCTCAAGGCCACGCTGCGGAACGCCATGCTGCTCGGGCTGGCCCTGGCCCTGCGGCAGGGGCCGACCGAGCTGCGCGCCTGCGACCTGCTGCCCCACGATCCCGGGCGCATCGACCTCGTCTTTTACGAAGCCACGTCAGGATCGGCGGGGGCCTTAAGTCGTGTGCTGGATCTGCCTGTGTTCCGTGAGGTGGTCACCAGCGCGCTTCAGACTATCCACTTCACGGCGGAGGGTGAGGACGAACGGCCCGAGTGCACGACCGCCTGCTACGAGTGCCTCCAGGACTTCTATAACCAGCGAGAGCACAGGCTGCTGAACCGCCACCTGGTGAGAGACCTGCTGCTCTGGTTGCTGCAAGCAGAACCGCAAGCCGTGGATCCGAACCAGTGGCAGGACCTGCTGGACAGCCTTCACGGGCCAGGAGCGGAGAACGAACGCCATTTCCTGGAGATGCTGCGGGACCACGGGCTACCCAGGCCAACCCGTGCCCACTACGCGCTGCCGGAGGATGGTCCCCCCATCGCGGAGATTGACTTCCAGGTCGGGCGCGTCCATGTGCTCGTGGACGGCAGCGTGCATCACCGTAAGTGGGTCCAAGAGGTGGATGAGGCAAAGCGCCAGGCGCTCCGGGACGAAGGCTACACCATCTTCGTGTTCGATATGAGCCATCCGATGGAGTGCTTGGCTGAGCTTCGCAGCTTGCTCTGATCCACCCGGAATCTGCGGCATCTTCGCAACGATCTGCTCGCACCGCGCGATCCGCTCGCGTTCCCTGGGTTGGTAGTCCTCCGCGGGCGGGACGGCGATCCCTTCGCACTGCTCCACGTTGAACACGCAGTAGTAGCGCAGAATCGGCGCGCTGTGCACGTCTCCGCCCTCCTCTCGGGGCCGCTCCGTGAGCTTACAAGAGGTGACCAGGGAGGTCGTCCACACGTCGTCCGCGTTGCACCAGTACAACCCGCTCGCCGCTCCGTGAGCTTACAAGAGGTGACCAGGGAGGTCTTCTCGCCCTTGCGGACGTGGCCGGCCAGCTCCTTCCCCTGCTTGAACGTGAGCCACCAGGGCGATGCGTATCCCGACCCGGTCTGGACCAGGGGCAGGAGCAGGACGTTCATCCCGCGGTAGGGCCGGTGGTGTCCCAGGGCTTGTGCCAGGGGACGGTTCCTGCTTCCAGGGCGGCAGTGATCTTCCCCGTGACGATCTGGTATACGTCTGCCATCTCCGTTCCTCCCCACCGGTAGGGGGGGGTGGTGCCGGACCGCCCATCCGGTCGGACCTGCCTACCCGGCAGGGAAGAACTGCTCGTATCGCACCACGTAGCCGCCCGGTGCGTCCGCCACAGAGAGGATACGGACCGTGGGCGGGAACTCACGGAGGGTGTCTGCCTCACGGCGCCCACCGAGATAGTTCGGTTCCGGGTAGGCTTGCTCAATTCACCGCTGCACCTCGGCGCGGCGGGCCTGCGCTGCCTGCTTCTCCTCGTGCTGCTGCTGTTAGAACGCCTCCACAGCGCGGCGGACCGCCATGTGCTTGCAGTACCGCTCCTCGTGGTGCTTCTCCCAGTCGGGGCAGGAGCAACCCTGGCCGTTCCGGCTCGGGCAGGCCCTCGCCGGTGGTCACGTAGGTCCCGTGGGTGTTGGAGGTGACCACTAGCTCCCCGGGCTTCTCGCCACGGCGGGCAGTGAACGCGGCGGGAACCTCGGTATGCTCGATGACCCAGCCCTCGCCGTCCTTCTGCACGCGGTAGAGGCGGCTGTCGCAAAGCAGACGCCGCTGCTCGGGGGTAAGGCCGTTCCCCTGTTGCTCGGGCGGGCAGGAGGGCACCTGGTACCGGCGCTGGGTGCCTCCGTGGCGATGCCATGAGCGGGGGGAGAGCCGTCGCGACGGTTAGCCACGAACGCAGAAGCACATACACTAACTAGCTTCATGTCATGTGCCCGCCCGGGTTGCAACCATTTTGCAACCCAACTCGGTTGCAGAGGATTCACGGCGATTGCAGAGGATTACATGAAGGGGCGCGATTCAAGGCTGTGGATGGGGCGCTTTTGTAGGCGATTACAGGGGATTGTAGGGGTCCCCTCGGTCTCAAAAACCGGTTCCCGCGAGGGAGTGCGGGTTCGACCCCCGCCTTCGGCATCACAGAAAACGTGCGCAAGCGTCTGTTAGAAAACAGCGTTAGAAGCCCTCGGGCGGGAGCGTCCGGGGGCTTTTGCTCGCAGATTGCTCACAAACCGCCCGGTTCCCCGCACGAGGATGAGGAAGCGAGGCTCTGAACCATATTCCGGCTACCGAATCCGGTGGGACGACAAAGCCGAGGAGATAGATTACCTCTACCTCTCCGAAGCACGAAAGATATTTCGCGCTCTCTGCGACTGCAGCGTGTACCGGAGGGTCGAACTGTTCGGGGTGATACCGAGGAGAGGCCGAGCGAGGGAGACGGGCTGGAACCCATCGATCGGTGGGAACAGGATATGGCGGTATAGCCTCTGAATTGCAAGTGAGACGGTCTGCATTTTACTTCACTCCACCGGTCGGAAGCTCTGCTGTTCCACCCACTTGATCAGATCTTCCTGCGATTGCCACTCGTGCATCCTATTCGCCACAGCAACCAGGGACTGTACCGCCATCACTTCCAGCTTCAGAGTATCTTCGTAGGGGAAGATACTCTCGCCTGTGTGTGCAACCTTACTACGAAGGTCGTACAGACGCTTGGCTTCGTGGTAGTTGCTGAGAACGTTGCTTCCGCCTATGACGTAAGCCATCCTCGTTGCCATCTTGTCGGCAATTCCTTCGCCACCTTGTCCGTGTAGCAGGCGCTCAAGCCCGATGGTGTAGTGCAGTATCTTCTGTGCTGGCTCCGAGGAGTTGATGCCGGCCCCGATCCACTGCGCTGCAATGAACAGAGCGTTCTCCAGATTGTTCCTCTCGTCCGCAGGCTTCCTCAAGATCTCATCAAAGCGACTCAATGCACACTTCTGACGCAGGTGTTCGAGCCGTGCTGGGTTCAGGACGTACTCTTGGAAAGCGCCAATTGCATCTATTCTCACGTGATGGCTATCTTCAGCGAAGAGGAAGCCCACGCGATTGTGATGAATCACCGTTCCCGCAAGACCGATATAGGCTCTGGAATCGAGTGAGAACAGCAGGTGCGTGAAGCAGCGCAAGACATTAATCCCCGCAATAATCCTGTCTGCGGTGATCTGCACGGCCTGACCTGCCTCGGAGTTGACCACTGTGCGTGCAGTGGTGGGGAAATTCCCGTATGCGTCGAACGCGATCTGCGCCAGCTGGAACTTGTGACCTCTCTTCTGCTCGGGGGTGTTAGCTGTCGTGTCGATGCTGTTCCATGAGTCCTGCACGAACTCGGGCACTGCAAGTTGTGTGGGTCTGAAGGTCAGGCCTCCGAGTTCAAGCGTGCTTACGCCCTCAAGCACCAAGTTATCTACCGGTAAATAGACAGTCCACTCCTTCACAGCGTCTCGCGCCGACTTGAGGAACTCTCGAACCGTGCTCTGATCGATACTATCAGCGGTAGCGGTTCCATAGAGGCTGGCGACCAATCTGTCAAGCCTCGTTGCCAGAAACTCACGCGAAACCTGCGTCCCCAATACGGGGTCTAGCTGACACTCGTCCAAGAACGCCTGCCGAGCCGCGAAACCCTCTCCTGACACGAACAGAGTTGGTGGCCCTTCGGATGCCATCTGCCCCGACACCGCAGGCATCCCGGCAGACTGAATGGTGACTACACTGCCAGCACCACCGATCATATGTACGCCTGGTCCGACCTGATCCTCGCGGGGCTGCTGCTCAGTCGTATCTGCGAGCATCCCTTTCAGGTGCTTGACTAACTTGTCCTTTGAAAGATTGGGCATCGTGTTCTTCTTCGTTGAGGAGAGTACTCGTGCCTAGTCGGGTGAAAGGTTACCATTCAGCTGGCAGATTGTCAATCGACCCTCGTGCTCCCCACACAAGTGAACCGGGCACCAGACCATGCTGTTCCAGTGCTCGATGCATCCGAGGCTTTTATCGCCGCTATCTGTGGGAGTGATGTTCCCCTTCGCATTCCCGGCAGGCGGCTCGGAGAGCACCGTTGGCGCGGTCTGTCGCCTCCCATCCCGTCCCCGGCATCACGTGGCTGTAGGTGTCCAGCGTGATGCCCACCGCGGTGGTAACCCTCCTGGCGGGAGAACTAAGGCTTCGCCCGTGAGTGTCTACCACCCTGTGCTTTCCAGGCTGCCTACGGGCTGCGTGGCGTGCCGCCGCTTGTTCGGACGAAACTTCGGTAGGTAACCCCAGGAATGCCGCTGCCCTAACCGCCCTGCAGGCAGCCGGCCTGGCCCGTACGGGCTCGTCGCCGTCGCGCGGTGACCGGGCTCCGGCACCCTGTCCCAGCGCGACCACGGGCGCCTGGAGCCTTCGTACGGACGCCGGCGATCCCTCTGGAAGGTGCTACTTACGGGCCGCCTGCCGACGCTGTGGGATGGGAGCACGCCCACTCCATGCCCTGCGAGCCGGAAATCAACTGAACAGCACACGTTGATGCGGCGAATTGTGGCGCGTAGCCCTTGACGAAGAAGCACTTATGCAGGTATAGTAGTGCTTCCGAGGCCAGTCTTAAGCACGGGGATCGGTTAGTTAGCAGCCACGCGGACCCGACGACTGATGGGTTGATGGCCACCCAACCGCCGGCGAGGATGGACCGATGGCGGGCTGCCACGGTGCGTGGGAGCGAGCGAATACGCCATTAATTACCTAAATCGTGTAGTTGTCTGCAAGCAGGAAGCGAGCGCCAGCACCAGGGGTATATGCGCCTCCAGGCCCCCTAGAAGAAGAACGAGGAGCAGGGACGAGGAGGCGAACCAGCGGCGCATCGGAACCAGACGTCGTAGAGGTCGGGAGGCGGGCGGAGCAGCCCGAGCGCAGCGCGAAGGCATCCGTGGAGACTCCCTGCTGGGGATGCGCCGGACGAATCCGGGTGACGCAGTTCAGGTTCCGGCAAGCCTGCCGAGGGCAACCAGCCATCCGGGCAGTATCACTCACTTGTTGAGAACGGCAATGGCAACCCTCACGGCGGCCTGGTACGCAATCTATACGCGGAACCGGCACGAAAAGCAAGTGGATGCTTACCTGCGACAGCAGCGCCTGCAGACCTACCTGCCGCTGCTGCACACCTGGAGTTCCCGCCAGGATCGCCGTCAGCTAATCGATGTCCCGGCGCTGCCTGGCTACCTGTTCGTCCACTGTGCCCTCTGGCCCGAAATCCGCGCCGTTATTAAACGCAACAGCGGGGTGGTTCGGCTGGTGGAGCACGCAGGACGACCCGCTGTTATTCCCCCGGAGCAGATCGAATCCCTGCGCATTGCCCTGGAGAGCGGTCAGCCAGCAAGCCCCCATCCGTGCCTGAAAGTCGGCGACCGGGTCCGTGTTACGCGGGGCCACTTCAAGGGGGTTACCGGCCATCTGATGCGCGTGGCCCCCGGCCGCTGTAAGCTGGTGATCAGCATCGACTTCATCAATCGGGCGGTTTGTGTCGAGATTGACGCCAGCGCGGTGGAGAAGGATCGCTGATCTCAGCACCAGGCCGCCGCAAGCGTCCGTCCATCCGGATGCGGGTTCCGATCTCTCGCACGGCGCACGCAGAAAACCCTCGGGGCGCTTCCCGAGGGTTCTTTTGCGGCCGAGGCTTTTGTTATCTTCTACAGGCCCCGAAAGCTTTCGGGGCAGGCGGGCTACGCTACTCCCGGGCATGGATTCGAACCACGATTAACGGATCCAAAGTCCGTTGTCCTACCTTTAGACGACCCGGGATCGGCACCGCCTCATTATAAGCCTGGCGGCCCGGGGCGTCAACTTGACAACAGCCTGAGCCGCACCTATAATGACTGCAGCCCAACGAGACTTACGCCCGCGCGGGCGAAGTCACCCGGGCTACCGGGGCGTGGCGCAGCTTGGTAGCGCACCGGTATGGGGTGCCGGTGGTCGCAGGTTCAAATCCTGTCGCCCCGATGTGGATGGGCGTCTGATCCCCGATCGGACGCCCGTTTTCGTTAGCTGGCCTCCTGGTTTCTGGTTGCGCGAAGTATGGGTCGGGGACACGACCAGAACCTCTAAAGCCGAAGCTATTCCTGCGACTTGAACTCCAGCGCAGGTAACCGCGCCTCTTTCCCGGTGATAATTGTCACCACGACATCGGCGTTCTGCCAGCGCCCCTGGCGGCCGGACGGCGTTGCGTACCGGCGCAGCACCCGATAGGTGCCCGGCGCCAGATCCTCCAGGCGTGCTGCGCCTCCCGCGCTCAGCCATACATCCCGCCACCGGATCGGGCCCCAACCGCGCCCCTGCCGCGTGGCCATTCCCACTGCCAGCTTGCCCGGCGTTGCCGGCTTCCCATCGATGAGCACCTGACACGCGAGGGAGCCCGTCCGCACCGCCGGGGCGGTCACCGGCGGCTTCGGTGCGGGCGCCGGCCGCTTCGGCGGCGACGGAAGCGGGATGTCCGTCAGCCGCAGGCTGGTGACTTTCTCCAGATCGCTGCACAACAGCAGGTTCCACTCCAGGCGCACGGCGGGTGCCTGCATCCCGTGAAAGGTCACCTGCCCTTCCCGCCACTCAACTTCCCCGCCGCCTCCCGAGCCGCCGTTCACCGAAGGGTAATAGCGGCGGCCGGACGCATCGACTGCCACGGGGGCCATCAGCCAGTCATCACGGTCGCGCGCCCTGACGGTCTGCCCGGCAGCCCACTGCACGCGGACCCGCGCGCTCGGTCCGCCATCGCCCCCGAACCCCGCCAGCTCCGGCGGCAGACCCTCGATCGGTTCTGCCGACCGCCAGTCCGCTACAGCGACCAGGACCCCCTGCTCCTGGCGAACGACGATGCGCTTCTCCAGGGGCAGCGGAATCGAAATCCGCACTTCCTGGACAGAGCGGTGGGCGTACAGGTCCGCCGTGAGCCAGCGCAGCCGCGTGGCGCGTGGATCCGGAGTGGGAAGCTGGCTGCTGACGATTCGCTCATCGGGAAACTGCACCCCTCCGGAGTAGTAGCCGCTCCCGTCCGGGGACGTCAGCCGGTTGCCCAGATCATCCTCGGCCTGGACGTTGTCCAGAGTCGCTGCCGCCAGGCTCTCACCCGCGGGGCAGCGGCAGAGGATCTGGATGGTCAGGTTGCCGTACTGCTCGTCCTGGCCACCGCCAAGGAAGGTGCGCGCTCGCCCTTCGTAAACCTGGATGCGCTGCGCGATGACCTGGTAACCCTCCGGCGTGATAGCGCGGGGGGCATTGTCCTCGCCCGCGTTGGGTGCCACGCCGCCGAACCGGCGCAACTCATAGCCTGCCCCCGGGCGGTGCTGCGCCACCAGAGCAAACCGGTTACAGAGATCGCGCATCGCCTGGCCCAGGCCGACCTTCTCCCAGTGGAAGCTCGCTTTTTGGGAGGTGACGTCGTCGGGAGCGAACAGCTCGAGCGGTGCCCTGGCCGTCTCACCCAGGCGCTTGACGATCTCGCGGAGTTCAAGGTTATCCACGTTCAGTGTGATGGCTGGGTTCTGCGCGCCCGCCGGATATATACCGGCCACCCAGATTAGCGCCGCCATCCCGATACAGCGAGACCACCGCGAGACCTTCATCGCTACCTCCTACGCGGACAGGTACACGCTCGTACGGCTCCATTCGCCGCCCCCCAGGGGAGTTCCTGGCTCCCCCCCAGGCATCGCCTATCCCGCCACCCCCGCGCGCTGGTAGGCAGCCAGCGTGCCCTGGACCATCGCCGCTACAGTGAACGTGCGGCGGATGCGTTCCCGCGCCGCCTCCCCGAGCCGCCGGCGCAGGTCTGCATCCGCGGCGAGCTGGCCCAGGCGCTCCGCCAGCGCATCCGCGTCGCCGGGGGGTACCAGGTAGCCGGTGCGGCCGTCCGCCACGATCTCGGGGGTCCCACTAATCCGGCTGGCGATGGCGGGCAGGCCCAGGAAGCCGCCCTCCAGGAGCGTGCGCGGCAGCCCTTCCCCCTCCACCGCCGGCAGGGCCACCACATCCATCGCCGCGTACCACGGGAGGACGTCCGGCTGATAGCCGGCGAAGGTGACGCGCTCCGCAATGCCCAGCGCCTGCGCCTGGTTCTCCAGCGCGGGGCGGAGGTTGCCGTCGCCCACGCAGAGCGCGCGCACCGGTGGCCGCGTCTCGCCCAGCCGTGCCAGCGCCTCCAGCAGCACCGCGTGCCCTTTCCGTGGCGATAGGTGCGCCGCCACGCCCACGATCACGGCGTCCCGCGCCAGCCCAAGCCGCTCCCGGGCCACCTCCCGGGAGAGCGAGAGATGGTAACGCGCCGGGTCGATGCCGGTGTAAACCACGTCGATCCGGTCCGGGCTGATTCTCTGGGCGACCAGGTGATCCTTCACCGCCTGGGAGACGGCGATGATGCGCCGCGCGGCCAGGAAGCAGGCCGCAGAGTTCAGGGCGCGCACGTGCGCCACGCAGGGCACGCCCGACAGCAGACCGGCGTAGGAGCCCCACAGGGAGGCGGTGGAGAGGTGGGTGTGGAGGACGTCCGCGCGGTGACGCCGCGCCAGCCGCGCCAGGAGCGCCGGGGCGAGGAGGTTCGCCTTGCCGCCTATCGGGTGTCCCTCCGCCGCCAGGCCAAGCGAACGCGCTGCCGCGAGCAGCTCCACCCCCGGTTTGGCAATCACCACCACCTCATGGCCCGCGTGCGCCAGGTGCTCGCACAACGAGAGCATGGAGCGCTCTGCGCCCGCCATTCGCGCTGGGGTAATCACCTGCAGGATGCGCATCAGATCTGCTCGATCGAATACGGCTTCTTACTCATTCCCTTGCTCTTACTCCTGAATGGTCATCCCGAAAGCTTTCGGCCCGTACGGGCCAGCGCCTCTCGCAGCCGCTGCACCGCCTCTCGATAATAAGTAGGGGAGATCTCCATCCCCAGGAACGGCACCTCCAATCTGGCCGCCGCGAGGGCGGCACTGCCCAGGCCCAAGAACGGGTCCAGCGCCAGTCCCGAACGCTTTCGGGACAGGCCGTGGAGACGCATGCACATCTCCGCCAGACGCGGAGGGAAGGTGGCCGGATGCGGCCGATCCCGGTCCCGCCGTTGGATTGTTGAGTAGGGAATAAACCAGGTGTTACCACGGCAATGAAGGTCCCCCCCTGCAGCACGCCAGCGTGTGACGTTGCTCTTGTCGCGATAGGGCACGCCGATGGCCAGGCGGTCCAGGGCCACGTCTCCCTGGTGCGTGAGGTGGAACACATATTCCTGGCAGTCGTTCAGGTAGCGCGCGCTGTTGATCGGCTTGTAATGCCCCACCACCAGGTCGTTTTCCCACCCAGGGTAGTTGCCTATGTCCTCGTCCCGTCCCGAAAGCTTTCGGGATTCGGGAATGGCGATGGACTTGATCCAGTGGATGGTGTTCTGCAGCCGGAAGTGACGGCGCATCACCTGCAGCACGTCGAATGGGCCCCAGGGATCGCTGGGCTTGCCCGCGATGTTGAGGAAAAACGATCCCTGGGGGGAGAGAACGCGCGCCACCGCCGCCGCCCAGCGATCCGTCCACTCCAGGTAGGCATCACGGGGTGCGGCATCGTCGAACCCTTTGTAGCCGATGCCCAGGTTATAGGGCGGCGAGGTGATCACCACATCTACGGCGCCGGGTTCCAGCAGGGCGGGGAGCACCTCCAGGCAATCGGCCTGGATCAGGCGCACCACGGCGCCCGCCTCCCCCACACAGAAGCGCTGTTCTTCCCACGCGTCCATCAGCGATCTGTCATCTTCAGTCCCAGCGCCTCCTGCATTCCCCGCGCCTTGTGCAAGGTTTCCTCATACTCGGCGTCGGGATCGGAATCAGCCACAATGCCCCCGCCCGCGCAGAACGACACCTCCTCTCCCGCCACCCTCATCGTGCGGATGGCGATGTTCCATTCCGCCGTGCCATCGAAGCCACAGTAGCCAATCGCCCCCGTGTAGACGCCCCGCTCGAACGGCTCCATCTCGGCGATGATCTCCATAGCCCGCACCTTGGGTGCGCCGGTGATCGAGCCGCCAGGGAAGCACGCCCGCAGGCAATCTATGGGGTGCACCTCCTCTCGCAGCCGTCCGCACACGGTGGCCACCAGGTGGTGCACGGTAGGATGGCTTTCCAACGCGCACAGGTCCGCCACGCGCACGCTGCCATAGTCGCACACGCGGCCCAGATCGTTGCGTTCCAGATCCACGATCATCACCAGCTCGGCGCGGTCCTTCGGGCTAGTGAGCAGGGCGCGGGCCAGATCGGCATCCGCCGCCGGATCCGCCCCACGCGGGCGCGTGCCCTTAATCGGCCGCGTTTCCACCTCTCGGCCCCGGATGCGCAGGAACCGTTCCGGCGAAGAGGAGAGCACCTGATGGTCGCCGGCGTCCACGTAGGCGGCGAACGGAGCGGAGCTGCGCTCCCGCAGCCGCCGGTAGAGTGCCCACGGATGGCCATCCCGACGTAGTCGGGACTGGAATCGCTGGCTGAGGTTCACCTGGTAGATATCGCCCGCAGCAATGTAGGCCAGCGCGCGCCGAACCGCCTGCGTGTAGGTGGCCCGCGTGTGAGAGGACGTTAGCCCCATTGCCGGGGAGCTGCACCACTCCGGAGTCGGGCCCGCGCCCCCTACGGGCCGTAGGGCCGCACGAGGTCCCGAAAGCTTTCGGGATAGCCAGCGCACGCGTTCCTCCGGCGAGCCGTGCCTATCACCGCCTGGCCCTGGCGCATCATCGCCGCTGGCGACCAGGTAGCCGGTCCCGGAGGCGTGGTCGAAGGCGTACACCAGGTCGTAGAAGCCGATCCAGGCGTCCGGGAGCGCCGATGCGGCCGGAACCGGGCGGCGCCGACGCACCCGGGGTTCGACCTCCGTACCCAGTTCGTAGCCCCAATAACCCGCGGCCCCACCCACGAACGGAACCTCGGGATGAGGAGCAAGCGGATGGGCGCGCAGCAGGTCGCGGACCGTATCGAACAGGCCCCGATGCGATCGGGACCAGCGGACGTCCTGAGACGCTCGGGACTGAAGGCAGAGAGCGCCATGGGATGCGGTCAGCACGCACTGCGGATCGATGAGCAGAAACGACCACCGCCCCTGCCCACCGACCTCACTGGCGCTGTCGAGGAACACCAGGCCCCGCTCACCCAGCAGACGCGCGGCCAGGTCGACGGGCGCTGCGGCAGCGGTCCACGGCACCACTAGCGCCGACCGCCGTCCCGACATCGCCGACACAGGCATCGCTCCCCCCGGAAGCCGCGCCGTCCCGATTGCACCGGGATTGCCCCCGTCCCGAATCCCGTCCCGAAAGCTTTCGGGATTCGGGACGGGATCTATGCGGCTTTCCCGCCCAGTCCCGATTACGTCGGGATTCCGCGCACGCGCCCGTAACCCTTTCGCCGCACCGCTACTGGAAGCCCTCATCGCCACTGCGCACAGGGAAGCGGCTCTCACCCGCTCCCCCCGGCCAGCCACCATGATACGAGCGCGCCGCGCGCCTGTCAAAGGGGAGAGCAGTCCCGACGGCGTCGGGACCACGCCAGCACGAAGAAAGCCGCGGCGCCCATCAGCATCGCCCAGTCGCCCGGAGTGGAAAGAGTCATGCCCTGCTGGCGTAGCTTTGGGCCCGCCAGTAACGCCAGCGAGAGGCCGAACAGCAGCGTCACTGCCGCGATGCCCATGCCGAGGTTGAGCCCCCACCGCCGCCGGAGGCAGACGCCCACCGCCGGTAGCCACCAGAGAAGGGCGTAAATCGCCACCGGTATCGCCAGCAATGGACCGGATTGCAGCTCCAGAACCTCGCCGGAGTCCAGAGTAAGCGCCTCGGCACGAGGAGGTCCTATACCGAGGGATATGGCCTGCCAGGTGGCCGCTACGGCGATCCCTGCTGCTATCCCGGCGGCCATCCAGCGCTGCCATTCCCCCCCCTGGGGCCGCTTTTCGCCTGCGAGCTCTTTCCCTGTGGCGAGCGGAGAAGGCTCTGGCCCGACTGTTCGCGCTTTCCGTTTTCTTGACACCGGATTCCTTTTCCCTTAAGATGGGGCGGCCGCCTGGTTCCTTCCCGCTGGCCGGCGGCCGCGGGGCGCGCCGTGCGGTCGGTAGCAACTGCTTTCCCGCCACGTAGGGGACGGAAAGAGAATGCAGCCCGCGGTGATTACGGACGAGGTTTCCCAGGACTTTGAGCATGCCCTCGATGTGATGGCCGAGTACGGCGTGCGCACCGCCGAGTTGCGCGGCCTCTGGGGCACCAACATCATGGACCTCGCGCCCGCGTCGCTGGCTCGCGCCCGACGGGCCCTCCGGGAGCGGGGCATGAGCGTGTGCGGCATCGCCAGCCCGATTTACAAGTGCGACCTGCACCCTGGCGCTGCTACTGATGTCAAGAGTTCGCTCCACCTGGCCACCGAACAGGGCCGCGAGGCGCAGCTCCAGCTGCTGGAGCGCGCCTTTGATCTCTGCCGCTATTTTGATACGACGCAGGTGCGCATCTTTGCCTTCTGGCGGCACGAAGAACCGACGCGGGAAATCCTGGCCGAGATCGAGGCGGCGCTGCACCCCGCCGTCCGCCGTGCAGAGCAGGCGGGGTTTACGCTCGCCCTGGAGAACGAGCACGCCTGCTACCTCGGCACCGGCGCAGAGGCGGCGAGCCTGCTTGCCAGGATTAACTCCCCTGCCCTGCGGTGTGTGTGGGATCCCGGCAACGCCTTTATGCTGGGTGAGATCCCCTACCCGAACGGCTACGGGGCGGTGCGGCCCTACCTCCAGCACGTGCATGTGAAAGATGCGATCAGGGATGCGGACGGCCAGCGGCGGTGGACGATTGTCGGCGAGGGTGATATCGACTACGCGGGGCAGTTCGCGGCCCTCGCCCGCGATGGCTATGCCGGCTATGTCTCTCTGGAGACGCACTACCAGCCGCCGAATGGCGATATTGAAGCGGGCTCCCGGCTGTGCCTGGAAGCAATGCTTCGCCTCATGCGTACGGCCATCGCCTGATCTCTGAATTCACCCCGGCGCGAGCGAAGGCCTGCCGCTAACATACGGGTACGCTCACTACGGAGACGCGGCGGCGCGGAGAACGGGAGAGTGGGAGAAGGCATCGGGACGCCATTCTCCTATGCTCTTGTTCTCTCGCTCCCCCATCCCTCCGCGTGGCGCAGGCAACGGCGACCCTGAATTTGGGAGGCACCCATGTCTTTGGTCCGGATGCGACGGAAGATGCGGCGGGCCATCCGGCCCGTGATGTTCGTATTCGCGCTGGTTTTTGCCGTGGGCGCCGTGTATGTATTCACCCCCACCACAGCGCAATTCATGGGCGCGGGCTCGACGCAGGAGGAGTTTGCCACCGTTAACGGCGTCCCCATCCAGCGCCTGGACTTTCAGCAGCGCATCGAGGAGATCATGCGGGGCCAGGCCCTGCCCATATCCATGCAGTTCTTCATGACGCGCATGGCCTGGGATGGCGCGGTCGAGGACGTGATCCGGTCCCAGGGCGCCCAGAAGATCGGCGTCAGCGTCAGCGATGGGGAGGTGAGGCAGCAGACCGATGCGATGATCGACGCGCGCCTCCAACAGGAGGGTGAGGGGCTATCTCCAAAGGACCAGGAGGAGCGGCGCAGCCAGCTCCGGTCGGCAGTCATCTATCAGCCGGACACTGTCCGCCGCCAGCTGCTGCGCCAGCGCCTGCAGGAAGCCCTCACCGCCAAGGCCCGCCCCGTGGAAGTGCGCGTTTCTCACGTGCTGATAAACCTGGAGAAACGCACGCCGGAACAGGCCCTGCAACAGGCACGCTCCATTGCCCAGCAGCTCCGCGGCGGCGCGGACATTGCCGCCCTGGCCCGCGCGCGCTCGGATGACGCGGGCAGTAAGGACAAAGGAGGCGACGTTGGCTGGGTAACGCCCAGATCCAGTTTCGTACCGGAGTTCCTCGGCGCGGCGCTGCAACTCAAGAAAGGCCAGGTCTCCGATCCGGTACGCAGTGAGTTCGGCTACCATGTGCTGAAGGCGATGGACGAACGCCCCTGGCAGCCGACAGAAAAAGGGGCCGATAAGTGGAGCCCCGAGGAACGGCGCAGGAAGCAGGAGGAGTACCAGCAGTCCGTCGGCCAAGCGATCGCACGGGGCTTCGTAGAGGAGCTGAAGCGCAGCGCGCGGATCGAGCCCCGGTCGCCGTTCGTCAAAGGCGTGCTTCTGGAAGAGCAGACGGGTGGTGATGCTCTCTCGATGGCGTTCGGCGCCCCCGCCGACGCGAAGCCGCTGGGTGAGAAGGAGCAGCAGGTGCTCCGACAGGCGGCGGAACAGTACGAGCTGGCGCTCGGCGAGGGGGGCAGCGAGACGGTGGGCCTGGAATACCACCTGGGCCAGATCTACACGCGCCTGAAGGATTGGCCGAAGGCGGAGGCAGTCCTCCGGAAGGCCCTGGACCGGAGCGCCGCCGCCGAGATCTACCTGCAGCTGGGGGAGGTGTACCGGGAGATGGGCCGCAAGCCGGATGCGGTCAAGGCCTACCAGGATGCCTCCCGGAACGCCTACGACCAGGGCAGCTTGCACGACCATCTGGCGAAGAAGTTCCGCGAACTCGGCCGCAAGGATTTGGCGGCGGCGGAAACGCGCCTCTACGCGAAGTACCAGAAGGAGCAGGAAGCCGAGCGCCAGCGCCAGGAGCAGCTCCGCAAACAGGCCGAAAAGCAAGCCAGAGAGGCCGAGGCAAAGGCGAAAAAAGAGGCCGCTGAGAAGGCCAGGCAGGCGGCGAAAGCAGCGGCGTCAACACCGAACCAGGCGGCTAACGCGCCCGCGCCGGCCAACGCACCCACGCCCGCCACCCGGTAACCACTCTGCGGAATCGACACCACGGAGTTTATTAAACTCCGTGGTGTCCGTCGAATTCTGCGACTACTCGCCCTCCCGGCGCTCCCAGCCTGGCTTGAACAGCGGCAGGAAGTACATCTTCTCGTACGGGTGCTTGCGGGCCTCTTCGAGGTTGAGGCTTACGCCCAGACCCGGCCGCTCGGGGATCTCCAGGTAACCATCCACTACGTGGGCGGGGTGATCGATCAGCCGCTGCTCCCACTCCACGTTGAACTCGTCGAAGATTTCCTGCACGTAGAAGTTCGGGGTGCAGGCAGCGAGCTGCAGGCACATCGCTGTGGAAACTGGGCCCTGCGCGTTGTGTGGCGCCACCACGGCGTAGTGGGCTTCGGCCATCGCGCATACCTTGCGCGCCGCCAGGATGCCACCCAGGTGGTGTATCTCCGGCTGGTAGATGGAAACCACGTTGTGGTCCATCAGCTCGGCGAACTGGTGCAGGGAGCTAAAGCTCTCCCCCGTAGCAATTGGCACCGGGGAGTGGCGCGCCACCTCCGCCATCGCTGGGATGTGCTGGTGGGGCACCGGCTCCTCAAACCAGGAAGGGCGACAGGGCGCCATCCGCTCGGCCAGCTTGATCGCCTGCGCCACCGTGAAACGGCAGTGGCCCTCGACGAATAGGTCCACCTGCGTCCCCACCGCCTCGCGCACCGCGGCGATGATGTCGATAGAGAGGTCTTCGTCCAGGCGGTCCTGCGCCATCCAGGCAGCGCCAAACGGATCGAACTTCAGGGCCGTATAGCCCCGCGCCGCGACCTTCTGCGCCAGTTCTGCGAATGCCTCCGGCTGGCGTTCCCCGCGATACCAGCCGTTGGCGTAGGCGCGGATCTTCTCGTGGCAGCGGCCGCCGAGGAAGTTATGGATCGGCTGCCCGAGGGCCTTGCCGATGATGTCCCAGCACGCGACCTCCACGGCGGCCACGGCGCCCTTGTGCACCTGGCCACCCTCGGAAAACAGGTCGCGGACCATCTTCTGGGTGATGATCTCGATCTGGAACGGATCGGATCCGAGGAAGAACCGATCCAGCTCCCGGATCACCGCCTCGGTGGGCCGAGCGAAGCCGTGCACGGTGCCTTCGCCCACGCCGTCGATCCCCTCGTCCGTGTGTAGCACCAGGAAGACCCAGTTCTTCCACGGGTTGCCGACTAGGTAGGTATCGTAGCTGGTGATTTTCATACTGGTCTATACCCCATCGCTTGCTTTCCCGTCCGCGTCTGCGGGTAAGTCTTCTTCCGCGCTTCTAGCGGCTGTCCTTCGCGCCGGATCTCCACACTCACCTCCAGACAGGTTCGCGCCTCTTGGCAAAGAGATACGCTGACGTGTTGGCCGAAGGGAGGGAGATTTCCTCGCCCGTGAGGCGGCCCACCAGCACGGCCGCAGCACTCTCGGGGTCCGTAGCCCTGCCGCTCCGCCAGGGGGGATGGGAGAGGTCCGATGCGGTATCCTGGCGAACTGAGCGGCGATCCCGACTGCGTCGGGATGCGGATTCTCGCTGAAGCAGCTCACCCGCCGGGTGAGGACCCATTGCCCCAGCAGGAGGCCCCGATGCATGCCCGCGCCCTGCCCCTGGTCGCGCTGCTCTCCGTGATCGCCGCCACGGCTACCGTGGCACCGGCGGCCACGCCCCGAAAGCCGGTGCCGAAGATCGTTTCCACGCTTATCGGCACCTGGAAGGGTGCCGATCCCGATTCGGGGGGGGAAGGGGTGGTTATCTTTCAGAAGAACGGCCGCTGCACGTGGAAGGCCCCGTCCACCAGCGACCGAGGCACCTGGTCCGCAGATAGCAGGCAGCTGTACCTGAAAACCAGTAGCGGCGCCGGGGGCCCGATTCCCTACCGCCTCCTGAACAAAGGCAAGATTCTGGAGTTGACCGGGCATGACGGGCAGAAGATCCGGCTGCGCAAGCAGCGGCGTTAGGCGCGCGTGCCACGGCTGATTCCGGGTGGAACCAGATTCTTGAATAGGCAATGGCAGGACTACTCCAAGATCGACACGCAGTGGTGACGGGCAGCGGACGCGGGATCGGCGCCGCCATTGCGCGGGCGTTCGCGCGGGAGGGAGCGCACGTAGCCGTAGCCGCCCGCAGCGAGGCAGAGGTCGCCGCCGTGGCACGGGAGATCGAGGCGCTCGGCCGGCGCGCCCTCGCCATTCCCGCCGACCTCACCGATGAGGCGTCCGTAGCCACGCTGGCCGAACGGGTGCTGGGCGCCTGGGGCGGCGTGGATATCCTGGTCAACAACGCGGGCTGGGGCGTGTTCAAGCCGGTCATCGAGATGACCCTGGCGGAGTGGGAAGGGACGGTAGCGGCTAACCTGCGTACCGCTTTCCTCTGTACGCGGGCGTTCGCACCCTCCATGAGGGCGCGCGGGGGCGGCGTGATCATCAACCTCTCCTCGCGGAGCTCCCACCGCGGCAAGCCCGATTACGGCCCCTACGCTGCCGCCAAGGCGGGGATCAATAACCTCACCGAGGCGCTGGCCGCAGAGCTGAAGCCGTATCACATCCGCGTGGTCGCCATCGCCCCCGGGGGCGTGGCCACCCGTATGCGCGCCGCCTACCTCCCCGACGAGGACCCGTCGAAGGTCATGCAGCCGGACACGGTGGCGGACGTAGCGGTCTTCCTCGCCTCCGATGCGGCCCGCGGCATCAGCGGGGCGGTGGTGGATGTGAATCATTACTGACAGGGGAGGCGCGCCTATTCCGCCTCCATCTTCGCGATCGCGGCGGCAAACCGAGAGAGTGCGAGCCAGGATTACCCGCTGGCCACCTCGCCCGGCTTCACCGTTCGGCGCCACTCCTTCATGCTGCGGACGAAATCCCACCCCTCGGCCACCAGCAGGGCCACCAGGGCGCTCTGCAAAGCGAGAACCCAGTAACGGCGGTAGGCGTAAATGTAGGGATACCACCCCACCACCAGGGCCGTGAGCAGGAACCCCACCGTCAACGCCGCCACTGCCGGCCGCCGCCACGCCCGGATTGCCAGGGCCGCTGCCGTCAGCCAGGTCATCAGATTGAGGAGCGTACGGAGCGCAGTGGTATCGAACAGGATCAGCATATGTCCCACTGCGAAGCAGGTTCCGGCCAGGGTCGGCAGTGCACCGGCAGCCGCCGCGGCCCACAGGCGGATGCGAGTGCGGGCCAGAAGGACAAACGCGACCACCCCCAGGATGGCGCCTGCCAGTTGCGGCCACATCCCCTTGATGATCAGCAGCAGGGCGACCTGCGGCGCCGCAATGAGTGCGAAGTAGCGGGGCCACCCGGTGAAATGGGCGCCCGTGTTAAGCGATCCCGACAGCGCCAACAGCCGCGCGCCGATCAGCAACGCCAGCGCGATCCCGTAGGCTGCGGCAACCGGCCGCCACCGGGCCCGCGCCTCCAGGGCGAGAAGACAGGCCATTGGGGCCACCACGTAGGCGATTTCCTTGAACAGCACGGCGACCGAGAAGGCGGCCACTGCTGCGTACAGCCAGCGATGCTCGCCGGTGTGGAGGAAGTGCTTCACCAGGATCAGGGACAGGAGGCTGAACGCCAGGGAGCCGAGGTCCATCTGGGCGGGCCACCAGGTGAGCTCCCAGCTGATCACCGTGTCATTGGCCAGCCAGGGGCTGCCGAATAACACCACGGCCCCGCCCCCGAGGCCTAGTCGTGCCCAGAGCGGCCCACCTGCCAGGTGGGCGGTAAGCAGCGCTACCAGCACCACGTTCGTCAGGTGCAGCAACAGGCTCAGCCAGCAATAGAGGTCGTCCCGCTCGCCCCAGAGTCGGTACTGAAGATAGAAGAGGGTGCTGGTGAGGGGGCGATAGTGGCGGGTGTCGGGGACACCCTCTTCTTCGCTGATCCAGGGTCCGATCCACCAGCCAAGGATCTCTCTGAAGCTTGCCTGGCGCGCGTGCCGCTGGGGCACTTCGATATCGCTGCCCTTCTTCTCGTAGTGCCAGAACGCTCCGGGCCAGCCGCGGGCGGGGTACCGCCCGGCGTGGAAGCTGGCAACCACGAGAGCGAAGAGGACGAGCGCGGCCCAGCCCAGTGCCGGTCGGGACGCCAGCCCCAACGCCGGCCGCATAAGCGCCGTCAGTCCCGATGCCATCGGGATGCACAGCCTCCGTCTGTCTGGCTTGGGATCAGGCGCCTGCTGGTCCTCCGTGCCTGGTGGGGCCATCCTGGTCCTCGCTCCCGCCAGACCATCCCGCTATCGGGCAGCCGCAAGCGGACCTTGGTGAATGCCCATACCAAGAAGAAACGAGTGAGGCAACGAACTCAGAAGGACCGGGGTACTACTGCCTGTGGAACGTTGTTTTCTCACCTGTCGCTGCCTCGTAGAGTCGTCTTCTCTTTTCTAGCCGCACTGATGCGCCTTCATTGACGGCCTAGTGAACCGATGCCTGGGCGGGTGTCGTCTAACCCCAGGCAAGCAGGTCAATCCACGCGCAGCACGGAGAGGAAGGCCTCCTGCGGGATTTCCACCGATCCCACGGCCTTCATCCGCTTCTTGCCTTCCTTCTGCCGTTCCAGGAGCTTGCGCTTGCGGGTCACATCGCCGCCATAGCACTTGGCCAGCACGTTCTTGCGCAGCGGTTTGACGCTCTCCGCGGCGATGATCTTGCTCCCCAGCGCCGCCTGGATGCGGATTTCAAACAACTGCCGCGGCAGAATGCCGCGCAGCCGCTCTACCAGCTGCTTGCCGCGCGGATAGGCCCGGTCGCGGTGCGTAATGAAGGAGAGCGCATCCACTACCTGGCCATTCAGCATAATATCCATCTTCACCAGGTGGCTTTCCTGGTAGCCGGCAAAATCGTAATCCAGGGAGGCGTAGCCCTTCGTGCGGCTCTTTAGCTGGTCGAAGAAATCGAGCAGGATCTCCGCCAGGGGCAGCCGGTAGGAAAGGATCACCCGCTGCGCGCCCGAGTACTCCATGTTACGGAACTCGCCGCGGCGGTTGTTGCACAGCTCCATGCACGTGCCCACGTACTCTGTGGGCACTACGATGGTGGCGTCCACCACCGGCTCTTCCACCCGCTGGATGCGGCCTGGATGCGGCCAGCGGGTCGGGTTGTCAATCTCGTGGGTCACGCCATCCGTGGTGGTTACGCGGTAGACTACAGACGGGCAGGTAGCCACCAGCTCCAGGCCGAATTCCCGCTCCAGCCGTTCCTGGATAATCTCGCTGTGCAGCAGCCCCAGGAACCCACAGCGGAACCCGAAGCCGAGGGCTGCCGAGGTCTCCGGCTCATAAACCAGGGCGGCATCGTTGAGCTGGAGCCTGGCGAGGGCGTCCCGCACGTCGCCGAACTGGTCGCTGTCCACTGGATACAGGCCGCAGAAGACCATCGGCTTGACCTGCTTGTAACCAGGGAGCGGCGTCTCGGCGGGGCGCTCCGCGGCGGTGATCGTGTCCCCCACGCGGCAATCGCCTACGGTCTTGATGCCGGCGTGCACAAAGCCGACCTGCCCCGCGGCCAGCGTGGTGGTGGGCTGCATCTCCGGCGTGAAGATGCCAACCCCGCCCACCTCGAACTCGCGCCCGCTGCTCATCATGCGGAGGCGCATCCCCGGCCGCAGCTCGCCGTCTACCACCCGCACGTAGGCGATGATCCCCAGGTAAGGATCGAAGTGGCTATCGAAGATGAGCGCGCGCAGGGGCGCCTCTGCACGCCCGGACGGGGGCGGGATACGCTCCACCACCGCCTCCAGGATCTCCTCGATCCCCAGGCCCTGGCGTGCGCTGGCGAGCAGGCACTCGCTCCCCTCGATGAGCAGCACCTCCTCGATTTCCTCTCGTACGCGCTCGGGGTCGGCGGCGGGCAGGTCCACCTTGTTGATCACGGGGATGATCGTCAGATGGTTGCCCAGGGCCAGGTTAACGTTGGCGATCGTCTGCGCCTCGACCCCCTGGGACGCATCCACCACCAGGACTGCGCCTTCGCACGCCGCCAGGCTGCGGGATACTTCGTAGCTGAAGTCCACGTGCCCGGGCGTATCGATCAGATTTAGCTCGTACTCCTGGCCGTTACGAGCGCGGAAATGCATGCGGACGGCGGCCATCTTGATGGTGATGCCGCGCTCCCGCTCCAGATCCATGCGATCCAGCACCTGGTCGCGCATACGATCGGGGCTGATCGCGCCGGTGACCTCTAGGAGGCGATCCGCCAGCGTGGACTTCCCGTGATCGATGTGCGCGATGATGCAGAAGTTCCGGATGCGTGCCTGCTTGTCCCGCGGTTCTGTCATCCATCAAAAAACGGCCCGTGCGGGCCGTGGGATCGGCTGCCTCTTGTAACGCGTCGCGGCCTGGCGAGCGGGCCAATTGTAGCACGCGGCCAGGGTAGTGTCAATTGATGCGCCCGATTAGGAAGAAACCAACCAGGCATATGTCTGCCCGTACCTCCTGATGGCGGGCAGGGTTGCCCGGCGCTTAGAGGCCAGGCCGCAGCGCGGCGGAGTGTGGAAATCACGCCGAAGGGATCTGGGAAGATCCGATGAACGGGATAAGCCCCAGTGAGTCAGAGCAGTTTCGTCTCGCAGCCGTCCCGCGGGGCGACCGTTTTTATTTGCCTGGGAATCAGGATCGGGGCGAGCGCGCGCGTAACAGATTCTCGGGAACGGCGTTCCTTAAATCATGGAACGCGCCTCTTTCCGGCCAGAAGGGAACCGGCATGGCCAAGATAGATCCCGAAGCGCGCCAGCGAATCGATCGCTGGATCAAGGAGAAGGGTCTGAACCCGTACGGCGACCCGCCGGATACGGTCTACGCAGGCGGTTCGCCGCTGTTCGACATGCGCACGGGGCAGACACGGGACCGCTATGAGTACATTCTGGAGCGCCACCCCGAGCTCCGGCACGCACGATAGTCTTCGCGCACCACCGAAATGCAGAGACTGCCGAGGGATAAGGAACTGCGGATGAACGCAGATGGACACA